>UQWP01000034.1 GCA_900544825.1 uncultured Prevotella sp. | reverse complement strand
GCTTACAGCGTATAGCTGCTTAGCACATTATTGAATTATTAACGAACTATTGTTAAAATAGTTTGATATGAAAAAACAAGATGATTTTAGTGTTGGAGGGGCTCTAGTCCTTTCCGTAATTTTTGCTATTATGGCTATATTATCTTACAATTCTGATGAGTCAGGAAATCCCATAGCTATAATACCCGCTATAGGTGTAGTTGTTGGCTTAGTCATGGCTCTTAATGCCAAAAGTAAGGCTTCTGATCGAAAGGCAAGAAAAGAACAGCAGGATATTTTTGCCCAGATGCTGGATTACGATGATTGTTATGGAAATGGTGACTTAAAATTGTATTTTAATTCCCAAAGACAGGACGTGACTGTATGCGCAACAACTAATGAAGGTAGAAATACACAAGTAGTTGGAGATTTTTCTGTTACAGAAACGGTGAAAACAGATAGTTACATAGTATCTTATGATGCCACCCATAACAAGATATTGCGCATAAAGACAAGCAAAGGTAATATATTGCTTAAGGAATTCAATCTTAATTACACATTGAAAAAATGGAATGTGGTATTGAAGAAATCTACTCCTGCTGTAAAGGCATATAATGATTATGCTTTCATTACTGATGATGTCAATGAATTTGTTGCCATCGTTACTCCTACAAGTATGCATCTGCACCGATATTCTGATATTGTAAGCATTTCGTATGAAGAAAATGGTAATGATATGTACAATAAGTCTCTTGGTGGTGCTGTAGTTGGTGGTTTACTTTTTGGTGGTGTTGGTGCTATCGTTGGCAGTAATACAGCAAAGGCTGTCAAAAACAAGAAAATCGAAAGGATGTCTATAAAGATATTACTCAAGAGTACTTCTGATCCTACAATTTTGCTTGAGATTTTCAAAGCAGGAAAAGATAGAGTTGTTCTTGAGACAAAGAATACTGCCGATAAGATTTTCTATGAGGGGCTGATGAAAGAAGTTACAGGCATAAAGGACATTTTTTCTATCATTATAGACATAGTTGATAAGAGTAGTGCAAGCCAAAGTCAAAAGGCTACCTCATCAAATAGCATTGCTGATGAACTGACCAAATTGGTGCAACTCAGGGATGCTGGAGTTCTTACAGAAGAAGAATTCCAAGTTCAGAAAGCAAAATTATTACAAGAATAAATATCAGAATAGATCATAATGTAGGAGATGCCTTGGGGCTGAGCACGGAGTTTATGTCCAAGCAAGAGGTGGAGCGTTTTTATCCTAATGGGATAGAGAACTATTCACAAATCGTGCAAGATGATCATCGTCGTCGTTAGCAAAGAGGCGACTGGACTGATGATACCGACATGATGCTATGCATCTTAGATTCCTTTGTGGCTTGTCAAAAGGTAGATATTCTTGATATTGCCAGAAGGTTTAAGGAATGGATGATGAACGGAGGCATGGGAATTGGCCGGCATACCTATAATGTAATGGCTCTTGGCGACTATACTTCGAATCCACAGAAGGCTGCAGAGATTATCTGGAAGTTGGGAAAGAAAAAAGCTGCAGCTAATGGAGCCGTCATGAGAACTTCGGTGGTAGGGCTTCTGAAGGAAAATGTGACTAGTAATGCGGAGAATATCTGTAAGCTACGCTCAGAACTTTAGGGGCTGCCCTATGGGCTTATTGGCATGCAACCTCGTATAAAGAGGGTATTCTGAAGATTGTTTTATCGGGAGGAGAGATGCGGATACCAATGCAGCTGTAGCAGGTGCAATCCTGGGTGCTAAATTTGGGATAGACCAAATTCCTGAAGAATGGAAAGATGGTCTTCTTCATGCTTCTATGCTCCATGACAAGGTGCAGGATCTCTACTTTTATAATCATAGTCATTCCCGAAAAGTGTCATTAATGACAAAAAACGGGAATGTTTAATAGGTTTAAACTTTTGGCTTGCATTATAGAAATCCATGTGTATGCTTCTGTATCAAAAAGCGTAGAATCCTGCTGGCAGAGATGCCTGTAGGATTCTACGCTTTCCCAATTAATTTCTTAAATATGTCGTCTGTAAATAGAACTCAATTGTTCTCTACAGAGCTCTTGTGAATTCTTATTCAGCATTTGTCTGCTGCTCAGTCTCTGTAGCCTCCTGGTGCTTAATAATTCATTCCGAATGTCCAGAGAGGAATGATATTGCCGAAACCGGTTTCAATATCATCTTTTACGATATATCCCTCTTCTGCCTCGGTTATCTGCTTCTGACCTTTCTTCTTGCCACCTATCTCAAAGGTCTTGCCGTCTATCAGAAAATCAGAGATGGGAGAATTGTAAACGGTATGGTTCACTCTCATCTGATTAAAGAAAAAGGTCTCACGTTGATTTCCTATGTCGGGAGTTTCAGATGTGAGGGCGAAAGAGAGGTTTGTATTATCGAGATATACTTTTTCAACTTTTCCCAGACCTCTTACTCCCTTTGTTGAATCGTGGAGTTGGGCGATGAGACCTGCCTTTTCCATAAGTTCAAAGTAGTCGGGAAGCAAGCCGCGGTCTGCTTTGATGGTTGTAGCGATGGTGCTCATGTTGGGCTTGAATGGCACACTGTCTGCTATCACCTGCATCAGTTCCTTCAATTTCCTCGATATGGTTACTGTGTAGTTGGCATATTGGGGAATGTCGGTTTCCAGCGTCATGCTTACTACCTGGTTTAAGCGCATTTTATAGCCCTCGTCTTCATAAAATGGATAGTACCCCTGGCGCAGATATTCGTTGAAGAGGGATAGGGGATGGTCTATCTCTATCGGCAATTCTACCTCATGATTGACGATTTGCTCCAATGTGTAGGCTGGTAGGTCGATTCCGAGTTTCATGCCAATATATTCTCTAAACGACAGACCTTGCATTTTATAGACGAGGACACGACGGCTTAAGTCGGCGGTTCCCTGATAGATGTCAAGCACTGATGATCCTGTAAACACTACTTGCAGGTCGGGCTGATTATCGTATATCATCTTCAGCTCCGTTGCCCATCCTTTATATTTATGTATTTCGTCGATAAAGAAATGCTTGCCGCCAAGTTGATTGAACTTCATGGCTGTTTCAAAGAGTGTATGATTGGCGAAATAGATGGATTCGGCACTCACATATAGGGTGTCCTTCAACTTGAGATTCTGCTTGATGTATTGCAAGAGGAGTGTGGTCTTACCCACGCCACGAGGTCCCACAAGGGCTGTCATCCGATTCTTCCATGGAATCTGATGATACATATATCTCACGTATCGGGTGTCGGTACGTTTGATGAGATTGTCGGATAATTGCTTCAATAATTCCATATTTCTTCTGTTATTAATTCATTTGTTTGAATGCTTTTTAGCATTTTTGGTGCAAATATACGAAATTTGTGGTAAATTCCCTGCAAAAATGCGAGAAATTTGTGGTAAAAACACCACAAATTTCTCTGTTTGGCTTATAGCAGCTCTCTTGCTATCCAGGCACAGGCTTCGGCATCTGCCAGGGCGTTGTGGTGCTGGGTGAGATCGTAACCGCAATAGGCGGCTACGGTCTGGAGTTGATGGTTGGGGAGGAGGGAGCCCAACTTTCTTCGGGAGGCTCGGCAGGTGCAGTGGAATTCGTAGCCGGGATATTCCATCTGATACATCTGGAATACAGCCTTGAGGCAGCCTTCGTCGAAGGGGGCGTTGTGGGCTACCAGGGGCAGACCTTCTATCTTGGGCGCAATCTCTGCCCAGACTTTCGGGAAGACATCGGCATTCATCGTATCTTCCAAAGTTAACCCATGAACCCGGGTGTTCCAATAAGAGTAATACTCCGGCTCAGGCTTGATGAGGCTGTAGAAGCTGTCTGCTCTCTCACCATCCCTCACGATCACAATGCCCACCGAGCAGACGCTTGTACGCTGCTGGTTGGCTGTCTCGAAATCTATCGCTGCAAAATCTTTCATCGGATCAAGTCTTTGTTTTTGATGCAAAGGTACGATTTTTTAGGCTCAATCATCCTAAAAGTAGAATATTTAAGAAAGTTTTAGGATGATTTGTCCTAAAACTCACCGAATTCCAGAAGTTTTAGGCTCAACCATCCTAAAACTTTTCTCCCATCCCCATATCTAGGTATTTTCCCGAAACCATCATTTTTAGGTATTGCAGATGATGGGAAAAGGCTGTATCTTTGCACCCGAAAATAAATGTAACTAAAAGAAAAAGGACAAATGAAAACAACTATCGTAATTTATGGCTCTTCTACTGGCTCATGCCAGTCGATTGCCGAAACCATCGCCTCTAAGTTGGGCGTGGAAGCTGTAGATGTAGCTAACATCGATGACGCTACTATCGCAAGTCATGAGAATCTCATTCTCGGTACTTCTACCTGGGGTGCCGGCGAGATGCAGGATGACTGGTATGATGGCGTGAAGACGCTGAAGAGTGCCGGCTTGGCTGGCAAGACTGTTGCCCTCTTCAGTTGTGGCGACAGCGAGTCTTACCCTGATACATTCTGCGGCGGTATGAAGGAACTCTATGATGCTGCCGTTGAGGCTGGCGCTACCGTATTGCCTGGTGTTTCTACTGATGGATACACCTATGATGACAGTGAGGCAGTAGAGGATGACAAGTTCCTGGGTCTGGCACTCGACGAGGTGAACGAGGACGACAAGACAGAGGAGCGCATTGATGCCTGGATTGAGGTCATCAAACCATCGCTCTAACCAATGCGAACGCTATTGTGAGCGAAAGAAGAAAGTTTGCTAGATTTCTTTCATCTTCGAATATTTTAATGTTAACAAAGAAAGAGCGTGATTGCCTCATTTGGCGATCACGCTCTTTTGATGTAGAATCAATCGATTGATTTAATCGAAATCTCGGAATAATTCCTGTTTTCTTACTTCTTCATCATTTCCTCTACGGCTCTAATGAGCTGGGTATCATGACCGGTGATGTAATCCTCTGGAGAGTTATACACCTCGATGTCTGGATAGAGGGTGGTGTTCTCGCCGAAGGTACCACGCATGTCGCGGCAACCTACCTGTGGAATACCGAATACCAGGCTGCGGTCCATCAAGGTCTCCCACCATACGGCGGTCATTGTTCCAGCCACCGGTGCACCAATCAGCTTACCGATGCCCAACTCCTTATATACCCATGGGAAACCATGGCCGTTGCTGTAGTCATCCTCGCAGATCAGAACGCAGGATGGCTTGGTCCACTTGTTGAATGGATCCTTGCCTACAACCTTTCCATGAGGCACAAACTCCTGATATTGTTTACCGCTGAGCAGGGTGCAGAGGTCGTCGTGCAACCAGCCACCACCATTGTGGCGCTCATCTACGATTACGGCATCCTTGTTGCGGTTCTTGTCGCTCAAGAGTTCGCTATATACGGTGCGGAAGCTCTCGCTGTTCATCGCCTTGACATGAACGTATGCGATTCTACCCTTTGAAACGCTATCCACGATGGCACGGTTTCTATCCACCCAGCGCTTGTAGAGAAGCTCCTGCTGAGCACCCTGCGAAATCGCCTTGATGGTCAGGTCGAAAGTCTTGCCCTTGGTGTTTTTGATGGTGAGGCGTACATTCTTGCCAGCCTTTCCATCGAGCAATGCGTTGTAATCCTTACCAGCCTTGATAGCCTCACCGTCAATCTTCTCGATGATGCAGCCGGCAGTAACCTCGTTCTTCTTCACAGCGAACGGACCACGCTTGATAACTTCCTGAATCTTCAAGCCGTCACCCTCATAGTTAGGATCGAAGAAAGCACCGAGAGCTGCGGTAGAAAGAGAAGCACCACTGGCGTAATAGCGGCAACCGGTATGGCTAGCATTCAGCTCACCCAGCATCTCGCTCAACATCTCAGCGAAGTCGAAGTTATTATTAATATAAGGTAAGTACTTCTCGTAAACCTTGCGATAGTACTCCCAATCCACACCCTGCATCTTTGGGTCATAGAACTTGTCAGCTACCTGGCGCCATACATGGTCGAAGAGATACTGGCGCTCCTCGGCAGGCTTGTAGTTGAATGGAGCCTCAAAGGCGATGTTGGTAGTAGCCTTGCTGCCCAGGTCAATCTTCTTGATGCTGCTGCCATTGCAGAGGAAGAGGTTCTTGATGTCCTTGTCGGCAACGAAGCCGCCTCCGCCTATACCCTTCATCATCAGGGTAGTGCTGCCTTCCTTCAGGTCGTGGCACCAGAGGTCGTAGCCACCTTCGAAGGCAGCCTGGTAATATACCTTCTCTCCCTTGCTGTCGATGATGGCATCACCCATATTGGATGAGTTGACGGTAAGACGTACCACACGGTCACGGCAGTTCTCGAAGTCGAGTTCGAGAGGTTTCACCTTATCCACCTCAATCTTTCCGGTCTTCTCCTCTTTCTTCTTCTTGTTTTCCTTCTTCTTCTCCTCCTTCTCGTCAGCCTTCTTCTCCTTCTCGTCCTTGTTTGCCTCGGCTAATTCGAGTTCCTCCTTAGACATGCGGAAGCGGTCGTAGGCTTCGAGGTCGAGGAACATGAGATAGGCATCATATTCAGCACCCCATGAACCGTGACTGCGATAACCGGCACGGTCGCTCTCGAAGAGGATAGCCTTTCCGCCGAGTACCCACTTACCGTTGCTGTCGCTGTAACCGCTGTCGGTGATATTGTGAACTTCCTTTCCGTCAGCCTTTACCACGGCGATATCTGTATTGTTCCATCCGCCGTTACCGATGTAGCTGCACATGAGCCACTTGCTGTCTGGGCTCCATTCAAACCAGATGTCGCCATCAGAGTAAGAATAGTTGTACTTGCCATCGAGTACGGTGCGTACTTCCTTTGATTTCAGATTGATGATGCGGAGGGTAGCACGATCCTCATAGAAAGCCACCTCCTTGCCATCAGGACTGTAGGCAGGATACTGAGAAGTAACATTGGTTTTGGTGAGCTGTTCCTCTTCTACCTCGGTGCAGTAAGTAAAGTTCTTCTCCTTCTCGTTCTTGATCTTAGCCTGGAAAATCTGCCATACGCCATTGCGCTCAGAAGCATAGACCAGACTTCTGCCATCAGGGGCAAAGCTCAGGTTGCGCTCCTGCTGAGGAGTATCGGTGATTCGCTTGGTAGTCTTGTATTCTGTAGAGGTAACATATACATCGCCGTGCATCACGAAAGCCACCTCCTTGGCATCTGGAGAAAGTGCAATCTCGGTAGCGCCCCAAGACTGAACCTTGCGGATGAGGCTTGGTTCATCGTTGTCTGTAGTGATGGAGATGTTTACCTTCTGAGGCTGTCCACCTTCCTTTACGGTATAGATTTCGCCATCGAAACCATAGCAGAGCAAACCATCATTCGAAGAAGTAAGGAAACGGATAGGATTCTTCTTCTGCTGGGTAATCTGGGTATCCTTACCGCTTGCGATGTTGCGGCGGTAGATGTTGAAGGAACCGTCCTGCTCGCTGAGATAGTAGAAGCTCTGGTTGTCGGCAGCCCATACCGGGTTGCGGTCCTCACCCTTGAAGGTAGTAAGCTTCTGGTACTTGCCGCCATCGAGCATCCAGATATCTCGGGTGATAGGAGAGGTGTGGTGCTTGCGCCATGCATCCTCGTAACCCTTCTTGTCGTGATAGAGCACCTGACCGTTCTTGTTGATGGTGATGTTCTCCATCGGAAGAACGGAATACAATTTAGGACGACCGCCCTCTGTGCTTACCTCGTAAACCTGTGAGAATTCATTGGCAGCAAAGAGATTGCTCTGGGCTGTAGGCATGATGTTGGCAGAGAAGAGCACATGGTCGTTGTCCTTGAAGGCGATTGGAGTCTCCTTGCCGCTGTGGGTGGTGAGTCGGGTTGGCGCACCGCCCTTGGCAGAGATGACGTAAACATCCAGGCTGCCTTCTCGGTTGGAAGTGAAGGCAATCTTCTTGCCGTCGGGGCTCCAGATAGGCTGAGAGTCGTAAGCTGCGTGGGTCGTCAACTGGCGTGCCTCGCCACCAGTGGCTGGAACGCAATAGAGAT
The DNA here is from genome assembly GCA_900544825.1 of uncultured Prevotella sp. GTDB lineage: Bacteria > Bacteroidota > Bacteroidia > Bacteroidales > Bacteroidaceae > Prevotella. The sequence goes on along the minus strand of UQWP01000034.1, from coordinate 28,492 downwards.
CGCCCTTATAGGCAAAGGCGATGGTAGAGCCATCCGGTGAGATGGCAGGGTAGCGCATCCACAGCGGACCTTGCTGGGCCTGGGATGCCAGAGATGCTGCCAGAAGAGCAGCACTAAGAATTAGTTTCTTCATTATTATAAAGTTTCTGTTTGATTTATGTTGCAAAGTTACGGCTTTTATGTGAAACTACCAAACTAAACTCCGTAAAACCACGAAAAGACTACTCATTTATTAGGATATGGGAGTCTGAGCCTATCAATCTGATACCAACTTCTAAGTATAAAAAATGTGAAAATCACAAATTCTAGGTATTGTACAGATTCTAAATAAGCTATACCTTTGCAGCCCGATAAAAGGAATAGATATGAAAAAAGGATTAGGAAAAATCAGAAAATTTAAAAAGAAACACATCTTCCTGGCCTTATTGGCCGTGATCGTTCTGGGAGGTTTGGCGAAGGCATACTCTGCCTGGGTGGGTACTACCCGCATCGCTTTCCTCAACTATCAGGCTATTGCGCTGGGACAGATTTCGCATGCCAACGACAATGCGATGATTAAACTGAGTGAGATTACAACCGATGATTTCGATCATCTGGATGATTACGATATGATTATCGTGAATGGTATGGGTCTCCGAATCGACGAGAACCAGCGCAAGCAGTTGGAAGAGGCTTCCTACAAGGTGCCGACCCTGACTCATGCGGCTACCAACCCAGCCAACAATATCGTATCAGTGGATAACTTCGATGCCGATTATCTGATGCAGTATATCGAGAACGGCGGCAAGAAGAATTATCAGAGCATGCTCGCTTACATCCGCAAGTTTATCGACGGAAAGAAGTTCATGGCTCCAGAGCCGGAACGTGTGAATGAGCGACCAGACTATCTCCTGACTCATTTCGACCCGAAAGATGAGAAGGGTGATGAACTGGGCTTCAACAGTATCCGTGAGTACGATGCCTTCCTGGCAAAGAACGGTTTATATAAAGAAGGTGCTCCTACCATCATGCTTACTGGTTTTATGGGTACGGCTCCTGATATAGAGAAGGCTTTCGAGAAGAAGGGATTCATGGTGTATCGCATCAATAAGCTTCAGAGCTTTATTGCCGGTCATCATGCCGACAGCATCCAGGCGAATGCCGTAGTGAATATGGCGCACGGCAGACTGGGCGATTACTTCGTTGAGTTCCTGAAGCAGAAGAATATTCCACTGTTCTCACCTCTTAATATCAACCGCTTGACCACCGATTGGGAGAACGACAAGCAGGGAATGAACGGCGGCTTCATGTCGCAGAGCATCGTGACTCCGGAGATTGATGGTGCTATCCGTCCATACGTGGTTTTCGGACAGCGCATCAACAAGGAAGGCTTGCAGGAGGTTTACGGCATTCCAGACAGAATGGAGAGTTTCGTGGAGAGCGTGCAGGGCTATGTGAATCTGAAGAACAAGAAGAACAGCAGCAAGCGCATCGTCATCTTCTATTTCAAGGGTCCCGGTCAGAATGCTCTTACCGCTTCGGGAATGGAAGTGGTTCCATCGCTCTACAATCTCCTGGTTCGCTTGAAGAATGAGGGATACAATGTAGGCAAGTTGCCAGCCAATCCTCAGGAATTGGCAAAGATGATTCAGGCTCAGGGTGCAGTCTTCGGAACCTATGCCGAGGGTGCTTATACCCAGTTCCTGAAGTCTGGACATCCAGCCCTGGTTACCGCCCAGCAGTTTGCCGGATGGACCCAGAAGGCTTTGTCTAAGAAGATGATCAAGGAGATGAACCAGCTCTATGGCTCCTTCCCTGGCAAATATATGGCTACCGATGACGGCAAGTTGGCGGTGGCAAGACTGCAGTTTGGTAATGTGGCCCTGCTTCCACAGGTGATGGCAGGCGTGGGAGGCGACTCCTTCAAGATTGTGCATGGCACCGACCAGGCACCTCCTTACACCTATGTTGCCTCTTATCTCTGGGCACGTTATGGTTTCAGTGCTGATGCACTCATCCATTTCGGAACCCATGGTTCGCTGGAATATACCCCAAGAAAGCAGGTGGCACTCGACAGCAACGACTGGAGTGACCGATTGATTGGTGTGGTTCCACATCTTTATATATATACCATCGGCAATGTGGGCGAGGCGATGATTGCCAAGCGCCGTACCTATGCCCAGACCCAGAGCTATCTCACTCCTCCTTTCAAGGAGAGCGAGTTGCGACAGACCTATAAGCAGTTGAGCGATGCCATCCAGTCTTACGAGAAGAAGGCATCCACAGAACAGTCGCTCAAGGTAAAGGCGCTGACCGTGAAGATGGGAATCGCCCGTGAGCTGGGGCTCGATGCCAAGCAGATGAACAAGCCTTATTCTGCAGACGAAATCGCGAGAGTGGAGAACTTTGCAGAAGAGTTGGCAAACGAGAAGATTACCGGCAAGCTCTATACTCTGGGTGTGCCATACGATAACGATGATGTCCGCACCAGTGTCTATGCGATGGCTACCGATCCTATTGCCTACGGAATGCTGGCAGTAGATAAGTTGAAAGGTCGTGCCCAGGAGGGTGTGGAGAAGCACAAGCAGCTTTTCGACCGTCTCTATCTGAGCAAGGCACGTAATACCGTGACCCAGCTTCTGGGTTCAGCCTCGGTTTCTGATGAATACATCTGCCGTTATGTAGGAATCACTCCTGCCGAACTCCAGATGGCTCGCAAGGTAGAGGCGATGCAGGCAGCTCCGGATCCTATCCAGATGATGATGCAGATGGCAGACCAGATGGGTGGAATGAAGGAGGCGAAGCCGAAGAAGGTGGACCATCGTACGGTAAGCGAGCTCCGTGCTGCCAAGGTTTCTCACAAGAAGAAGATTCCGCAGATGAGTCGTGAGGCTTTCGAGAAGATGGAACAGACCGGTCGCTTCCCAGACAAGATGATGGAAGCCATCAAGAAGGGACAGAAATGGTATCAGGAAGATTTGAAAAAGGCGAAGATGGCGAAAGCCGGCAAGGGTAAGGCATCTCAGAAATCTTCTAAAGATAAGGGTATGATGATGTCGAAAGCACCTAAATATACCCGTCAGCAGATTCATCTGGCTCAGGCGATTACTACCGTAGAGCATGCCTTGCAGAATGTAGGCAAGTATTCGGAGGCACTCCGTCAGAGTCCGCTCAACGAGATGTCTTCTCTGATGAATGCCCTGAATGGCGGCTTTACCGCTCCATCTCCTGGTGGTGATCTGATTGTGAATCCTAACACCCTGCCAACTGGTAGAAACCTCTTCTCCATCAATGTGGAGAATACACCGTCGGAGGATGCCTGGGAGAAGGCGAAGGAACTTTGCGACAATACCATCAAGATGTATTGTGAGCGACATAAGGGTGAATATCCTCGTAAGGTGAGCTACACGCTCTGGAGTAGCGAGTTTATCGAAACAGAGGGTGCTACCATCGCTCAGATTCTCTATATGCTCGGTGTAGAACCGGTAAGGGATGCCTTCGGTCGTGTTACCGATCTGCGTCTCATCCCATCCAAGCAGTTGGGCCGTCCTCGCATCGATGTCGTGGTTCAGACTTCCGGTCAGCTCCGCGACCTGGCAGCATCCCGTCTCTTCCTCATCAACAAGGCGATAGAGATGGCGGCAAATGCCAAGGGTGACAAGTACGACAACCTGGTGAAAGCCGGTGTTACCGAATCGGAACGGGTGCTCGTAGAGAAGGGTATGTCGCCAAAGGAGGCACGTGAGGTAAGTATGTATCGAGTGTTTGGAGGCGTAAACGGCAACTATGGCACCGGCATTCAGGAGATGGTAACCGCAGGCGACCGCTGGGATAAGGAGAGTCAGATTGCCGAGGTCTATATGAACAATATGGGCGCCTTCTATGGTGATGAGAAGAACTGGGAGACCGTTCGCAAGGCTGCTTTCGAGGCAGCGCTGACCCGTACCGATGTAGTGGTTCAGCCACGTCAGAGCAATACCTGGGGCGCCTTGAGTCTCGACCACGTATATGAGTTTATGGGAGGTATGAACCTCGCAGTGCGCAACGTAACCGGTAAGGATCCGGATGCTTATCTCGCCGACTATCGCAACCATAGCAATATGAGAATGCAGGAGGTGAAGGAGGCTATCGGCATCGAGGGCAGAACCACCATCTTCAACCCAGCCTATATCAAGGAGAAAATGAAAGGTGGAGCCAGCAGTGCCAGCACATTCGCCGAAATCGTAACCAATACCTACGGCTGGAATGTAATGAAGCCAAAGGCGATTGACAAGGAGATGTGGGACGAGATATATAATGTATATGTCAAGGACAAGTACCATCTCGGCACCAAGGAGTTCTTCGACAAGCAGAATCCGGCAGCGCTGATGGAGATGACCGCCGTGATGATGGAGAGTGCCCGCAAGGGAATGTGGAAGGCTACTCCTCAGCAGCTCAAGGACATCGCCAAGCTTCATACCGAGACGGTGAACAAGTATAAGCCTTCATGCTCCGGTTTCGTCTGCGACAATGCCAAGCTCCGCAACTATATAGCCAGCAAGACCGATGCTGCTTCTGCCAAGGAATATCAGCAGAATGTAGAGCAGATCCGCGATGCTGAGGCTGCGAAGAACAGCAGCGACAAGGGTATGGTGATGAAGAAGGAGACGCTGAATGAGGAAGCTCAGAAAACCACCACTGTGGTGAGCGGCATCGTAGTAGGAGTCATCGTCATCGTAGCGTTCGTTGTGCTCGCTATCCTGATTCGCAGAAGAAGAAAGAATATGATAGAATAGTAAAGGGGATAACATATCCCCCTAAACTAAATAGTATAATATTAATAGTGGAGACATTAGTTTTAGTAATGATGATATTGGTTTGCTTCAGTTTTGTACTGAAGCAGACCTTCCACGGAGTGAAGGAGATTATGATTATCTCGGTGCTCGTAGCCTTCTTCGTGGGAATGACCTGGCCATTCGCCATCGAGCAGTCGAAGACGCAGATTGCGGTTTGGATAGCCGACCAGAAGCTGATGCTCGATATGGCGGTGCTGCTGAGCATCGACGTGGCACTCACGATGCTTTTCTGTGTGCACCACGTAGATCTGAAGACTTCGGAACATGTGAGCCGCTGCAAATGGGTGTTCTTCATCTTCCTGAAGTACTTCCCGGGTTTGCTGGTTTTCCCAGTGCTTTTCAGTGTTCTGGTGATGACCATCTTCCTGCTTCCCGGCGTATCGTTCCAGGTAGTGGCATGGGTGCTTGCCGTAGTGCTGCTGGTCTTGACACCGGTATTCACCTACGGTTTGAGATGGCTCTTGCCGGAGCGACCAATCCGCTTGGAACTGCTTTTCCTGGTAGAGGTGCTGCTCGGATTGATGGGCATCATCGGTACGGTGAATGGCAGGACAGCGGTGGCAGGATTCAACAGTTTCGATGCTCTCTCGCTTCTCGGCGTCATCGCCATCGTCATCGTAGGAATGGCGATAGGATGGGCAATTTACAATTATCAAATTAAAAAATATAGAGTATAATGAATTACATATCAGACGTATTGTTTTGGATTTCCACAGGCATGCTGGTTCCTGTGATTATTTTGTTGATTTTCTTCTTCCTCAGAGCCTTGCTGCTCCTCGGAGGTTTCTTCGGACAGTATCTTGTAAAGCGCAAGTCGGGTGCGGAGATTCGTGAACAGATGAACACCCTGACGCTCGATAACATCGATACCCTGGGCGATCGCTTGCCAAAGAACAAGCAGGCTGTTATCGTTTCCTATATGAAGAAACTCGTGGACAACCGTCAGAGTAAGGCGCAGGTGAACCGCATCCTCGACCAGTATGCCCAGTTTGTAGAGAAGGATCTTTCTCTTCCTTCTACACTTCTGAAGATGGGTCCGATGCTCGGTTTGATGGGTACCTTGATACCTATGGGTCCAGCCCTGGTAGGTCTTTCTACCGGCGATATTGCTTCGATGGCTTATAATATGCAGGTGGCTTTCGCTACCACCGTAGTGGGATTGTTTTCTGCAGCCATCGGTTTTGTAACCAAGCAGACCAAGAATCGCTGGTACACCGAGGATATGAGCAACCTCGAGTTTATGGCAGACCTGATTGATGAGAAAAAGTAATTCCTTAATATCTTGAAAAGAATATGAGACAAAGACGTAGAAGTCGTCTCTCGCATGATGGCGAGGATGATGATCCGATGAGCGTAGTGAGCAACCTCTTCGATGTGGCGATGGTATTTGCCCTCGCCCTGATGGTGGCACTCGTTTCGCGCTATAATATGACGGAAATGTTCAGCAAGGATAACTTCACGATGGTGAAGAACCCTGGCAAGGAGAATATGGAAATCATTACCAAGGATGGACAGAAGATCAATCGCTATACTCCTTCTGAAAACCAGAGCAATAAATCTGGCAACAAAGGAAAGAAGGTGGGCATCGCTTACCAGCTGGAGAATGGCGAAATCATCTATGTTCCGGAAGATAAATAATCGGGGATTGCAAATCCCCTTGAACAGAAAATATTATTGTAACTAAATAAAAAAAGAAAAGAAAAATGAAAAAGTTTAAGACAATGATGGCCATGATGTTGGCTTTGGTTTCTATGTGTGTAGCATTCAGCTCTTGCAGCAGCGATGATGATAATGATACAGTGGCAGCTGCCAAGGAGATTGCTGGTACATACACCAGCAGCCTGGATATGACCGTAATGGGTGAGGCTTCTACATACGATAATCTTACCATGAAGATTGAGGCGCTAGATGATGCTACAGTCAAGGTTACATTGCCAGCTTGCGGAGAGGGTATGATGGCTCTTCCTGCTCTGGAGGTTCCTGCTGTAAAGGTTTCCGGTTCTAACGGTGCTTATGCATTCGCTCAGGAGAACTATGCAGGTACTATTACCGTGAATGGTGCAGAGAAGAAGTACACTGTTACTTTGCAGGGTACATTGAAGGACAAAACCCTGACCGTCAACTATTCTGTGCAGTATGGCAAGATGCCTATGCCAATGATTGGTAAGTTTGTTTGTACAAAATAAGAAGATTGTTTCAGGATAAGCTTTGACATAACTCGATGAAACAAAAGATATTCGCACTATTCCTGATCCTTTGCGGATTGTGCCTGAATCTGAAAGCCGAAACCCAGGGAGATATCGTGGGTAGAGTGCTCGATGATTCGGGCGCACCTCTGGTGGGTGCCACCGTCCAGATGGTGAATGCCAAGGGAGGAGTAACCACTGATGAAGACGGATATTTCCGCATCCCTTATAATAAGGTAGGTGCGGTGAAGGTAAAGGTTAGCTATGTGGGTTATCAGACTCAGACCTTTATTCTGAAGACAGATGAGAAGAAAGGCGATCAGCATGTTCTACGTCTTCAGCCGGATGCTACAGCCCTTGATCAGGTGGTAGTAACTGCAACCCGTACTCCGAAGGCTTTGAAGGATGCTCCTGTGGTAACCCGTCTGATTACTGCCAATGATATCAAGATTGCCGATGCTACCAATATCCAGGACCTCCTTACCGAGCAGATGCCGGGTCTGGAATTCGGCTATGCCATGAATCAGGAGACTTCTCTCAACATGAATGGTTTCGGTGGAAACGCTGTGCTCTTTCTCGTAGATGGCGAGCGATTGGCTGGCGAAACCATGGATAACGTAGATTACAGCCGATTGAATCTGGATAATGTGGGCCGTATCGAGATTGTGAAGGGTGCAGCTTCGGCGCTCTATGGTGCTAATGCCGTAGCCGGAGTCATCAACATCATCTCCCGTGAAAACAGCGAGCCTTGGACTGCCAATGTCAATACCCGCTACAACGACTTCAACAAGGAGTGGCGCCACGGTGGAAGCTTCAGCTTCAATGCCGGAAAGTGGAATTCGCAGACCAGCATCCAGCGCACCACATCAGATGAGGTGCAGCTTACCAGTCCTTTCGATACAGAATCCAACATCCTCCATATCTATGGTGGCGAGACCTTCAATGTGAAGGAGCGACTTACCTACAAGCTCTCTGACAAGGTGAAGCTGATAGGTCGTGGCGGCTATTTCGCCCGTATCAGCAATCGCAGTAACTACGATGACCACTATAAGGATTATTCTGCCGGACTGAAGACCGTGATGAATCTCTCGGAAAATGATAATCTGGAGATTTCTTACGGATTCGACCAGTATGACAAGACCCGATTCGTGAACAATGAGCGCACTCACGATCACGATTATACCAATCGTCAGAATACCGTCCGTGCCCTCTATTCCCATATCTTCGGCAAGAATACATTGACGGCAGGTGCTGATTTCCTGAACGATTATCTCACCACCTATCAGTTTGCCAACAATGGTTCCAAGACTCAGAATTCATACGATGCCTTCGCTCAGTTCGATTATAATCCTTTGCAGTGGTTGAACATCGTGGCAAGTCTTCGTCATGATTACTTCTCTGCATCCAGCCAGCATGCCACTACCGGTCGTCTGGCTCTGATGACCAAGTGGAAGGGCTTTTCCATTCGTGCCAACTATGCTGGCGGATTCCGTGCCCCAACCCTCAAGGAGATGTATATGAACTTTGATATGGCAGGTATGCAGATGATTTACGGTAACCCGGATCTGAAGCCGGAGAAGAGCAACAACTACAACCTGGCGCTGGAGCATACCGGCAGGGTGAAGAATGCTGGCTTCTTTACTGGTCAGTATAGTCTTACCCTGATGGGCTATTATAATAAGTATGATAAGCGCATCACTACCGAGGATTATGCCGATTATACCCCTGGAACCGGTCAGCCGGATGTGGCTTCCCGTTATTGCAACGAGGATGGTGTAGATGTGAGCGGCATCGACTTCAGTGCCCAGTACCGTTCGGATATGGGCCTCGGTGTGAAACTCGACTATAGCTATCTTCATGTGGGTGGCAGAAGCGTAGATTCCCAGTTCTCCCAGCCTCGTCCGCATTCCGCTACCTGGCGTTTAGATTACGATCGCCAGCTCTGTTCATTCTATCGCATCAATGCCGCTCTTTCCGGTCGTTATCTTTCTACACCAGATACGAACATCGAGAAGCATGACCAGGCATATCAGTTGTGGAAGTTCACTCTTCAGCAGCGATTCCTGGATGCCGTCAACCTGAACTTCACGGTAGATAATCTCTTCGATTATACACCAGAGAAGTATTATTGGAGTTCGGCGATGACCACCGGTCGCACCTTCTCTGTGGGACTTTCGGTTGACATCGACCGCATCGTGAATCTCTTCTAGAAGCCGCCATCTGGCAGGTTCTAGACCCAAAATAGGTTAAAAAAGCCATAGTGAAGAATGCTTTTCTTCCATTTATGCCGTACTTTCGGTATAAAATCGTAATTTTGCAGTGATTTAAAACCTATTCATTCAAAATTATGATACGAAGAATCATTTTAACTATGGCTTTTTTGGCTAGCCTTTCATTATCAGCCAAGGATGTGAACATGGGCAGTTGGCAGATTGTTCCATTGCCTCAGCAAGTCAAGGAGATGAGCAGCGCTCCTTTCCGCATCACAGCCAAAACTACAATCTATTATGCTGCTGGAGATGAGAAGCAGAAGAAGGACGCCGAGTTCCTGGCATCTCATATCAAGGAGGTAACCGGTATCGGGGTAAAGACTACCGACAAGCAGGCGAAGGGGCAGATCCGTCTGGCGCTGAATGCTGGCGATACCCAGTCTGAGGCTTATTCTCTCGTGGTCAACAAGAATGGCATCACCATTTCTGCCACCTCTCATGTAGGTATCTTCTATGGCATCCAGAGTGTGATGAAGGCGTTGCCTATCACCAGGAATGTGAAGAGCGTTTCTCTTCCGGCTGCCGAGGTTACTGATGCTCCCCGTTTTGCTTATCGTGCATTCATGATCGATGTGGGTCGTCATTATTTCAGCGTACCTTATCTCAAGAAGTTGATTGATGTCTTTGCGATGCACAACATCAATTATTTCCACTGGCATCTTACCGAGGATCAGGGCTGGCGTCTTGAAATCAAGAAGTATCCGATGCTTACCCAGATTGGTTCCAAGCGCAAGGAGACTATTCTGCCAACCAACAAGAACGAGTTTGATGGCGTTCCTGTTTCGGGATATTATACCCAGGAGGAAGCTCGCGAAATCGTGAAGTATGCTGCCGACCGATACATCACCGTGATTCCTGAGGTGGATATGCCGGGTCACATGTTGGCAGCCCTGGCATCTTATCCTGAGTTGGGCTGTACCGGTGGTCCTTACGAGGTAGCTACCCGTTTTGGTGTTTTCGAGGATGTGTTGTGTGCCGGCAAGGCTCAGACTCTCCAGTTTGCCAAGGATGTGATGGATGAAATCATGGATATTTTCCCATCAGAGTATATTCATATTGGTGGCGACGAGTGCCCAAAGAACCGTTGGAAGGTTTGCGAGAACTGTCAGAAGAAGATTGCAGAGCTCGGCATCCAGGAGCTTCCTAAGCACAGCAAGGAAGAGCAGCTCCAGACCTGGTTTATGGGTGAGATAGAGAAGCAGATCAGAAACCGTGGCAGAAAGATGATGGGTTGGGATGAGATTCTGGAAGGAACTCCATCCAAGGACATCACCGTTTGCGGTTGGACCAGTGTGAATGCCAGCATCCGTTCAGCCCGTGAAGGTCATCCTACCATTGTGGCTCCTATTTCGAATTTCTATTTCAGCAATCCTCGCATCAACAAGATAGAGGGTATTCCTAGCATCCAGCGAGTATATGATCTCGATCCTTGCTCTGATAAGCTGACTCCTGCCGAGCAGCAGAACATCATCGGTGCCGAGGGTTGTATCTGGACCGAGTGGGTAAAGGATGCCGAGAAGATGGAGTGGGAGTTGTTGCCAAGACTTGCCGCCCTTTCTGAGGTGCAGTGGACTGCCAAGGATAAGCGCAACCTGGAGAACTTCTTCCCAAGAATGCTCCACATGCAGGATCTCTACCGCCTCTACGGCTTGAATTACAAGGCCGATATCGAGGATGCCGTGAAGAAGCATCTGGAAGAGAAGAAGTAATATTTGTAGATAGCACCGCCCTAACTATATAAAATAGGTAGTTAGGGAGGTGCTATCGCTTATAAGTCAGCCCTAACTATGTTAAAAAAGGTAGTTAGGGCGGTATTATCCTTGCAGATTTCATTTTTTTTGTTTATCTTTGCACCGATAAGATTTAGTATAAATGAAATAAAATCAGAAAGTTATGGATGCAAACGGAATAATAGGACGTGGATATGAGCAGAAACTCATTCAGGAACGTTGTAAAAGCAACAAGGCTGAACTGATAGCTATCTATGGTCGTAGGCGCGTAGGAAAGACTTTTTTGGTTCGAAAAATGTTCAACGACCAGTTTGCCTTTTCGTTTATAGGTATGTATGAAGTGAGTCGTGCTGTACAGCTGGAGCAGTTTCGGATGGCGTTGGCACAGTATGCTAAAAAGACAGTGCCGAGATTGAAAACCTGGTTTGAGGCTTTTGCTGCTTTACGTGAATATCTGTCGGGCTTATCTCAGCAGGAACCGATTGTTCTGTTCTTTGATGAGTTGCCTTGGATGGATACGCCCAAAAGCAATTTCATCGCAGCTTTCAGTTATTTCTGGAATTCATGGGCATCTATGGTCCCTCAGCTGAAACTTATCGTCTGTGGTTCTTCCACTACGTGGATGTTGGCTAAGTTTATCGGCGATAAGGGCGGATTGTATGGTCGTGTAACCCGGCAGATCTATCTGGCTCCCTTCTCTCTGGGCGAGACAGAGCAGTTTTTAAACGAATTGAAAGGCCTTGCTCTTACCCGCCAGCAGGTATTGGATGTGTATATGATATTGGGTGGTATTCCTTATTATCTTGATATGCTGGAGCGTGGTGTGCCGTTAGACGTGTGCATCGACAGATTGTTTTTCTCGCAGGATTCACCATTACGTGGAGAATTCGATTTCCTTTTCCGCTCTCTCTTTAATGACTCCAAGCATTATCGCAAGATAGTAGAGGTGCTTTCAGAAAAAATGAAGGGGATGACTCGTAAGGAATTGATGGATGAGTTGAAACTGAAAGGCGGTGGACAGTTATCTGAAATCCTGGAGAATCTGAAGAAATGTGAATTTATCAGGAAATATTCTACCATAGGAAAGAGTGAAAGAGATGCTCTTTATCAGTTAACTGACTTATACTCATTGTTCTATACCCGTTTTGTAGCGAATAACAGTGGGCAGGATAAGAACTTCTGGAGTAATATGCGTAATTCGGGAAGTAGAACAGCCTGGAGCGGTTATGCTTTCGAGCAGGTATGCCTGCATCATATCCCACAGATCAAGAAGGCATTGGGTATTTCTGGTGTTTTGGCGAATGTTTATTCCTGGTCCTGCCGTCCTTTTGTGGATTCTACCGGTGCAGAATGGAGAGGAGGTCAGATAGATATGCTGATAGACCGTGCTGATGGAGCTATCAATATCTGTGAGATGAAATATGCCAAGGATGAGTTTGTGATAGATGCCAGCTATGAGCAGCGGCTGCGTGACAGAATGTCTTCCTTCTCTGTAGCGACCAAGACGAAGAAGGCATTGCTGCATACTTTCATCACGACTTATGGGGTGAAGCAGAATATGCATAGCGGATTGGTGAATAGTGAGGTGAAAATGAATGATCTTTTTGGGTAAACGGCATTTTTTAATGTCCGTTTTCAAAACTGATACTGCCCCCATGAGGATAGGGGAGGAAGATAGATGAAAACGTTGAAAAATCGCCCTAATCCTAAAATTTGGTATGTTTTTTGGGATTGTAATCCCAAAAATAGGTATAAATTTTGGGATTAGGGCGATTTTCCTTATTTTGCCTAGAACCATCTCTTCTTCATTTTCTTCAAGAAATCCTGGGTGATAGGGAAGCCGGAGGCATCACCTATTACGGAGTCGGTATGGCAGAAGGGGCATTCGGCTGTAGGCGGCTCATCAGGGAGGTAATCCGTGATTTCGGATGGCGAGAAGATTTCGCAGCAGCTGAAGCAGCCGCACTTTTCAGACTTCTCTATCTGTTCCTTGTTGCTGAAGCTGCAATCGTGAGCCTGGCGGAAGATTCGGTCCTTCTCCGTCATACACTCTTTCCGAAAGACATTCCCGGTTGTAGTGCATCAGTCCCATGGCTAACCCCCTCTGTGTCAGGAAATCACCCATTCCAGGGTATTCACCTCGTCTTTGACAGAGAAGTTCAAGCCCACCTTTACAATTTCCTTATTCTTCAAGGCAAAGGCTTGGGCATAATGCTTGTCATTGATTTGGTCTAATGCCTCTTGCGCACTCTTATTGAATTTCAGTTCCATCACATAGATGGTGTCGGCAGTCTCCATCGTGATGTCGATTCTCCCTTTAGCCGTGTGCTGCTCCACAATAATATTGTAGTCAGTAAGCAAGGCAAAGATGATATAAAACATCTGCTGGTAATGTCCCTCATAATCCGTATTGGCACAATAAGGCACCGTCGCCAAGAAGTCTGCCAAGAGTTGTAATGCCCCTTCCATATCCTTGTCTTCCAGATAGGTGGAAATATCAGCTATCACCACCTTTCCTTCATCAGATTCCGACTGCACATATCCAGGCAACAAGCTCTCATAAAGACCGATAAAAATTTCTCGATTTGGAATATCCAAGGTATAAACCCTGGTCTTTTTCTCGTACCCTTTGATGGTGGAATATCCGCTTTGGTAAAGCAAAGGCAACAAACTAGTCATTTTTTCCGTAGCAGCATCAAAAGAGGAAGCCTTGGCTCTCATCCTGCCCAACATAGAAGGAAGAACCTTGAATTTTCTCATCATGTTGATAAGATAAACAGGTGTGCCAGACTCAAACCAAAAAGCTCTCAAATCTTGTTTTGCGAAACAATTGAGCAAGCTATAAGGATTGAAAATATCAGGCGATGGCCATGTGAAGTGATAACCATCATAATGGTCTTTGAGTTCCTGGATGGTCTCCTCCCTGCTCAGTTCTAGATGCTTGGCAAGAGCGTCGATGTCATCACTCATCTGGGTCAACATTTCCTCCTTGGTGATGCCGCAGATGCCGGCGTAAGGCTCGTCCATACTCACGTTGGTGATGTTGTTCAGCTCGCTGAAGATGCTGAGCTGCGAAAACTTCGTGATGCCCGTCATGAATACGAAGCGAAGCATTGATTCATTTCCCTTCAGAGGACTATAGAAGTTGCGCATCGTGTTACGGAGCTCATCTAGTTTTTCTTTTTCATGCGCCACATCCAGCAGCGGAGCATCATATTCATCAATGAGCACCACCACCTGCTTGCCAGTCTTCTGATAAACGGCATTTATCAAATCGTCAAGTCGAATATTAACATCTATTTTATTGCTCATGCAATCGAACCTTGCCTCTTGCTTTTCAATAATATCCAACAAATAACGATTCAGCTGTTCCTTCTCCATATACTTACCCTTGCTCAGGTCGAAGTGCAGCACGGGATACTCGTTCCACTCCTTCTCCATCTTCTCGATGGCAAGCCCCTTGAACAGTTCCTTCTTTCCCTCGAAATAACTTTGGAAGGTTGAAACCAGCAGCGATTTGCCGAAACGGCGTGGGCGACTCAAGAAGAAATACGTTCCATCCGTATGAGTCATACGATAGACATATTCCGTCTTATCTATATAGAACTTATCCTCCTTGCGGATCCGTTCAAATGTCTGAATTCCTATAGGATATAATTTTCTTGCCATTGCGTCATCGAATTAATTCATTTGCAAAGCTACAACAAAAAAATGATACCACCAAACTTTTATGAGGGAAAAGTTCTATTCTTTTCGTGGTGAAGGCTTGCGGACAATAGGTGTTCACCTTATATTTCGGATAATGCGAACGCTTCTTCTCCTCCAGCTCTTCCATTTCTAACACTTCATTATATATAAGGAAACGGTTGCTGCAAACCAACTCTCATTTCTCTCATAGAATGTGGAAGCCTACCCCCTTTAATGTCCATTTTCAAAACTGATACTGCCCCCATGAGATAGGGGGCAGGTCGGTGAAAAACGTTGAAAAATCGCCTAGAACCATCTCTTCCTCATTTTCTTCAAGAAATCCTTGGTGATAGGGAAGCCGGAGGCATCACCTATTACGGAGTCGGTATAACAGAAGGGACATTCTGCTGTAGGCGGATCATCAGGGAGGTAATCCGTGATTTCGGATGGCGAGAAGATTTCGCCGCAGAAGAAACAGCCGCACTTTTCAGACTTCTCTATTTGTTCCTTGTTGCTGAAGCAGCAATCGTGAGCCTGGCGGAAGATCCTGTCTTTCTCCTCCTCTTCTTTCTGCTTTTTCTCAGCCTTTTCCAGATAACCCTTGAATCGTCTCTGAAGATAGAGCGGCACATGATAGTGAGGGGCGAAGACATACAGCGACGGAACGTGGTCGTGGTATTCGTAGCCGGGACCATCTATCACGGTATAGCTGTCATCCGTCTCATCATATGGCAGTTCATCCAATCCCCTTTTATCCTTGGCAGCCTGGTTTCTCTCCCAGATCCATTCGGTGGTAAGCGGAGTACCGACAACGATGGCAAGTTTCACCTCATTGCTACGATATACTTCCACGATGTCACCTTTCTGGAATCTAATCTGTTCTGCGTTTCTGCCTCGGAAGGTCTCGTCAGGATGACGGTCGTATGCAGGCAAATCGCAGACTCCGGGATAGTAAATGCTGAAACGCGAACAGCAGTAAGACCGGTCGATCAGTTTTCCCTCACCGTCATACACTCTTTCAGAAAGACATTCGCGGTCGTAGTGCAACAGTCCCATTGGAATCTCCGAGATATAATAGCAGAAGGTATCCAGCGGATAGTCGTCTTCCTCCTTCATCTTCTTGCGGTAAAGGACATCCTGGTGCATCAGTCTCTCTGCCTCCTCCAAAGTTGTGGTGAAGGCTTGCGGACAATAGGTGTTCACCTTGTATTTCGGATAATGTGAACGCTTTTTCTCCTCCAGCTCTTCCGTTTCTAAAACTTCGAGCTTGAAGATGGCAGGAACATCCCGATGCTGTGGATGCTCAGCCAATTGTTTGAAATCTTCGTATGTCATAGGATGGTTATCTTAAGAATTTGTGAAACTTAAGTTCAGGGAGACAACCTTCAGAGTCATTGCCTTCTTGATTGTTAAGATTCCTTTTGGTGATAGTTTTATGAATTTTCAGTTTTCTCATGTCCGACTTGCTGTTAGCTTTATGGTTACACCAAGGCTTGGGATATGCATGTCTTTTTTTGTATCTCGTTCCATCGCAGTTCTGGATAAAGATTTCCAATACTAATCCACCCATTTGACAATCATGCGGAATGTTGACGGCACGGCGCAGAATGTCGCTTTCGTAGAAGATGCTGCCATCCTTCTTGCAGAGCACGATATCCAGATAGTCTGGCATATCTGGTATAGTTCCAGGCTCCGACATTTGTGGTCGAAACTCCCCAAACGCTTCCTTCACATACTCGAATAGTCCCCGAGTATATTTTTCGATATCCACCCCTACATATTGAGTATAGGTGTATTTGATAATACATATAGACATTTTATTTGCCATTTTATTCTTTCTTTTTGGTTATACCTATATAATATAGTAATATTGAGGGAAAATTTCAAAAAAAAGCGCCAATATTTTGAAAAAAAGTATTGGCGCTTGATTATTGAATGATGTGTAATTCCTATATAGCTATAATCTGTTAAATCAAATAGCTATTTTACTGACCCTCTATATTTTCAAATATGCTATAAAACTTTAAGATGGTATCAGCAAACCAATTCACCAACTCGTCATCTGTTTTGTCCAAAGTGTCTGTAATAAGCCATGCCCATTTGTTCTTCTGCTTAGTTCCTTGTTTAAGCTTCAGGTCTGGTAATTGGGTGAGGACATCATTCTTGGCTATAAATTCATCCATTTGTTTTTTGGCATCTTTACCATTAAGTGTACTGATTGTTACAGTGGTAATGCCATAGCGAACACTATAACCACAGTCATAGAAGAAATCTTTGCGTCTTGGAGAATTGAAGTTAATGTATGGTCTGCCCTTTGGATTGCTGATAGAGGAGCCAATAGTGCTCTTGATTTTGTCAATGACACTGTTCCAAAGATTGTCACACCACTCTGATTTCTTGCTTGTGGAAAACTCTGCAGAAGAATCCATATCTTGGTTGATCTCAAGCGGTGAATCTCCGCTATTGTTGTCTTTTATCATCTGCATAAGATTGTCGAACCCCTCTTTGCCGTAATTGTCTAAAATCAGATTACGCTCAAACTTGGCTATGGCATTCAGCACTTGGCTTCTTGTTACGCCATAAACAAACTCACGTCCAGCTCTAATTTCGTATTTATCGATGTTCTGATTATGGACTTTTGAGCATTCTAGATTATAGATATCATCTGTTAACAAACTTCTGATAGCATCATCTGTATTTCCTGTTTGCTCAGGATATTCAAAAACTTCGAACAACTGACAAACCTCTGGGATACCTGTACGCACTTCCTGATTGATTCTTACCATAGCAGATTCCCATTTGTCAATATTGTCGTTTTCTTCTGAGGTCTGGCCAATTTTAAGCCAGCCACCTTCCTGCAGTTTCAACTCTGTATTGGAAGAATACTGAGGTGAAAGGCGCTTAGGCCCGAATACGTATATAATTGTTCTTTTCATAAAGTATAGTTTTAATTGATGCCGTATATTAAAATACGACATCAATTTTGTTATTATATAATATTACGTTATACTCCGGCATACTTATAAAGACGTTTTATAACTCTATCCTTGTTCCACTGTTTCTCGTATGCATTCTCTTCGTACGCCTCACATTTTCTGTCTATAAATGATCTTATTTCAGAATCACTTTTACCTTTCTTTTTTAGAATGTCAATACACTTACATGTAAGGTCGTAGTATTTTTGGGCTTCATCACCTATACACATCCGAATATAATCTATATCCAATGTGTTATATACTTTATCAAAATCTCCAGCTTCAAGGTAGGCATTATTTAGAGATTCTCGTACATTCCCTAAATCACCTTCATACTGTTTCTTATGGCTTGTGTACGCACTTATCAGAGCCTCTGCTTTGCCCAAATCTCCTTGTTGGATAGCTTCGTTAACGAGCTCTGTTGTTTTGCCAGCATCAAATTCGGCTTTATTTGCTCGAATTGTGAAGAAAGCGGCAATTATTATAGCAATGATGATGCCTATTATTATAAATTTATATTTAATCAATATCTTTATCCAATAATTCTTTCTGGCATCTGCCTCTGCTGCTTCTGCTTCAGTCTCGACCTCATCAAGCAAGCGCTGTATCTTAGGATTGTTACCATAGTACATTCTTGCTTTGCGAGCATAGCGCTCCACCTCAGCTTTGCTCTTATCAACATCTTCTCCAGACTTGAAGTTTACCAAAGCAGACTCAAGATGCTCAATGATTTCCGCCAACTCCTTACTTGCCTCAGGGGTGATGTTGCCACCACAGTTAGGACACTTGTCGGTCAGTTCTGGAATAGAGCTACCGCAGTAAGGGCAGGTCTTGCCACGACGCTTGTTCATAGTAGCTGCTACTGCCTGATCTGCCTTCTGCTGCTGTGCATCGATATACAGATCAACCTCGTCAACATTCAATCCCAGAGCCTGTGCCTTGTTCAAAAGCACCTGACGCTCCTTAGCTGAGATGATGCCGTCGGTAAGGTACTCTTTGAGAAGGTCATCAAGCTCCTGTGGAATTGCACCTTCCTTCTTAGCAGGCTTAGCTGCCTGAGGAGCCTGTGCTTCCATTTCTTTCTTACGCTTAGCAAGACGACCTTCAAGTACTAAATCAAACTCGTCGCGGTCGATGCCCATAGCCTCGGCCTTCTTAAAGAGAAGATTTTTCTCTTTGTCTGTCAACACCCCATCTGCCAATGCTGCAGTGATGAGTGCTTCTAACTTCTCGTTGTACATAGTAGATAAATTTATTTGTTATTATATTCTTTTATATGTATTAATTATGCTTCTCGTAGAATCTTGCCTCAAGCACCATTTCTACCTCGTCGGGATCTTCTCCCTCCTTAACAGCACGGCGTAAGACAATCTCCTTCTTTTTATCTGTCAGTTCATCGCTTTCTGCTACAGAATTGATGAGTTCCTCAAGACCATCAGAGAACAGGTTGCCTGGAGACTTCTTAATGTCTTGGACAGGTACAGGCTGCGAAAGTGCAGGACTGTCTTCTTTTTGCATTTCGGACATTGGCGGTGCTGTTGAGCCTTTCGCAATAGTCATAGATTCAGACATATCTGTATTTTTAGAAACAGATGCTTCTTTCTCTGTCGTAGAATATTCATTATAGAAATTTACCATCATGAAAGGCATTTCTCTTAATTTTGCTTCTGTATCAATATCATCTATCAACTTTTTGTAGTGATCATATGCTTCTGGTATTACGTAGAGGTTTCTTACGTCAGCACATAAATTTTCAATATCATCAATTTTGTCAGAGTAGAGATAAACATCTATATTGTTCTCCTCATCTTCGGTAATAAAGTCGATTTCTCTAACTGAAGATGGAACATAGACTTCCTGTATATAGTTGCCATCTAAGAATGGACTATCTACAATTTCTACACCTTGTGGAATGACAAATTTACGGATATGATTTTTGCCTTCTATGGTATAGTTACTTATCTTTTTGAGATGGCAGACTTTAGAAGTGTTTATATCTCTCATCGCTTCGCAGTTAGAAAAAAGGTTGCCCATTTCTCTTAATGTGCTAGGCAAGACAATTTCATTGAGTCCCTTGCAATCAATAATTGCATAAGAATCTATCTCTATGACACCTTCTGGAAAGACAATTCTTTTTAAATGATGAAGCTCTTCAAACAAATTGCAAGGTATATTTTTTACCTTAGAGACTTTAGAAAAGTCTATGTTTGCTACATTTTTGCATTCATCGAATGAATCATTGTAGATACCTTCCAATGTAGAAGGAAGAATAATAGTATTCTCACCATTATAACTTTCAAAACTATTGGAGTTTATGATTGTTGTACCTTCCTCTATAACAAAGCAGTCTGTATCGTTATGAGTATTGAGAGAATTATTTGTTTCTTCTTTCTTCTCATCTTCTGCTAATGCGTCAGAGATACCTTCTGCTACAGCTACAGTACCTTTAATAACTCCTTCTGCAACAAGAGCTGTTCCCTTAGCAACACCACCAACAACCGTTGCTGTGCCTTTTACGACACCACCTATAACTTTAAATAGTCCCATATTGTTATATATTTAGTTTTTGTTACTCGTATTATTTTATTTACATCCCCGGCATAGTAGGAGGCATTCCCGGCATCTGTGGGGCTATACCTTGGAACAATGGAGCGAGTTCTGCTACATTGCCGGCAAACTCCCACTGCGCCATACCGTTCTTCCAAACGTATGACTGCTGGGTGAGCTGACCCTGTTGAACAAGCTGTTGGAGCTTGTTCCAATCGCAAGGACCATACTGCTGACCATTGATGCCAATATAATACTGTACCTGAGGAACAGCAGCACCCATGCCTGGCATCTGAGGTGCACCACCCATGCCTTTCTGACCTGGCATCTGAGGCGCTCCACCCATCTGACCCATATTGTTCATACCACCACCTATAGTCTGCTGGCGGAAGGCATTGATGCCATTGTCTGTGGCATTGTTGAGAACACCAGCATTGAGGTTTGCCTGATGAGCACCCATAAAGGTCTGCTCTGTCTGGAGACGAGAAGCACGCTGCATCTCCTCACGCTGAATACGCATGGTTTCACGCTGGTTCTCCAAGTTCATGCGCTGCAACTCCTCCTGACCGCCAAGGTCGAGTTCCTGCTTTCTGCCTATGGCATCGAGATTCAGCTCAGACTGCTTCTTGAGCATATCCTGCTGAAGGTCGTTGTTGAGGTTGAAGTTGGAAATCTGGGCATTATGCTGAGCCATCATACGCTCCTTCTCCAGTTCGGCAGTGAGGGCTTTGAGTTCACGATAGCCACGGCTCTCCTTATCTACGTTGATGCCTGTGATGTCGAGACTGCGGATGGTGATGCCGAAAAGCTTCTCTACCTGTGGAGTAACACGCTGCTGGATGAGTTCGCTAATCTCAAAAATCTTGCGCTCAATCTGAACTACAGGAATCTGAGCGTCAGAAGGGGCATTGCTAACTACACTCTTGATGAACTTGGTGAGCTGGCCACGAAGCTTATTCTTGAAAGTCTCGTCGCTGTAACCTTCATTGCGGTTCACACTATGGAAGAGATCCATGTCCTCGATGGCATATACCACGGCACCATGTACAGATACTGGTACGCCATAATCTTGCAGGCGTGGGTCGAAGACATCAAAGTAAGGGATGGCGAAGTTCAGCTGACTACCCTTGCTCAGATTGCTGAGGTTGGTCAGGTTGTTCTGTTCCACTCTTCTCGCTGCTTCCTCGGCAGCCTGTCTTTTCTCTTCTTCTACTTCCTTAGAAGATTTAAAACCAAAAAATCCCATATGTTTCAGTTTTTATGATTGTTATTATTTTTGTTATTTGCTATAGATTCCTCTTTGTAGAGGGGACAGATTATTTCGTTGTATAGATTCGCTTCGTCTTGCCCTGGACATCTACTTCTACGAAGGTGTCAGCTCCATATTGGCGGCTTGCGTCGTGATAGTTGAATGAATATCCCGTTTCGTAATTGCCGTCGATGGTAGGTCGGCTTACCTGGTCGATGCTATCCAGCATTTCCGGTTTCAAGCCCAGCTGCTGGTACAGATGCTGCTCTACCATGTTTCGGATAGCATTGAGATTCTCATCCACATATCCACGAATCTGGTCGATGAGCGACTGGTTGCTCTTATCCTTCTGCAGCAGGCGCTGTCGTATGGTCTTCTTGAGTGGAGAACCGTCAGCCTTGATAGGAGCTGGTGGCATCGCATCATTCTGCAGGGCAGATTCAACCACATATTCCCTGCGACGGACATGGAGCATTGGGTTGCCGTAAAGACAGAACATCAAGGCTGTGCTCATAGAGAAACTGTCATCTTCTACATGTCGGCACATATTGAAGTAATCGCACTTAGCCTGGAGCATTGCCTTTCCGCCCGTCATACCCTTGAACTGATAGAGCGGATAGAGGCGCATCAGCACCTCGCTGCCTGTGCCCGGATTCAACAGAAGTTGGCGGGCTTCATCCGTTTCCTCATTAGAGAACATCGGAACCGGAATGAGCGAACCGGTATAGAGCAAAACGCCACCTCCGTAGAGGGCGCTGAGTAACATGGAGTCGTTTCGTTTGTAACCGGCATATCGGGCTCCGAAACAAGCCACGGTATTGAAGACTCTTGCCCTGCCTTGGTTGAGGAGCGAAGGATTGAATGCTTCATCCTCACTATAGAATCCGCACATACCCTCTTCATTGGCACCATGAAGATTGAACATCAGCATATCTGCCTTGTCCAAAGACTTGCAATAGATGCTGAGTCTTTCCGCATCTTCGGTCAGCAGCTTCGGACTGATATACATTCCGTTGCGAATCAGCTCTGGATCGTCGGTATTGTAAAGAAGCGGCAGGTGCTGGGTCATCGTGCAGCTGGCAGGAATCCAGTCGCGGTTGCTGATCATCAGAACATTGCCAACAGGGATACCGCCGCCATACATACTGCTGATATTGAAGTAAGCACCGATGTCGCTTCGGATATCCGTATCGAGCTGACCGTCTTCCAAAGGCAGACGAGCCACATTGTTGCGGGTGCAACCTACGGTGAAGTCTGAATCGCGACTGTCCAGCAAATCTACGATATAGGTGCCTTCGAAGGCATAGCAGGTATCGGTAGGGATTCGCTCACCGCCATACGGCCATGGGTCTTCGACGCGAGGGATAGGA
Organism: uncultured Prevotella sp.; assembly: GCA_900544825.1. Classification (GTDB taxonomy): domain Bacteria; phylum Bacteroidota; class Bacteroidia; order Bacteroidales; family Bacteroidaceae; genus Prevotella. The sequence continues at coordinate 5,664 of UQWP01000034.1, read as the reverse complement.
ATCACATCATCACCTCCTATTATAAATAGGTGTAGGTCGGGACCAGCTGTCAGGTTGTTGTCTGCGATGCAGCGGGATACTGCTTCATTGCATTCTATCCAGGATGGAGTCTCATGGGTGGAATCCAGTCCATATTGCGAGATGTCGAGGAATGTCCAGTACATCTGCTGGTCGTAGGCATTCTGTATGAAGTCGTTGAAGACATCATATACTTCCTGGATGGTGCAACCGTATTTTCTAGCCAGTGCATTGCCATCTGTCAGGATGATGCCATAGTGGTCTTCCAAGGGGTCGGGCTGGTCGATGGGTTCATCAGCAGTTCTTGCTTCTGATGCCATCTGCACGGCTTCCGGCTGTGGAGCCGCCTTGCTTTGTCCCGGCATGGGTGGAGGAGTTGCACCGCCCGGCATACTTGCCATTTGAGGCTGCAGACTGATCGCATTGACGCTTCCCAGTCCCATATTGTTGGCTGCCTGCAGAGGGTTAAAGCCTCTCATCTGGTTGAGCTTCACGTTCTGGGCATTAAACTTTGGCATCGGAGGAGGTGTAGGCATCTGAGGTGGTACAGCCATCTTGCTCTTTTCCTTCGGGATGAATTCCGAAAGGGTTGTATCGCAATAGAACTGATACCATTCTTCTGGCTGAGGTTTATCCTCCAACATCTCCTTTACGGCATACCATAGGGCGCTTAGCGGTTCACTCATTCCGTTTTGCACAGCCTGGTCGAGATACTGGATGGTCTGCTGTCTGTAGTAATCCTGCTTGCCATTCTTGTGGTAGTCGGCAAGATTATCAAGAGCCATCAGCAGGGCGATGTCGCCTTGTGGACAACCGAAACCGCCCATTCTTGGTAGAAGCACGGTGGCATTGTCGATATTGCCGGTCTTGATGAACGCTACGTGAGCCCAGAAGAGCTGCCAGTAGTTATCGGTACGGGAACCGAAGAAGGCAAGGGCGCACTTGTCGGGATACATCGAGGCAAGCAACAGATGATAGTAGAACTGGATATTGTTATCATTCGTCATCACACGTGCCAACTGCTCCAGACTGTTGAACTTGCGTTTCAGGATATCGGTATGGTTGGTCTGGATGGCATTGAAGACCTCGGTCAGAATCTGCTCTGCCAGGAATTCGTTACCCTTGCTGCCTTGCAGGATATGGATGTTCTGGCGTACCTGATCTATGATCTGGTTGGCTCTTAGGGGAGCAATATGCCATTGGATGCTCAACTGGTTGAGCTCTGCCAACTTCTGATTATCCAACTTTCCATCTACCAGCCGTTCCTGCACAGCCTGCAGAAAGAGATTCTCGTTCTGCTGATAGATCTCTGTCTGAGTCTTCTGTGCCTCATATACAGTCTGCTTGTTAACCGTACTGTTGTTGGTGGTATGGGTTGTTGTTGAGGTGTTATAGTTGTTTTGCGTATTGTGGGAGTCGGAATGGATTCCGCCTACCACAGCCGCATCACCATCAAGTTTAATATCGCTCATAGTCTGATTACTTTATATGTTTAGACTTCTTGTTGCATTTTCTGGAGAGGGCTTACCATTGGAAAGGTGCGCCGCAGTCTGGACAGTTTGGAGTGCCTGGTGCAATGTGGATGGTATGTCCGCAGTTGTAGCACTGGCATTCTATCAATTCCTGTTGTGGAACTGCCTGCTGAGGAGCTGCCTGCTGTTGAGGAGCGGCTTGGCTTCCTGCAGTATTTCCTCCGAGTCCGCCATTGAAGGCATTCAGGTTGTTGGCGGCAGCAGTGCTTACCTGCGAGATGTTGTTCATAGCCACATCCTGGGTATGATCTACTCGCTCCTGCTGGCGTCGGTTTTCCTCTTCCAGCTGGTTGATGCGCTGTTGCTGCTGGCTTTGCTGGGCGCCGCTGATGCCGGTAGCTGTATCTTTTATCATACCGGCCATCTTCATCATGGCTTCCATCTGGGCATTGCTGTTCTGCTGCTGCATCTGTAGCATCTGCTGCATCATCGCCTCCTTTTCTGCTGCGGTCTGTCGCAGGTTTTCGGCTTCCTTCTCGCTGCTATAGGCATTTGCCATAGCTACCTGAGCATCTCCGGTTAGGTGGGAGAGTTGTGCAGCACGAATCTGTTCGGCAGTCATATTGGCGAAATGGTTGTCACGATTCATCTGCTCATTGCTCTGAATGGTGGCTACGTTCTCTTCGTGCTGATATTTCTGCTGGTCGAGCTGTGTCTGCATCTGAGCCATCTGCTGCAACTTGTCCATCTGGCGCTGGTGACGATTGGCTTCCAGCTGGTCATCGTCCATCTTTTCCTGGCGGTTGCGCTCATAGGCAAGGCGGTCGTCTTCCAGTTTCTCGTTGCGTGCCAGGAGATGGTCTTCCTTATCCAGTTCGCGTTGGCGCATCATCTGCTGGAAGTCGTAATCATCTTCCTTCACCTTTCGGTTGAAGTCGCGGTTGTATTCCTTTTCTTCCAGCATCCACTGGCGTTCACGCTCTTCATCTTCGATGCCCCAGTTACGGCGGCGTTCCAGATCTTCACGTTCCCAGTCGTGGTCGGTGCGGGAATCATCGAGTGCCCATTCAGCCTTGAGACGGGCTGTGTCGATGTTCTGCTGGCTCTGGATGCGCATGATTTCCGTGATTTCCTCACGAGGAATCTTCTTGTGGGCAAGTTCATCTTCGAGCACTTCCATTTCCTCCTGCTTGACCAGACGGTTTTTGCGGAGGTCTTCCAGGGCTTCAAATTCTTCTTCCTGGGTCTTAGCCTGGCGGATGCGCTTCTGACTTTCGAGCATCTGGACGAATTCCTCCAATTCATCATCGTGGAGCAGCTGGTCTTTGTTGATACCCTGAAGGGCATGGCGCAAATCCTCGGCGTTTTGTGCAGAAGAAATCTGCTGGGAGTTGGCCTCTACTTCCATTCTGTTGCGGAATTCTCCGGTGCGGTGCATGAAGTCGAGTTCCTTCTCTGTATTGTAGAGCTGGCGTTCTACCTGACGGAAACGCTCAAAGTCCTGGTTGCTGTCGGTGATATTCAGAACCTGGTTGCATTCTATGCCGAATACCTGTTGGTTGATGGTCTGGCGGATTTTCTCTTTCAGTACATTTACCGTTTCTGCATTCAGTCCGGCAGACTCGTAGTTCTGGTTGCGGAGCTCCTGGCGCAAAAGGGTTTCTACGGTACCATTGAGCAACAGCTGTAATTCTCTAGTTGTTACGCTGTTGCGGTCGGTAAGATAATTGGTAGCGAAGGTATGAATATCGCTGATGCTCATCTGGAGAGATACTCCAATCTGTACATCGTGAATACCCATCGGAATGGTGTATGGCTGGAAGGCAAGTTCGCCATTCTCGTTCATCGCTCCACCGAAAGTGAGGGTGATGAAACGGTTGCTGACGATATAGACCGACAGGATAGGAGCCTGGGTGATGCGGGCTAAGATGCGGGCATAATTCAGTTGGCGCTTCTTGGCTTTTTCTTTCTGCTCGCCTTTCTTTTCACCGAAGATGATGCGACCGAGCCAGTTGAAACCACGGCCTACTTCTCCTACGATGCCGAGCTGGCGGAAGGTAGGTTCAGCCTGGCGCTTGCGGTCTCGTTCACGCTTTTCGGCTTCAGCCATATCTTTCTCTGCCTTTTCAACTGCATTCTTGATAGCTGCCTGCTCTTCTTCCACAGACTTATAAAAGAGGTATGCACCTGCTGAGAGGGTTGAAACCAGCTCACCATTGGCAAAAATGATGGCGGTGCAACCTTCCTGGACGATGATACCTTTCAGCTTTTCTATTTCGTCGAGTTCCCGTTCGCTAATCTTGCGAGCGATTTCTCCTGGTTGGATATTCCAGATGGTTCTGCCTCTTACCACGTCAACACCATCTACAGCTTCCATACTGCGGCGGTCGCGGGCACGTTCAGCTTCTCTTTCTGCTGCAATCTGTGCCTGTTCAGCCTGTTGCTGCGCATTTCTGGCATCACGGATTTCTGACTGGCTTTCAGTAGCTTGCTGGTTGATGGCTCTTCTCTGTTCTTCTGCAATCTGGCGATTGAGCGCACCACCAGTCATAGCGTTTGCTACAGAGCGAACGGCATTGGTGAACATACCCTTGCTGGCTTGTGGAGCCTGAGGGGCTTGAGGAGACTGTGGAGCCATGGCTTTTAGTGGTTGAGGACGTTGAGGCTTGTTGGCACCTTGTGGCTGTGTTGGAGCCTGTGGTTGCAAGTCAATAGGTTGTCCACACTTCGTACAGAATTTCATTCCCGGTTGCAGCGTTGCGCCGCATTTCTTGCAATATGTCATAATGGTTATTATTTTTAAGATTAAATGAACTGATTATTGTATCAGCGCAATAAATATGGCGATTAGCAGAATCACCCAGAAGAACTTGATGAAGCATCCTATACATCCAGTAATGCCTTCACCTAAGAGTCCTCCGAGAAATCCCAAAAGCTGTATTCCCCAGCCTAGAATGCCGAGAAGTACAAATGCTCCGATTCCTATCAATATGATAAGTAGTATTGTCATATCACCTTTAAGAGTATTTCATTTACTTTATACAATCGTTAAGAATATCAATTTACGTTGATAACTAATTCATGTTTGGGTGCAAAGATATATAAAATAAATGAAACTGAATTGGTTCAAATTGGTTCAATTTTTCCTTGATTTGGATCAATTGACCCAAAAATGCATTTTTTTTAGTGAAAAATGCTAAAAACGTTTTTTTTAGCATTTCTTAAACTTTTGGGAGGTGTAGTTGGAGAGGTGCGTCTTTCTCCCGCTGAAGCCTGTTTACCTCTTCCTTTCCCGATTGTATTCCCGAGCTTACACCTTATTATATATAGGGGAATGGTTGCCGCAATTCCCCTCTCTTTTCTCTTGTGAAATGTGGAAGCCAACCCCCTTTAATGTCCGTTTTCAAAACTGATACTGCCTCTATGAGGTCTTTTTCTTAGTCTTTTAATGTAGCCAAAGGTATAACCTTTACTCCATCTTCCCTGGTATAAGCCATTTCGCCTCCTGTCATGACAATCAGCAGGTCTGGTTCTCTGAGTGGCATCTGATGCTCAGTCTTGTTCTTCTCACGAATCAGATTCCGCAGTTGTAGGAGATGCTTGGCACCATCTTCTATTTCCCGACTACCCAACTTGCATTCTATCAAGGCATAGCGGCCATCTGCAAGATGAAGCACGATGTCTGCCTCCAGGTCATAGCGGTCGTGATAGTAAGAGACTCTACCTCCCAAGGCTTGCGAATATACCTTCAGGTCGCGAATGCACATACACTCGAATATGAAACCAAAGGTTCGAAGGTCTAATTCCAGACTTCTTGGTGACATACCCAAAGCTGCAACAGCTATGGAAGGATCTGCAAAGCAGCGCTTGGCTCCCGAACGGATTGCTGCGGCTGAGCGGATTGCCGGACACCATGCCTCCACATCTTCTATGACAAACAATCGTTGCAGGGCAGAAACATAATCATCAAATGTTGGCATCGACGTTTTCTCCATTTCTACCGTGATGTCTGCCAACATCTTGGATTTCTTGACGAGGGTGCAGATGTTCCGGGCATAAGAACGCATGATGAGTCGAGCCAAAGCTGGTTGTCATTCTGTCTGCTATTCTATCTAAATACTTCATTGTATATTGTTTTTTTTTATTATCTTTGCATAGAAATTCAACATCAGGG
>UQWP01000033.1 GCA_900544825.1 uncultured Prevotella sp. | reverse complement strand
AGGGCTCGTTAGGGACTTGCACCCATTAGACAACACACATGCTAGTCAAACAAAAGAGGGTGTGTCTTGGACTTTTGACACACCCTCACTGTTTATTTTTTCAGTTTATACATTTTTACCCAATCAATCTCCATTTTCACTGGCAATTGGGATGGGTCTGCCTTTCCTACCCAGCTGCCTTCTATCTGCATATCAATGAGCAGATAGAAAGGAGCACCGAAAGGATACTGTCCTTCCTTATCGGTCTGAATGCGAGGATAGGAGAAGGTCTTCTCACCATTGATAGAGAAAATGAGCTCATCTGGCAGAATCTCTACCGCATACACATTATACCCATTGGTATCAATCTTGCCTGTGGCAAAATGAGGAGGATTGGAATCCAGCTTCAGGGTATGCGTATAATAGGTATGAACAGTCTGATAAGCCATCGGATCATAGTTGAGATGCTCCATGATGTCGATTTCTCCACCCATAGGCCAGGCAATATCTCTATCCGGTAACATCCAGATTGCTGGCCAAGCGCCCTGTGCCTGTCCCAACTTGGCTCTTACTTCCACCTTACCATATTCTATAGTCTTCTTGTGCTTGGTGTATAAGCCGCCGGTGACAAAGCGTGCAGTATCAGCTTCCAACTTGCCATCACCATTCAGATCATACTGATAGGTACCATCATTGTTTACGCCATAGAGGATGAGTTTGCCGTCTTTTACTTCGTAAAGGCGGTCATCATAAGACATGTGGCGCTTCCAGTCGGGTCTGTCGCGCGGAATCTTACTCCATGATTTAGCATCAAAGGTATCGCCCTTGAAATTTTCCTGCCAAACCAGTTTGTACTTGTTGCTTTTGTTAGTCTTGTTGTCTTTGGCCATACCTGGAATGCCCAACAGCATCAGCAGGCAGCACGCCATCCATGTAGATTTCATGTTCATAGTTACTGATATTTTTTAATCCGTGATTTAGAATTTCATTTTATAGACATTGGTTTCTCTCTTTTCAAAGCCCAGGCTCTGATAGAGTTGGTTGGCAACAATGCGGGATGGGCGCGAGGTGAGCATCAGGGTCACATTCCCCCTGTTCTTACATTCTTCCATCGCCTTCCTGACCATCAGTTTTCCGTATCCCTTGCCGCGGAAGTTTCTATCCACTATCACATCTTCTATCCATGCCTTCCATCCGGTAGGGCATTGATAAAGGCAGAGGGTGGTCATACCGATGAATTGTCCATCGGATTCCAAGACATAGAGATGACTTTGGGATGAGGAGAGCAAGGTGTTCAATTCTTCCTCGGTGATAGTATGTATGCTATCACTCAACTGCAACAATAGGTTATTGATACTTGCCAAATAACCTGGCTTCATTTCTGTTAATTCTATCAATCTAGGTTCTTTCATGGTGCAAACTTAGCATATATTTCGGAGATTGCCAAGAATTGCAGGGAATATTTTGTTTTTTTTAATAAAAGAAGAAAGGGCAAAAGCTTTCTATTTTCAATAGCTTTTGCCCTTCATATTTTTACTTCCAAGGATTTTCGGTTGGATAAGGCAGGCTAGCTGGCTGGTTGTAAGCGATATCCTTGATGCCAAGATACTTGAATACCTCGAACAGGGTCTTGCCTACATGAGAGAAAGCTACTGCTCCGTGGTGTGGATAGCCCTTCTGAATCAAGACGTGGCGATAGAAGCGGCCCATCTCGTTGATGGCGAAGATACCGATACCACCGAATGAACGGGTAGGAACATCGAGAACCTCACCCTCTGCGATGTAAGAACGGAGGTTGCCCTCTGAATCGCACTGCAGACGATAGAATGTGATATCAGATGCTGCGATATCGCCCTCCAAAGTACCACGGGTGAAGTCTGGTGTACCACCATTCTCCAACAAACGGTTCTGGATCAACTGATACTTGATCTTACGGCTAGAGCACATCTTGCACTGTGGAGTGTTACCGCAGTGGAAGCCCATGAAGGTATCAGTCAACTTATAATCGTACTTGCCCTTGATGTCCTCATCATAGATATACTGAGGAACAGAGTTGTTGATGTCGAGCAATGTAACGGTATCGTCAGAAGCACACATACCGATGTACTCAGAGAGAGCACCATAGATATCTACCTCGCAAGCTACAGGAATACCGCGGCTAACGAGACGGCTGTTGACATAGCAAGGCTCGAAACCGAACTGGCTTGGGAAGGCAGGCCAGCACTTGTCTGCGAATGCTACATACTGGCGAGAACCCTTGTGAGCCTCTGCCCAGTCGAGCAATGTCAACTCAAACTGTGCCATTCTGCGGCTGAGGTCAGGATAGTAGCATCCCTCGCCCATCTCCTTTGCCATATCAGCGCAAACCTCGTCGATACGTGGGTCATTATCGTGCTCCTTGTAAGCTACGAGGAGGTCGAGCTCTGAGTTCTCCTCAATCTCTACGCCCAGTTCATACAAGCCCTTGATAGGAGCGTTGCAGGCGAAGAAGTCCTGTGGACGTGGACCGAAAGTGATAATCTTCAAGCCCTTCAAACCGAGGATGACGCGAGCTACTGGTACGAAGTCTGCAATCATCTTGGCAACTTCTGCAGCTGTGCCTACAGGATATTCAGGGATGTAACTCTTCAGGTGGCGCATGCCGAGATTGTAAGAGCAGTTGAGCATACCGCAGTATGCATCACCACGGCCATTGATCATATCGCCGTCGCCCTCAGCAGCAGCTACGAACATAACAGGACCGTCGAAGTTCTTTGCAATCAAAGTCTCTGGAGTCTCAGGACCGAAGTTACCGAGGAAAACTACCAAGGCGTTGCAGCCCTGCTCCTTCACCTCGCTCACAGCCTTGAGCATATCTTTCTCGTTCTCAACTGTAGTCTGGCAGTTGAAAATCTCACCTTTGTACTCCTTTACGATGTTCTCACGGCGCTGAGTAGAAAGCGCGATTGGAAAACAGTCACGGCTAACGGCAATGATGCCGAGCTTTACTTGTGGAATGTTGTTGCTTACCATAATTCTTGTGTTTTATATTAAGTTTTTATAAATCTTGCTTGTTTTTGCCGAGCGCAAAGGTACTAATATTTTTTGTTTCAGCAAGCATTTTAAGAGTTTTTTTATGGTGAAAAAAGTTAAAAACCGAAGATTTCCGCCGGAATGTAACATCCGATAAAGTTCCTGTAACATTTCATACACATCGATTGAGACTTTATAACAAATAAAAACACAAAGATTGATGGTTTTTCAAATTATTATTGTACCTTTGCACCGACAAAAACAGAAAAACGATTATGAACAAAGTCAAGACTATCTTTGCCTGGATATGGCAAAAGCTTTGCGCCTTTTGGCCTTGGTACAAGACATTGTATCAGGGAAGAGCGTGGTACACCAAGACGGTAGTCGCCTTGGCAAGTTGTATTGTCGCCTTTATCCTTTATTTAGGTGCTGTCGATATTAACTTCTTATGGCTTTTCGGTAAGTCGCCTGGTTATTTCTCAGGTATCCTGAATCCTCAGACTTCCGAGGCTTCCATGATTTATAGTGCCGATGGCAAGCTCATCGGTAAGTATTTCAATGAGAATCGTACTCCTGTAGAATACGACGAGGTGACCCCTGCCTTCTTCAAGGCATTGGTGGATACCGAGGATGAGCGTTTCTACAAGCACATCGGTATCGACCCTATCGGCGTTTTCGCTGCTGCCAAGGATGCTCTCCTGCATCACAATGGCCGTGGTGCTTCTACCATCACCCAGCAGCTGGCAAAGAATATGTTCCGCGTCCGTTCGCAGTATTCTACGGGATTGCTCGGTAAGGTGCCTGTGCTCCGCCTGCTCATCATCAAGAGCAAGGAGTGGATCATCGCCGTGAAGCTGGAGACGATTTTCTCGAAGAAGGAAATCATCACCATGTATGCCAACACCGTGGATTTCGGTAGTAACTCTTACGGTATCAAGACTGCCGCCAAGACTTACTTCAATACCACTCCTAAGGAGTTGACCACCGACCAGGCTGCCGTACTCGTGGGTATGCTGAAAGCTACCACCTATTACAATCCACGTACCAATCCGGAGAACAGTCTGGCACGCCGCAATACCGTATTATATAATATGGTGACACACGGTGATCTGTCACATGCAGAATACGACCAGCTCAAAGCAGAGCCTATCAAGCTCGACTTCAAGGTAGAGGAAAACTACGACGGACAGGCAAAATACTTCCGTGAGGCTGTAGCCAACTACTTGAAAGACTGGTGCAAGGAAGAAGGTTACGACCTCTATACCAGCGGTTTGAAAATCTATACCACCATAGATACCCGCATGCAGAAGTATGCCGAGGAGGCAGCCCGCAAGCAGATGAAGCAGGTGCAGCAGAACTTCAACAATCACTGGAGCATCCGCCGCTCACAGGCAGGAAAGGGAAAATGGATGGGACAGGAGCCTTGGCAGGATGAGAACCATCAGGTGATTCCAAACTTCATTCAGGGCATCGCCGAGCGACAGCCATTCTACAAGGATCTGGTGGCTCGTTTCCCTAACAATCCAGACTCAGTGAACTACTATTATAAGGAGTGGGTTCACCCGGTAAAGGTGTTCGATTACGACAAGGGAAGCATCACCATCAACATGACTTCTGAGGATAGTATCAAGTATATGACTACCTTCATGCACAGCGCTTTCGTGGCAATGGAGCCACAGACGGGAGCCGTGAAAGCATGGGTGGGCGACATCGACTTCGACCACTGGAAGTATGACAAGGTAACAGCCGAGCGCCAGCCGGGTTCTACCTTCAAGCTCTTCGTCTATACCGAGGCAATGAACCAGGGATTGACTCCTTGCGACAAGCGCCGCGACGAATATATCTCCATGGAGGTATATGACAAGAAGAAGCACGAGATGACCACCTGGCGACCATCCAACGCCAACGGTTCATTCTCGGGCGACAGCATCCCATTGAAGAGTGCCTTTGCCAAGAGTATCAACTCCGTGGCAGTACGCCTGGGACAGGAGATGGGCATCAAGCGCATCATCGAGACCGCCCAGAAGATGGGTATCAACAGTCCACTGGATGATACACCAGCCCTTGCCTTGGGTTCCAGCGATGTCAACCTGCTGGAGATGGCGTGCGCATACAGCACCATTTCAAACAATGGTAAGCACCACGACCCGGTATTGGTTACCAAGATTGTCGATCACGACGGCAAGGTGGTATATGAAGGTCCTTCTACAGAGGAGCAGGTGATTCCTTACAAGAGTGCCTTCCTGATGCAGCAGCTGCTCCAGGGCGGTATGCGAGAGCCAGGCGGTACTTCGCAGAGCCTCTGGGGATATGTAGGCAAATTCCGCGACACCGAGTTTGGTGGAAAGACAGGTACTACCAACAATCACTCTGATGCCTGGTTCATGTGCGTCAGCCCTAAACTGGTGGTCGGTGCCTGGGTAGGTGGCGAATATCGCTGTCTCCACTTCCGCACCGGAGCCTTGGGTCAGGGTGCCCGAACAGCATTGCCGGTATGTGGTTACTTCCTGCAGTCTGTGTTCAGCGATCCAGCCTTCCAGCAGTATCATGCCAAGTTCGACAAGCCACAGGATGGCGACATCACACGAGATATGTATATCTGCGCAAGCTATGCGCCAAAACCTAAGGTAGATACCACCCGTGTAGATAGCACCGCATTCACTGAGGAAATCATCCTCGATGAAAACGGACACCCTATTACCAAGGAGGTTCCTGCTGTCAAGTCGGAAGGAGAATCTTCTACTTCTGCTTCAGGAGCTACAGAAGAAAAGAAAGAGAAGAAGAAGACAAAGCCAACAGAACAGCCTGTCAACTTCGACGACCTTTAAAATTTAAATATGATTGATCTCGACAATGCGGAGCTGCAGAATGCACTCCAAATCATACAGTTTACCCGTCGTTCGCTTTTCCTCACCGGAAAGGCGGGGACGGGTAAATCTACTTTTCTGCGGTACATCGCAGCCAATACCAAAAAGAAACACATCGTTCTGGCACCTACGGGCATCGCAGCCATCAATGCCGGCGGAAGCACCCTGCACAGTTTCTTCAAACTGCCCTTCCACCCCCTGCTGCCCAACGACAGTATGTATTCCGTACGCAACATCCGGAATACATTGAAGTATAATTCCGAGAAAATCAAGATTATCCGTGAAGTGGAACTCATCATCATCGATGAGATCAGTATGGTGCGTGCCGACATCATCGATTTCATTGACAAGGTGCTACGTGTATATTGCCGCAACATGAGAGAGCCATTCGGAGGAAAGCAGCTCCTGCTGGTGGGCGACATCTATCAGTTGGAACCGGTGGTGAAGGAGGATGACCGCAAACTGCTGAATCCTTTCTACCGCAGCAGCTTCTTCTTCGATGCCAAGATCTTCCAGCAGTTCCAGCTCGTCAGCATCGAACTCAAGAAGGTGTATCGCCAGAGCGACCCCGTCTTCATCGGCATCCTCGACCATATCCGAACCAGTCAGGCACAGAGTCAAGACCTGCAGCTGCTCAACCAGCGGGTAGGCGCCCAGCTCGACGAGAGTGATTCCAAGCTTGCCATCACCCTCTCCACCCGCCGAGATACCGTGGATTTCATCAACGAGAACCAGCTCAAGCTCCTGCCAGGCGAGCCAACACTCTTCCGGGGCAATATCCAGGGCGAGTTTCCGGAAAGCAGTCTGCCTACCCCTATTGAACTGTATCTGAAGACCGGAGCACAGGTTATCTTTATCAAGAATGATATCGAGCACCAATGGGTGAACGGAACCCTGGGCACCATCATCGGCTTCGATGATGAGGATGATGCCAAGATATATGTGCGCACGGAGAACGGACAGGATGTAATGGTGGAACCTGCCGCCTGGAGCAACATGCGCTATCATTTCAACGAGGTGGAAAAGAAAATTGAGGAAGAGGAAATAGGCAGATACGAACAATATCCTATCCGACTTGCCTGGGCGATTACCGTCCACAAGAGTCAGGGTCTGACTTTCAATCAAGTGAAGATAGATTTCACGGGAGGAGTCTTTGCAGGCGGTCAGACCTATGTGGCATTATCTCGCTGCACCAGTCTGGAGGGTATCAGTCTGCAGGAGCCTATCCGTCCCAGCGAGATATTCGTGCGCAACGAGGTGAAGCAGTTTGCCCGCCAGTATAACAACCAGAACAACATCCACACGGCGCTGACGCAAAGCAAGGCAGACCGTCAATACCACGATGCCGTAAAGGCGTTTGACAAGGGCGACATGCAAACCGCTCTGGATAATTTCTTCCTTGCCATCCACAGCCGTTATGACATCGAGCATCCGCTTGCCAAGCGCTTCATCCGCAAGAAACTGAATAAGGTGAATGAACTGCAAGCCGAAAACGAGCGGTTGCGGGAGGTGATCAAGCAGAAGGATGAGGAGAAAAAGAAGCAGGAGAAATTCCTCAAACGCCTTGCCACGGAGTATGTCATCATGGGCAAGGAATGCGAGAAGGAGGGTATGAAAGAAGCTGCCATCACCAATTACCAAAAAGCACTCACCCTCTACCCTAGCCATCCCGAGGCAAAGAGAAGGCTGAAGCATCTCACGGAATAATCATAAAAAATGTGGTTGAAAAAACGGAAAACAAAACCGTTTTATCAACCACATTTTTTATGAATTAAAACTTAACCTCATAGGTCTTTCCCTTCCGGGTCTTCATCTTCTTCACTTTATCTCCATATCTTACCTGGCAAAGTTCGCCGGAGCCGGAGAGGATGACAGCCTTGGTAAGGCGGCCGTTGTCCCAATAGATATCCACCGTGAAGTTACCCTTGGCACGGAGCCCCTTGACGGAACCCTTCTGCCATACATCAGGCAGGGCTGGCAGGAGATGGATAAAGCCCATGTGACTCTGCATCAGCATCTCGGTGATACCCGCTGTTCCGCCAAAGTTTCCGTCAATCTGGAATGGAGCGTGCGTATCCCAGAGATTGTCCAATGTACCATTCTTCAGGAGGTTGCCATAAAGCTTGTAGGCATGGTTGCCATCATGCAAACGAGCCCACTGGTTCAGCTTCCAACCCATAGACCAACCGGTTGCACCATCGCCACGATGCTCCAATACCACCTTGGCTGCCTTCGCCAGCACAGGAGTAGTGATAGGCGAAATGGTACGGCCCGGATGCAGACCAAAGAGATGGTTCACATGGCGATGCTCATCCTTAGGATCATCGATATCCTTAGACCACTCCATCAACTGTCCGTAACGGCCAATCTGATAAGGAGCAATGTGCTTCAGGGCATCTTCCCACTGCTTGCGGTCCTTGGCATCCTTGCCCAGAATCTTGCTCGCCTCTACCGCATCGAGCAGAATCTCACGAATCACGGCATGAGCAAAGGTGGCACCCTCGTCTATCGGTCCGTGCTCTGGAGAGGTGGAAGGAGCCGCTGTATAGACGCCATCCTTGCGATGCCACAGATAATCTGTGGCGAAGTTGGCACTTCCCTTGATGATATCGTATGCAGTCTCGCTCAGGAACTTCTTATCGCGGGTATAGTCGTAATAATCCCAAAGATGGGTAGCCAACCATGGACCGGCAAACGGAGAGAAGTTCCACGACATATCCTCGCTTGACAGCGGAGAGGTGAAACCGAAGATGTTGCTGGATACCGATGTGGTCCAGCCACGGGTACCATAATATGACTTGGCAGTCTTCTCACCCGGCTTCACCTGTGTCTGGATGAAGTCGAAGAGCGGAAGCTCGCACTCGCTCAGGTTGGTGGTGCATGCTGGCCAGTAGTTCATCTGGAGATTGATGTTGTTATGGTAGTCAACACGCCAAGGGCCATCCACGTTGTTATGCCATACACCCTGCAGGTTGGCTGGCATGTTGCCAGGACGTGAAGAGGCGATGAGCAGATAGCGGCCAAACTGATAGTAGAGCTGCTCCAGATAGAAATCCTTAGCGCCCTTGCGGTAGTTAGCCAGGCGCTCATCGATAGGCATATCGTTGGCATTAGCCGCATCATTCAGATTCAGGCTCACACGATTGAACAATCGGCTGTAGTCCTTGTAATGCTCATCCAGCAGCTGCGCATATCCCTTGTCCTCTGCCTTGCTCATCCAGTCCTGGGTAGTAGCCAGCGGATCCACACCCACATAGGTCTTAGGATCGTTATAATCAGGGTTATTGTTTGCCTTGTAATCGGTATCAGCAGAAATGAGGAATACCACCTCGTCGGCACCCTTCACGGTCAGCTTTCCACCTTCGTTCGAAAGGCTACCGCCCTTGTTGATGGCACGGATGCGGATGGCATACTGCATATCGTTGTTATCGAGACGTGCATTCCAGAGCAGACCGTTCTTGCCATCAGCCACCATCTTACCTGTAGAAACAGGGTTAGGCGCATAGGAGAATACGAGATTCTGCTTGCCTGGACGGGAAGCCTTGTAGCGGATAGCCATTACATTAGCAGGATAAGAGATGAAATACTCACGCTGATAGCTCACATCATCCTTGACGAAAGAAACGGTAGCCAAAGCTGAATCGAGCGACAGGGCACGATGATATTTCGACATTCCCACGGTGCTCAATCCGGTCTCGATATACGCCTCGCCCATCGTGGTAAAGCTACCGAAACGGAATGGATCTTCGGCATAAGACTCGTATGGCACCGGACTGTTGAAGTTCTTGCGGGTGAGCTGCGAAGCCTTCTCCCAGTCGTTGGCAGCAAAGGCATCTCTGATTTCCTGCATCACATGGGCAGACTTCTTGTTTACATCCCAGTAGTAGGCAGCGCCCTTCTTGGTGTTCGGACCGCCACGCCAGAGCGTCTTCTCGTTCAGGGTGATACGTTCAGCCTCCACCGATCCCAGGATATTGGCCCCGATGCTTCCGTTACCGATAGGCAATGACTTTGACTCCCAATCCGAATCCGGATTGCGGGCGGTATCACCAGCCGAGATAGGCTTCTTGTGAGTCCACTTCTCAGGATGGCCTCCATACCAAACTTGCTGTCCCTTCAGGGTTACAGGCGTGTCGAACCAGTAAGACAATGGTGTCTTCTGCTGTGCGGTGGCAGAAAGTGCCCCCAGCATCGCAAAGGTTAAAATAGATACGGTTTTCTTGTTCATTATATATATTATTTAGTCTGATTACTTATTTTCAGATAACCGCTACAAAAATACGATTAAAATTCGACATATCCAAATATAGGGTCATAAAAAACGAGGATAGCCAGCATTTTTTCAATACTTGCTATCCTCGTCTTGCTATTTCATATCGTTTCGGGTGGCTTAATACCACTGTACGGCATTCGAATAACCGCTTCGCTTGTCATACTTCAGGGCATCCGTCAATGTGGCTGCATTGCATCGGAAGGTGAAGTTATAGCTGGTATATGGCGCCAGCACTACCGAACAGCTCATGTTGAAGCAGTGCAGGTCACGGGCCAGACTTGCGGTGGTCATACTCAGCTTATGATTATCAAAATCATAACCGGAAGAGAAGCTGATGTTCCATCCGTCGCTGATACGAACGTTACCGCTCATATTCAGGTTCTGGGTGAACTTGTATGGATATCTCATCGATTTCTCATTGAACTTCTCTCTTCGGGTATCCTCACGCATGGTGATACCATATCCGAAGGTGAGTGACCATGGCATCTTGAATGCCATATAGCCGTCCGAGTCGGTCTTGGCTTTTCCGCCACCGCTCTTCTTGGCTCCCGTCTTTCCCTTCTCCATACTGTCGTCCACGTTGCTCTCTATGTCGGTATCCATACCTTCATCGTCATCGTCCTTGCGCTTGTTCTTGTCCTTGTCGTCCTCATCACTGCCTCCGCCGAAGAGTTTCTTCAGCTTCTCAGGATTCAGGGTGAACGAGAAGTTCTGCGACATACCCTGGAATCGTCCGAACCTGCCCTTGCCCCACTCGGTGTGGTTGCCGACATATACGTTGCCGTTCTCGTCCATCTCGTAGGCGTAGGTGGCAAACACGGCATTCATGTTGAAGGTATAGTTCTTCCACCATTTCAGTCGCAGGTTGATGTTCATATCACTCCAAGGGCGCACCTTGGCAGCGGTGTTGTAGCTCATGCTCACATCAAACGCATCAATGAGGCTCACCTTCTTCAAGCTGTCGTTCTTGTCTCTCCATTTCATCTCCAGGTTGTTGCCCAGAGTGAAGGAAATGTTACCACTCTTGCCCTTGCCCGGCACGCCGTAGAGGGCATTCTGATAGGGCGAATAACTTACCAGCGATACATTGCCGTCGGCATCAGTCTTCTGATAAGTATCCCAGTAGCCGTAATGCGATGCTCCGAAATCAGGTGCATAGCTGAAGCTTACCGTCGGGGTAATCACGTGGCGGATCCTGTCTATCCTGTTGCCGAACAGCTTGCGGTTAGGAATCCAGAAGCCGTAAAGCTTGGTAGAGAGTCCTATGCTCATGTTCCAGTTATATACGTTGTGGAATCCGTAGGTGGTATCGCAAACCTCTTTCTGCGCAGTGGCATCCCACGATTTCTCCACCTTGTTGGTGTACATACGGTCGGTGAAGTTGAACGAAGGATTCACGTTGAGATATTTGAAGAGGGTGAAGGATGCACTCACCGGAATCTGATGCTGCCATCCGTTTCGCCAGTCCTTGATGAGCGAACTGTGCATCAGCTTATCCTCCTTGGTATTGATACTGTTGGAGATATGTCCGGTATAGCTCATGGCTATCTTCTCGTACCATTTCTCATCACCCACCATCTTCTTTCTGCGGAAAGGATAGAAGCGGGAGATACTGATGTTCAGGTCGGGCAAGGTCATCGCTATGGATGAGTTACGCATATTCTGCGAAAGGTTTGCCGTAGAACTGAGTGACATTCCGATGCTCGAGAAAGTGGTGCTCCAGCTTACGGAAGAGGTTCTCGTACTCTGCGTCATCGTCTGAGGATTATAGAGCGAGTTGAGGTTGTTGCGCTCATAGCTCGATGTGGCGAAGTTGACGCTTGCCGAAAGCGAACTGAACGGATTTGCCTTGGAATCCTGTCGGTGACTCCACTGTACCTTGAAACTCTCCTGCTTGGTGAAGTCAGGCATTCCCTTGTCACCCGTCTGCGTATCCTGGTAACTGAAGTAGAAGGAACCGGAATACTTATATCGCTTGCGGTAGTTGCTGGCTGCAGAAAGTCCCCACGAACCCTTGGTGTAGATTTCTCCCAGCAGTTTCAGATCCCACTTGTCGCTGATGGCGAAATAATATCCACCGTCACGGAGATAGAAACCGCGGTCGCTCTCATCACCATAGGTAGGCATGATGAAACCGCTGCTGTAGCTCTTGGTGAACGGGAAGAATCCGTATGGGATACCCAGCGGCATCGGCACATCGCAGACCACGAGATAGGCGGGGCCGAAGATGACATCCTTGCCGGGGCGCACCTTGGCTCTGGAGAGCGAGATGTAGAAGTCGGGATGCGGATCATCGCAGGTGGTATATTTGCCATGCTGCAGATAGATGACACCCGAAGAATCTCGCTTCGACTTCATACCGGTGAGGAATCCATCCTGCTGCTCGGTATATACATTATTAATAAGGGCCTTCTTGCTCTTGAAGTTGAACTTGATGGTATCGGTATCATAGGTATCATTGCCCATCTTGAAGACCGGTTTTCCCTTGATGCCTCCATCAGCCATCGAGTCCTTGGTACCGCTGGCTCTCACATTGCTCTTGTCCAGATCCATGGAGATGCGGTCGGAGGTAAGATCCATGTTCTCGTACTTCACGTTCGAGTTTCCATAGAGATGCGCCACCTTGTGGTGGGCATCATATACCAGCGAGTCGTCGGCCTGATACTGTACAGGTGCGTCGATGCCTCCCGACTTCTTTCTGTTGATACTGTCGAGTCGGATACTGTCATCCACCACCTTATTATGTTTCCATATAGCCTTCTGTAGGGAATCCATCTTCGTGGTATCATCCGGGGCATCCATCTCCATGGTGAGATTCTTGCCGAGTGAATCGGCATTCACGGAGTCGCCCACAGCCACAGCAGTGGAATCAGCCTGCGTCTTCTTGTGTTTTTTGGCAGGCATACCCGGGTTTGCAACCATCATGGCAGCGATGGATGCAAACATCAGAACAGCTATAGTTGATTGTTTTCTCATTCAGAAAAATTAGAATTCTACTTATTACAATTCTCCTTCGGAGATTACACTTTTCCGAAAAGGGATATTACTCAAAGAGTTTTTCCCATTCCTGGAAGCGCTTTACTCCTTCCTCGCCAAACTTAGCGAGACTTTTCTCTGCCTTTTCGATACTCTTTTCTTGGTCGAGATGAGTCTTGCTGAAGAATTTGTCAGCATAGCAGATTACCTTCTCCTCCATGGTTTCCGGCAGAAAATCCTGGTGAGGCAGTGGTAGTTGCTGCTTCTCGATCTGCTCTTTCGTGATGCCGGCACCGGTGTGGCGCTCGCATACCCGAGCATGTCGCTCATATCCTTCCTTGCGCAGCAGTTCGGCACCCAGTCGGCCATGACAGATGTATGGCTGCGAACCGAAACAGTGAATGCCTGGAGCATCGGTCTGGAAGATTCCGATGTCGTGAAGCATGGCTGCTTCCTCTATAAACTCAGCATCCAGATGCAGTTCGGGATGAGACGAAACAATCTGTAGCGCTTTTCGCGCTACAGATTGACTATGTGTGATGAGGATACGGCGAAGCTCCGTATCCTCAGGATAATACTTATCAATAATTGCTTGATAATTCATAAATTCAATGTTTACTCAGCGTTGCGCTCAATGTAAGCGATGACATCACCCTTGCGGATCTTGCTGCCCTGCTTAGCATTGATTTCTACGAGCTTACCACCCAAAGCGGCAGGAACAGTCTCAAACTCACCCCATGGAGCGAGGATGTAGCAGAAGGCATCACCTTCCTTGTACTCCTTACCGATGAATGGCTCTACAGCTGGCTGGCACTCGCCCTCGCCCTGGAACTCCCAGAAGATCTGACCAGCTACTGGTGCTACGATAGCATCAGCCTTGGCATGCTTGAACTCTGCGAGCTGAGCTGGAGTCAAGGTGCTGCCGAGCTTGGCATCCTTTGCCTTCTGGAGGTCAGCCAGGAAGTTCTTCTTTGCCTGACCGCTCTTGAAGTTGCGATACTGCTCTGGGTGCATAGCGAGTTCGAAGAGCTCCTCATCGTCCTGACCATACTCCCAACCGTTCTCGTCCATCTCCTTCTTGAAGTCGTCGAGTGCGTTGCTGAGCAATGTGTGAGCATCTACATCTGTAAACTCACGACCCTGCTTCTTGGCAAGCTCTACGAGTTCTGGATCAATCTCTCCAGGAATCTTACCACTCTTACCGAGAATCATACCCCACATAGAATCATCCATCATTACAAAGCGGCCCTTGCCCTGCTCCATGGTGAGGAGGTTCATCAATGAGATGTTCTTTACATACTGGCTGAATGGTGTTACCAATGGAGGATAACCAACGCGTGGCCATACATACTCTACCTCGTCGAAGAGCTTGATCAGGAGGTCGTCCATAGACAACTCTTCCTCACCCTTCTTCTTGCGGATATTGTTGATAGTCTGACGCATACCGCCGAGGTCTGCCATCATAGAACCCATCATACCGCCAGGGAGACCGCAACCGAGCAACAATGAAGACATGATCTTGTTACCTGGGTTGATGAAGTAGCCGAGCCACTCGTCGATGAACTCCTGAGTCATGGCACGAGCCTTCATATAAGCGCTCATATTGATCTCAGGCACCTCAAAGCCCTCGTTCTTCAACATGCTGATAACAGAGATAACGTCTGGATGAACCTTACCCCATGACAATGGCTCGATGGCTGTATCGATGATGTCGGCACCATTGTTGCAGACCTCGAGGATAGAAGCCATAGAGAGACCAGGACCAGAGTGACCGTGGTACTGGATGATGATCTCAGGATACTTGTCCTTGATCATCTTGGTAAGCTTACCGAGGAATGCAGGCTGACCGATACCAGCCATATCCTTCAAGCAGATTTCCTCAGCACCGGCAGCGATGAGCTGGTCGGCGATGTTCATATAATATTCGAGTGTATGTACTGGAGAGTTGGTGATACAGAGTGCACACTGTGGAGTCATGCCACCTTCCTTAGCCCACTTGATAGAAGGAATGATGTTACGAACATCGTTCAAGCCATCGAAGATACGGGTGATATTGGTACCCTGCTTAGCCTTCACCTTGTACATAAGGGCACGTACATCGTCTGGCACAGGATACATACGAAGAGCGTTCAATCCACGGTCGAGCATGTGAGTCTTGATGCCCACCTCGTTGAATGGCTTACAGAATGCACGAACTGCATCATTAGGATTCTCGCCAGCGAGGAGGTTAACCTGCTCGAAAGCACCACCATTGGTCTCTACACGGCTAAAGCAACCCATCTCAATGATAACTGGGGCAATCTTAGCCAACTGATCCTTGCGTGGCTGGAACTTACCAGAACTCTGCCACATGTCTCGGTAAACGAGACTGAACTGAATTTTCTTCTTCATTCTTATTATTAAATTTTTTATTTCCTAAATTTATATATAAAATAATGTGTATCTCCTGCCCCGAGCCTCATTACAAGCCAAGGCATTCTATACCAAGGTGCAAAATTAGACAAAAAATTCGAGAAATCAGTCATTTCCCACAATTTATTATGGTTTCGGCACTGAAATTATTAATTATTAACTGAACTCTCACAAGTGTGTACGCCATACGCACAGAAGAGGCAGAAGCTTTCCCTTAACACAAACTTTTAAAGCAAAAACAACAAAAAATGGCCGTAAAATTTTGTATTGTCTGCTTTTCTCTGTATCTTTGCATCCGTTTTTGAAATTTAGTTCAATCAATAGGATAATACAAAAAAACAGATATGACAAATAATACGAACAAACACACCTTGCCAATCTGGACAGAGGTGGAATACACAGCATTATGTAAGAACCCGTATCTATCGGCTCCTTTCTTCATCCCAAAGGAATCGAAGGTTTTCCTTTGCAAGGAAGACGGAAGCAGAGAGGAACAGAGAATGATCTTCCTGGTCTTCAAATCTACTGCTGCCGCAGAAGAAGACGAATGGGAAGATGACCCAATGCCGGGAGAAATGTGGGTAAAACCTCTGGAAGATGATGATACAGAGGTATATGAACCTGCCAAGGTTATCTATCTGGGACAGGACATCGACGATTTCATCCAGGTGACCAGCGAGGACGAAAACACCATCACTTTTGATATCTACTGGCGCCATGGCGACGTGAAGGTAGAAAAGGCGGAGAAGACCGACGATGGCTTCGTCTGCAAGAAGGAGGACTTCGGTGACGAAGGCTTGCGCCTCACTCTGATTCCGGAAGAGGGAAATCCTTTCTCTCTCAATATTCTGATTCCATACATCGGCTTCTCGCTCTACGACAGCGAGGGCAACAAGGTACATAATGAACTGGAGGTGGCTCACGACAAGGTAGATGAGTATCGCTATGAATTTGTAGGTGATGACAACAACGACCGCTTCACCTTGCAGTTGGACGACAACAAACTGGTTTATATCTGCGTGCTCCGTCATGAGGATGCCCAGCTGGTGGTTCGCGACCAGCGCCAGCGCCTTGCCGTAGTAGATCAGATTCCGTCTGAGGGAAAATTGAGCGAGCTGATGATGAATGCCCATTCTGCCCTGATCAAGAACAAGAACTACCGTTGGCGCATCAACATTGCCGGCAGCAGCATCGCCCAGGAGGTGGAACTGGAGATTACCCCAGAAAGTCTCGTTGCCTTCATCAAGGAGCAGATGGCAAAGGGCATCGACATCGATACCCTGGGACAGAGCCTCATCGCCATGGAGCAGAAGTATGCCTTCCAGTGGTTCTGGCTGAAGGACAGCGACTGGAGTCATGAGGATCCGATGTTCGACATGTTCATGAACCAGCTTGTAGCTTTCTCGTATGTAAGCCAGAAGCCTATCCAGGGCGACCAGTTGCAGGCTCGCAACAACAAGCGCAAGATCAAGCGTTGCGCCAAGCTCATCAAGGCTCACCAGAAGGGCGAGATCAGCCTTTGGGAAGAGGATGAGGAGCAGCGCAAGGAGATACTCCATCTCTTCAGCACCTTCCACAGTCCTTTCGTAGAGATTCTGGAGTCATTGAAGGATGAAGAAACTGAAGAAGAGGCATAAGAATAACAATGTAAATATAGTTCTATATTCAACTCAATCTTCTCAAACGCCCGGAAAATGGGATATCCGGCGCAATGAAATCTCCCTATAAGCACAGTTTTTTCTGGCTTATAGGGAGATTTTTGGCTAAAATAGCCTGTAAATAGCTGTAATGATAAATAATTTTCACTATTCAGCCTTTAGCCAGGCTCTCCCAGAAAATGGTAAATCAATTGCACCATTTTGGGAAAAAAGTATTGACACCGCTGATGATAGCCCAGTTGGCGGATGCCCTCCCACAGGGGTGGACAGCGCTTGATCCATGACATCAGGTGTCGGCGAGCCGTAATCTTGTCGCCCGCCATCGGGAAATACTGCAAGGCGAGATCTGCCTTGCCCATCATCATATAGTTATTGTGATTGGCATCTTGCATAAGCTAGTCATTTTTGAGGTTAGACGGAACAGGGGGAAAAGGCTTGGCCACGGGAACAGGATCCGGAGAGGATGCTCCGGAAGATTTCACAGGCAGACTGCCTCTATCCTTGAAGAAACCACGGAGGGCACTCACGATATATGCTGCCTTTTTCATAGGCTGATGCAGACGGATGCGCTCGGCTACATACTTTTCCTTGCGCTCAAACCACACCACAAAGTCGCCCAACATTCCCAGAAAGAGATGACTGCTCAGCTCCTTCGCAGTAGCCTCGCTTACATCATAACGATTCATCAGCTTGATTTTCAGCTGGATACGTTGAGAGCGCAATTCCTCCGGAATCTTATCGTCCTGCACTTCATCCTCACGGCAGTGGACCGTAAAAACCAGGTAGGTAGGCCACCCCACGCAGCGCTGCTCAGCTCTCAGGGCATCCTCCTCGGAATAATAGGTAGATAGCGTGAGATACTGATCTACCATGCCACAGTCGTAGAGTCGCTTCTGGTCGTCGAGTGCCGGCTGGAGGCTCTTCGACATCAGATCGCTGAAGTATTTGTAATAATTCTCCCTGCCGTGCATCAGCGCCACAAACTTCTTGGGATCTATCTTGGTATATCCCTTCAACGCCCAGCAGAGGGTAATGATGTAGAGCTTGATGGATGACGCACTGCAGCAGTGATTCACCACATCCAGATGCACATGGGCTACCCCCTTGTCGAAACTGTAGAAGTAGTCCAGCAGATCGTTGGAGAAACGGAACTCCACCGCCAGATGACCTCCCATCCTGATGAATTCACAAGAGAAAAGTCTTGGAAATTCAGCGTAATAGGTCACCTGGTTTACATCACACTTGTAGGGGATGGCTATCGGCTTGCGCTTCGCCATATCCACTATCGCATTCTTAACCTGACTATAGCGGCTGGTATGGGCGCATAGATCCGACAAGCGGATGACGACTACAACATAACCATCTGCCATCTGCATGGCTGTCAAACGCTTACGCATAGACTTATTAGGCATTCGACCATCTACCACGTAGTCGTTAATCACTTTCTGAGCATGACCAATAATGGCCAAAACTACCTTGAGCTGCACAACGGAATAATTGTTTCGCGACAGTCCTTGAACTCCCAGCAGGGAGATTACATTGTTCATAGGTTTTGTCATTTCTTTTCCTTGTTAGCTGTCTGCCTTTTTAAGGTAGGCAAATTCATATTTTTAAAAGAAATCGACACAGAAGGATGGGTGAAGATAACAATCAGAGCACCTACTTATATACTCCTTACGGGAGTTTTGCACTCATTTGTCGGTGTCCAGCTGGTATATACTATCTTACCATCCATTCCGTGCCGATTATTCTTTTTTCAAAACAATCGGACACAGAATGCCCCGGTAAGGATCCTATACCAAACCCATAAGAGATAGGAAAAGATTGAGTGCACCTATTCTCTCAGGGCGATTGCAAAACCCTCACTTGTATCAGCCTCATGACACTACTGCTTTTTGCCATAGCTTTTGATGCCATTTCAGCTAACCGATTGCAAAAGTAACACCTTTTTTTGAAATAACCAAAAAAAACGAAGAAAAAATACATTTTCCATCAAATTTTCTAAAAAAAAGATTTTTCATGCGCGTTTACGTATAGTATAAAAAGTATAATAAAGTATATATATTACTATATATGGTATAGTATAAGGGGCATTTTTTCAAATCTATCCATCTAATTATCAAGCACTTAGCATTCAACTTCTCACTGAGAGTGTAGCTTCAGCCACCCCCATTCGCCGAGATGGTAGCTGTTTCTCGCCGAGATGGTAGCATAAAAACCACCCACTCCCCGAGAGTGTAGCAACGCCAGGCAAGATGGTTTCAGATATTGGCATATAGGGTGCTTGCAGGCGCCATATTGGGCATCAGCCTACACCCAATATGGCATCAGCCAACACCCGATATGGCATCAGCCTACGCCATATACGGCATGAGAGTGCATCATATATGACGCTGGCAAGTATCATATATGACGCTGGCGAGTATCATATATGACGTAAGCAATCATCATATATGACACAGACGAAAGAGTACCATCTTGAACCAAAGTGAACCAAAAAGGACGAAAGTGAACCATCTTGAACCAAAGTGTGCAATTCGCCCCTGCCGGATGTCGTATCTTTGCATATGTAATCGGGAAGAGTCCGATATACAACAAGAGTTATTCATCTTTTAAAATTTTAGTATTATGTCAGTAAGTTTTAGTTTAGCAAAGCATTTGGCAAAGCCGGGTGACAAGACCTCAGACAGCAAGTATTATGCTTGCACACAGATCAACGATTCTATCTCGCTCAAGATGTTTGCAGGATTGATCGAGAAGCAGACCACCGTATCCCGTGCAGACTGCACCGCAGTATTGGTGAGCGCAGTAGATAACCTCGTAACAGAGCTTCAGCGTGGCAACCAGGTGGAGTTTGGCGAGCTGGGCAAGTTCCGCCTCCAGCTTACCAGTACCGGAGTAGATAATCCTGCCGACTTCCGCAGCGACATCAACATCACCGGGGCAAACATCCAGTATATTCCTGGAGAGGGAGTGAAGAACAAGTTCACCGAGCTGGATTACAAGCAGGTGGCATCCAGAGCTCTGCAGATTGCAGCCATGAAGGCTGAGAAGGCGGGCGCTAAGACGATCAACATCGAGGAGGCAAAGAAGTACAAGAAGGACGAGGCGGCTGGCGACGGCACAGACGAGACCGGCAAGCCAGGCAGCACCACCGGAGGCGGCACATCGCAGGGCACTGGCAGCACTGGTGAGAACACCGGTGGCACATCGCAGGGCACCGGCAGCACAGGTGAGAATACCGGCAATACCGGCGAGGGTTCCGGCAACGGCGATAATGTAGATTTCTAAAACATTAATTATTAACAGATTAGGTATATGAGTATCAAGAACAAGCAGACATGGAATGAGGTCATCAAGTTTGTGGTGACGGTATTAACAGCCCTTTTGGGGGCTATGGGAGTTTCTTTCTGCTCTTTTTAGGGCATACCGTCTCCTGGGTTTAACAATGGATTATCAGGTTTAATTAATAGACTATGAGAAAGATTGATATGATTGTGGTGCATTGCAGCGGTAGCCGCTGCAATCACCCTTACACAGTAGAGCAGCTGCGCCACGACCATGTGGAAGTGAACGGCTGGTTTGACATCGGCTATCATTATTATATCACGCGCGACGGCAAGGTACATGAGTGCCGTCCGGTAGAGCGGATGGGTGCGCATGCCCGTGGAGCCAACGCCAACTCCATCGGCATCTGTTATGAGGGCGGACTGGATGCCAATGGCTGAATAGCCGACACCCGAACGGCAGCCCAGAAGGATGCGATGTTCTGGCTAATCATCAACCTCCACCACCGTTTCCCTGACATCAAGGTGATACTGGGTCATCGTGACCTGCCTGGCGTGCAGAAGGCATGCCCCTGCTTCGATGCCACCAAGCTCCAGCCGCTGCTGGAGGTATAGGAATGGGAACAGAAAGAATCATCCCCCAACCTGCAAACTGCGGGCTGGGGGATTTGCATTATGTGATAGATTTGGCAGTTGAAAAAATATGCCCTCTTGCTTCGCAGCAAAAGGGCATACGATCAGTTTTCATTTATAGAATAGCATAAGTCAATAAATGAACCAAATTTAAAAACTTAATCTTATAAATCTAATCTTACTATAAGCCTATTCTAAAACTCATAATCGTTATAAATAGTTATTCTGTACTGGAGTTTCACTTAATTGGAACTGGAGTGTTACTTATGTGGTACTGACAAAGAACTTATAAGCATAAATCAGGCATCCCAATTGAAATAACTCAATATTCCAGACAAACCAGATTCCCTGCCGAGAGTTTTTTTATTTTCTACTGAGTGAGTTCAATTTTCTTTCAGGCATAACATCAAAATACTCTCCGTTTACCTTTACTTTCACCTTGCATGGTTTGCGTTCAGCAGTAGATAGTCGCCATCGTGTCACCATTCCGTCTTTCCAATCCAAATCGACTTCTATATTGCCTCGTGCTTTTACGCCTTTCACCGAACCTGACGGCCATTTTACTGTAGATGTTGGCAGAAGTTCAATCACACCAGACTGCGACTGTACGAGAGTTTCAAGCATTGCAGCAGCCACTCCGTAATTAGCATCCATTTGCAATGGCAGGTTCTGCGTAGTCAGCAGATTGTCGAGCGTATTGTTGCAGAGCAATCCCTCAATCATATCGTGAGCACGCTCTCCATCCCTAAGTCTTGCCCACAGACACGAGCGCCACGCCCATGCGAATGCACGCAGACTGTTGCCTGAAGTCTTACGCAACTCCAAAGAACGACGCGCAGCACGAGCCAGCATCGCAGTTTCCTCCATATTTATTTGGTTTCCTGGATACACTGCAAACAGGTGTGAAGTATGACGATGGTCGGTAACGGGATCACGGTCAATCATCCACTCCATAAGATTGCCCATCTTGCCAATTCCAGGCTGATGCATACGCGCCAACTCACTGCTGAGACGTTCGGTAAAAGCCTTATCAACGCCAAGCGTACGTGCCGCCTGTATAGTATTAGCAAAGAGAGCTGAGACAATCTCCTGATCGTGCGACACACCGTCTTCACCACGCGGTCCTATCTCAGGCGACCATCCGTTAGGCACCACAAGCGTACCTTTCTTTATATTGGCAAGTTCGGGATACTTGGCAACATCCACCGCCTTATATTCGCTCTCAAAGCCTTGTCCACCTTCACCGAGGGTCTTCAAGTGACGTTCCCAATATTGACTAATCTCCTTCAACACCGGATAACCGATACGCTTAAGATAGTTAATGTCGCGTGTAAAGGCAAAGTGCTCCCAGAAATGCAGCGCATACCATGCAGAACCAGGTAGATTGACCTGCCATCCACCACCGCCGAACGGATTGTGCGACGTATAGACTATC
The DNA here is from genome assembly GCA_900544825.1 of uncultured Prevotella sp. Lineage (GTDB taxonomy): Bacteria > Bacteroidota > Bacteroidia > Bacteroidales > Bacteroidaceae > Prevotella. The sequence continues at coordinate 14,357 of UQWP01000033.1, read as the reverse complement.
CATCCATCGCTCGTACGGTCGTGACTTCCTATCGTTTCAAGATACTCATTGGTAGACATACGGAACGGTTCACGCATAGCATACAGATAATCAAGCAGCGAATTATGACACTCGCTCAGATTGGCAACCTCAGGCAACCAATAGACCATCTGCAGATTGATGTTGCTGTGATAGTCGCTACCCCATGGAGCAGTTATGCGCGCGTTCCATATTCCTTGCAATCCAGCAGGCAGACTACCGGGGCGCGACGATGCAATCATAAGATAACGTCCGAAATTGAACATTAGGTTTTCCAATCCAACATCCATACGACTATTCTTATATGCCGTCAGACGCTCAGCCGTTGGCAGAGCTGCAAGCGAAGCGTCAGAACAATCCAAAGTCAGACTCAGTCTGTCGTACAAAGCCTTATAGTCGGCAATATGACGGGCAGAAAGAGCGGAATAGTCAGTATTCTTTATGGCTTCAAGGCGCCTGTTAGCACGTTGTACAGCATCTTCACCACGGAAATTCCGCTTGAAATCCATTACATAATTGGTTTCCACAGCAATAAGTAATGTACACGAATCGGCACCTTCCAGTTTAAGACAACCATCTTCAACAATCAGACTTCCTCCGCTATTGCGCACTTCAACAACAGCCATGCCTGTCATTCCATTGCCAAGACGACTTGTCAGCGTCAGCCTGTTGCCAACCGCACTTGTACTATCATCGCTCCTATGTGTAGCAAAAAGAATCTTGCCATCCAGCCCCTTATCTTTGTCGGCAGTATAGTGCACCACCATTACCTGATCTGGATAACTACAGAACGACGTGCTCGCCACAGCTATTCCCTTACGTACAGCTGTTGACTTAATAGTTCCTTCATCGAGACAGATGGCTCTACAGAAACTATTCCTTGCTACCGGACAGCCGAAATCGACAATCAAATCGCCTACTGGTTGCGAACCTCCGAATCCATCAGTGCCAATCTCCGGACCATTCTCTCCACCGAAGCTCTTGTCGCCTTTGCTGTTTATGGTTCCCTTGTTCTGTCCGCCCGACCAATACGACACTTCATTAAGCACATATCTGTCACGTCCGCTACCGTTAAGCACAGATGCAGCCAAACGTCCGTTGCCTATAAAATAGGATTCCTGTTCCCACAACCGCACAGGATTGGGATACTTGCCACGCGTCAAGACATTAGTTAAAGGGTTAAGATAGTTAGTCTCCTCACCTTGTTCCCAATATCTTGTTTTACTTGGCAAGCACTTAGCCATAGGTTGCAACAGAACGGCGTCACCCTCGTACACGCCATCGTACAAGCACGATGTTAGTCCATGCTCATTCTCGTTCTCAATAACCTGCGTAAAGGCAGGCTTGTCCGACCATACACGATGCGCCCCACTACTCTGCGCACTCAATGATGCATAAGTAGCAAACAGAGCGCCCAGTACAACTACAAATCTACTTATCATATATTCTTATTGAGTTCAAGCACAATAACCTCTACATCATCTTTCTTAGGATTCAGTCCACCGAGCGTCACCATCTGTCCCTTCTGCTTTACAGACACCTTATAACCACCGTTCAAAGCATAGGCTTTACGTACACGATAACCTTTGTCCATAGCAGGCAATGCAAGTTGGTCTGAAGTGTATTCTCCGAGTAGATAAATATAAATACGGTTGTCTTTATAGCAGAATCCATACTTTCCGTCGACGGGTTGCCACGGACCGGCAGAAGTTGCATATACAGCCTCAGCAATACCATCTACCCAACTGCCGAACTTAGCCAAATGGCGTGAGGTTGCCTCGGGAATACATCCATGACGGTCGGGACCTACGTTGATAAGAAAATTCATTCCGCGAACAATGCAATCAGCCAAATAACGCTTCAACTGACCTACACTAATCATCTTACTTTCGTCGTCCATTGCAGGGGAATATCCCCACGGTCCGGCTATTGTGAGGCACTTCTCTTGAATACGCTCGCGTATCTTGCCCGTAACAGGTTTCGGACCCTCGTCACAAGTATAGTCGCCTATCCATCCCGTACGTGGATTCATCAGAATGTCAGGCTGATGCTTACGAACCATTCCAATCAATCCAAGCCATTTACCATTTGCTTCATCACGATCAAGGAAGTAAGGATTTACCTGCCACTGATTATCAGGTTCAACATATTTGTACGATTCCCAGAAATAGGCAGCATCACGGTCGCCACCTTGCTCTGCCAGCCATCCGCCATCCCAAAACATCATGTCAATCTTGCCATATTCGGTCATAAGTGTACGCGTGTCGCTATACAGTTCCTCCTTCATGAGTCGTGCGTTCTCCTTATGCCACGCAGCTGTTGTGTAACCGAACTTGTTGGGTTTGCAATCGGTTCCTGTCACGTCGTAATAACCCGGATAGCGCCAGTTGATAAGCGTCTTGTACAATCCTACACGCATACCGCTGTTGCGACATGCGTCAACATACTCGCGCACGAGGTCGCGGTTAAGTGTCTGGCGTGAAGAGAAAGCATTCATATAGTGACTGTCAAACAAGGCATATCCATCATGGTGCATCGTAGTGAGCACGGTATAACGCGCTCCCATCGAACGTGCCACGTCCATCCACTGCTTAGGATTGTAGAGACTGGCATCAAAATATTGGTCGCCACTCTCGGCATAAGCCAGTTTGCGGTATTCCTCCAGCATTATGCCTTTGTTATTCATGTTCCATTCGCCACGCGCCGGACCTGCATATAGTCCCCAATGAATGAACATGCCTATCTTGGCATCATGCATCCACTGCATAGCCGAGTCGCTCTGCTGCTTCACTTCATAATCAGTCTTTGGAGCCGACATCTTGTATCTGGTAAATCCGGATACATTACAGTCATCTGCCGACAAATGAGGATTGCTGCTGCCATAAGCAGCCGACGTACACACTGAGCCTATAAACAGCGATGCAACAAATAGTAGTCTTTGAAAATTCATATAAATAATATGTTTAGGTTTCTTGAAAGAGTCACGTTATGCAAAGATACACATAAGTTGTAATAAACAAAGAAGAAGTGTGCCAAAATTAATTTATAAATACAAATCCATTTCGGCACACCTTTCTTATATATGCTTACCGCAGTTGTTCATAACAACACGATAAACGTCCAATCATCTTATTATCTATAACCAGCAATTCATTACTGATAGTTAGGATCCTGTACAAGCACACCGTGAGCCTTGTCGATTTCGTCCTGAGGCAACGGGAAGTACTCGAAAGCAGAAGTTACCACTTTCGTGTAAGCAGGATAAGCAGGATCTACTGCTCCATCAACAGTCTGCTGAAGCAGTTTCCATCTCTTCAACTGGAAATAGCGCAAGCCTTCAAAGCAAGTCTCCACACGCCATTCATTGCGTATGCGTTCACGCAACTCAGCCTGTGTAAGGTTTTCTCCGTCAATAGCAGGCTGATGCGAACGAGTACGTACAGCGTTTATTGCCTTAAGAGCCTTTTCGGTAGGTCCGTTAACCTCATTCTCAGCCTCAGCTATCATAAGCAGCACGTGAGCATATCGCATAATTACCACGTCAGCATCCGACACTGTGTTATAGTCAGGCAATGACTTTGTTGGCTGCAGAATCTTCTTTACACCAAAACCAGTGAATGAAGCATTATTTGTTTCAGTCACCTCAACATTGTCAGCACCTTCAATTCCGTCGCGCTCAAAACTTGTGTAACGTGTGTTAACCACCGCATCAATGAGACGCTCGTCACGGTTCTGGAACATCTTGGCACGCTCTGCTCTTTTCTGGGCTTCTGTTGAAGATGACGAATAGAGCACGCTCTCATCAGGACGAACTGTAAGAGACGATTCACCCCACTTCTTGCCATCAGTACATTCGAAAGCATTGACAAGGTCGGTAGTAGGATCAAGACATGCCCATGCACCGAAGTAAAGGTCAAAGCTATTGGTAAGGTTAGGCTGCTGATAACGTACCGAGAACATAATCTCGGGCGACGAACCCTGATTGGCAGTGATGAAGTTGTCGCGTGTGCGCGGCATCAAACTGTTCTCAGGAGTATAGTTGCTGATTTCAGCCAATGTGTTCAACACTTCCTGCATCTTGGTCTTGTCGGCAGTGCCATCTTCATTATATGCATCAAACAGCAGCACTCTTGCCTTGAGAGCACGCACTGCATCAGCGGTGAAATGTCCTTTGCCCTCACCTGTATTATAGGCAGTGTTCCAAAGACTTGCAATAGCCTGATCGTAATCGCTTAAAATCTGATTCTTGATGTCTGCGCGCGAAGCCTTCGGCTGATACATATTGTCGGTGGTAAGTGTAGAGGTTACGAGCGGCACTTCACGGTAGCACTGATACAACCATGAGTAATAGTATCCCCTCAAGGCGTGACATTCGCCAAGCATATGCTTGCGATCTACGTCACTTATGTCTCCACCCTTGTAATTAGCAAGGTTCTCCATAACAAGATGTACTCTTGTTATGCCTTTGTAACATACGTCAAACACCTGTGATACGTAACCACCAGAACTTGGCGTCATATCACCCTTTGCTAAAGTGAGCACCGAACCGTATGTTGTTTCATTGTGACGTCCAATGGCATTATCGGTCAATCCATCGAAACAAGGAATAATCTCAGACAATGCTCCCGGCCAGTTGTACACGACAGAATATGCTCCCGCTATAGCCGACTCAAAATCGCTCTTGCTCTTCCAGAACACGCTCTGTGATGGTGAAGACGGTGGCTGCTTATCAAGATAGTCAGAACATGACGACAATCCCAACGCCAGCACACCCACAGCGAATATGTTTTTTATATATTTCATAATTAGTGTTTTTTTTAGAATTCTACATTGATACCGAACGAATAGATTTTGTTCTGCGGATACACAGCATCGCGTCCGTCAGAAGCACGCTCCGGGTCAAGACCCTTGTACGAGGTAATGGTAAGGAGGTTGTCACCCGAGAAGTATACGCGTACTCTCGACAGTGCCAACTTGCTGGTCCATACCTTTGGCAGCGTATAGCCGAAAGTGATGTTCTTCAGGCGGAAGTAAGACGCATCCTTGAGGAAGTATGAGTTTGCTCTTGTATTCTTTGAGCCACCCATATTGTCCCAATAGAGTTTCGGATGTGTTGCTCCATACGGATTCTCCTCAGTCCACATTCCTTTAATATAATCGCGGTTGGGTGCTGAACCCTGACGGAATGGATATACACCCCACTCGTTGGTATAGAACTTCTTGTCAGCTACGCCCTGTCCAATGAGCGAAAGGTCGAATCCCTTCCAGCTTGCACTTGCGTTGATACCATACTCAAAACCAGGGAAGCGTCCTGAGAATGTACGACGGTCGTAGTCGTCAATCTTGCCGTCAGGCTTGCCGTCGGGTCCTGAAATATCCTTATACTTAAGGTCGCCAGGCTTAGTATCGTCATTATACTGCTTGGGTGAGTTGTTTACCTCGTTCTGATCGGCAAATACTCCGATACACTCCAGCATGTAAAACTCGTTGTAAGGAAGTCCCTCACGACGAATGTAGTAGCCACTGATTTCCTCGGCACCAAACTTGGTGAGCTTGTTGCGCGAACGGTCGAAATACACACCAGCAGTATACTGCATGCCTGCGAGGGCACCCTTCTTAACCATATCGCTATAGTTGATAGCCAACTCGATACCAGTGTTCTTTACAGTTCCGTTGTTTACAGTAGGTGCAGACAATCCAAGGAGGCCTGACACCTGCGATGAACGGAGAATGTCCTTAGTCACCTTGTTATACCAGTCGAATGTAACGCTAAGACCGTGAAGCACCTTAAGGTCAAATCCGAAGTCGGTAATGGTGGTTGTCTCCCACTTGATGTCTCTGTTGGCATAGGCAGTCTGCTGATAGCCAGACACAACACCGTCAGTTGTCTTAGAGAAAGGATAGTCGTAGACATGCGAGATCATAGCCTGATACGGATAGAGTCCGATGTTTTGATTACCGAGCTGACCCCAGCTTGCACGCACCTTGAAGTTATCAAGCCATGAGCAGTTGAGCTTCTGAATGAACGGTTCCTCTGTCACACGCCATGCTCCTGAGAACGATGGGAATACACCCCAACGGTTTTCCTTAGAAATACGTGATGTACCATCATAACGCATATTTGCCTCAAAGAGATAACGTTCCTTGAAGTTGTAGTTCAGACGACCGAAGAGCGACTGGATAGCCCATTCCGCCTCGTCTCCGCCGTTCGACCAATTCGCAGTGCTACCAGCATTGATAGTTGGAAGATCGAACGCATACTCCTTACGGTAAGCATTCAATGTCTCGGTCTTCTCGTTCTCCTGGTTGTAACCAATCATAGCACTGATGTTATGAGCCTTGTTCTTCAGCGAGAGGTCGTAACGCAGATATGTATATAAATTGGTGTAGAACACACGGCTGTCTGATACTGTCAGACCTGATCCACCCTTATCAAGGGTACCCGACTGCTCTCCAGTGTGATAGTTGTATATTGGTGTTGAGCTTCCACTCCAGTCCTTGGACTTGCTTGAGTTGAGTCTGACAGCACCCTTAGTGTACCATGTCAAGCCCTTCAGCAGCTTCACTTCAAGCCACATCTGAGCGTTGATGTCGAAGTTGCGCCAGCGCTTCATGGCATTGTCACCGATGATAGCCACCATATTCTTGTTGTGTGCCTCATTCGGATATGCGCTGCTGGTCCACTTTTTCACACCAGATCCATCATCTGGAAGCCACGGCATATAGGTAGGTGCCTGCGACAGTGTAGAAAGGAAAGCGTCAGACTGTCCCTGACGTGGCTGGTCAATCTCGCCATACATCATGCTGGTATATGTACCAAACTTGATAAAGTCGGTGAGGTGAGCAGTCAAATCGACAGTAGCATTGTACTTCTTGTAGTCGAAACCACGCATTGTACCCGGCTGGTCTACAAAGTTAAGTGCCACATTGTAGGTGGCTTTTTCTGTACCGCCTGTCATATTGAGGTTGTGAGTCTGAACCACAGCCGTACGGAACATGTAGTCCTGCCAGTCGAAACTTGGATACTTGTCGCTACCAGCATTTTTGCGGTAAGCCTCAATTACGTCAGAATCATACAATATGCCTAATTCTGAATTCTTGCGGGCCAAGTTTGCCAACTCCATATATTCTACCGAGTTTGTAACACGGTCGTACAAACGTGTAGCTGAGTGTAGGCCTACGTTGCCATGATAAGAGATGTGAGTCTTGCCCTGTGTACCTTCCTTGGTGGTAATCAAAATCACACCATTGGCAGCACGGGCACCATAGATTGCAGCCGAAGCAGCATCCTTAAGCACAGAGATTGATTCAATTACGCTTGGGTCGAGCGACGACATATCGCCAGGAACACCGTTGATAAGGATAAGCGGATCAGAACCTGCAGAAGAGAAAGTACCTTGACCACGAATACGGAACGAAACACTCTCCGAACCAGGCTGGCCGTAGCCCTGATTAACACGAAGACCAGGAACCTGTCCCTGCAACATAACCTGAGCATTGGCTACCGGACGTTTAGCTATGTCGTCGCCATTGACTGCCGATACCGAACCGGTCAGGTTCTCTTTCTTCTGTGTACCGTAACCTACAACAACAACTTCTTCCAGGCCCTGAGTATCCTCAGCAAGAGTAACGTCGAGGCTCTTTCCGTCCCACTTGATTTCACTGTTCACGAAACCAATATAAGAGATAACGATTGTAGTACCCTTGTTTACACCAGAGAGTGTAAACTGACCGTCCAAATCGGTAACGGTAGCATTCTTGGTACCTTTCACTGATACAGAAGCACCAATAATAGGTTCACCGGTAGCATCCTTTACCACACCCTTACAAACAGCACCTTGCTGTGCAATCATCGCTGCATGCATTGTGTTTGAGTTAGGAAGAGTACTTGCATTGGCGGCACCTACTAAAATCGTAGATAGTAATAGGGTCATGCCAAACTGACTTTTTTTGCTCATAATTGTTTGGTTTTAATTTATTATAGATGTATAGGATAATCAGATTCTTAGTATATAATTGTCTGACTAACGTTAATAGCTTACACTTTCAATAACTTTTTGTTGCAAAATTACATTTTTTTTGTTGTCTATTCTTTTTTTTTAAGTTAATAAATTGTAAAATAACGTTTTTTAGCTTTTATAGCTGCGTTCTGTTTTGGGCTTTGGTGTTTTTCAGTATCTTTAATTTTTCACTTAAACATAATAATATGTTTTTTCAGTTTTAGCATAAAAAAAGTAGGAGGAAAAATCCTCCTACTAGATGATAGTGTATCCCTTTTTATTTGTTGGGTGTGTTCTCTGGATCGTATGTAGAGCGTGACATTTCCTTGATGCTCAGCTCTGCGAGTGCTATCCAATTATTGTTTGACCAAGATGCTTCTACGCGTAGCCATAGATACTGGAATTCATTTTCGCTAAACAATCCTGGTGATGTATATTCTGGTGCAGTGCCTTTGGGTAGTACGGTACTGGTGAGCTTGACAATTTCCCAGGCTTTTGCTTCCTCGGGAGTGTCACCTATCTCATTGCTGGCAAGAATAGTCATCTGTTTTGGGTTGTCGTTATTGGCATTGTTTCTTCCTTTGTACCAGATGGAAACACCCTTTACTTTTTTGCCAAGATCCACACGGATGTAGTGTGGCCATGGGGAAGGTGCACTCCAACTCATATGGAAATATGTGGCATTATTGCCATCTACGAGATTGGCAATCGGACCTTCTGAGGTTTCCTGATTGTCAGTCCATAATTGTGAAGCAGAAAGATTGATTGTGCCAATTGGAAAATCCTGGATTACGGCAGGTACATATCCAGCCTTTGCTTTTTTCGTGAAAAGTGGTTTCTCTCCACCATTGCGGCTTACAGCTGTGAAAGAGTATTCCAAATCGCCGTATTTGGCATAAAGACCGTCAATCATAAGTGAGTCGGCATGAGAGCTGGCATTGAGAACACGATGGCCCTTTACAGGGTCATCGTAGGTTACTTTGATATAGTAGTAATCAGGATTCTCTGGGATGGTCCAATGAAATACTACCTTGCCTGGCTGCTTACTGTCTATGGTAACGCTCGACTCTTCTATGTTCACCTTTGGCAATGTTTGGTCATCGTCAGAGCATGAGGTTACACTGCAGACCAAAGCTATTGCCATAAGCAATTTAATGAATGTTTTTTTCTTCATCGTTTTATATATTTCAATGACTGGTTTTAATAACCAGGAGTTTGTACTACTTGATCGTTTCTGTTAATGTCTGCTGTTGGGATTGGGAGCAGGTAGTTCATTGGTGCTTGGAACTTGCGTTCGAAAATAACATCCTGTACTTGGCTAAATTCCTGTATATTTTTAGCATCAATGTTCAAACCTTGCGCCTTTACGTTGAAATATTGTTCGGCAAGTAACCAGCGACGCATATCCCAGAAATTCTGATTCTCGAGATAGAATTCGTTCATGCGCTCGTTGCGTACGATATCGCGAAGACCTTCTTGTGTTGTTGGTTTAGAAGGCTCCTTACCAAACTTTGCCCAAGCTTCCTTTACTGGCGGCAATCCGGCACGTGAGCGTACTTTGTCAAGATAGGTGCAGGCAGTTTCCAGATCTCCTGTCTCAACGAGACACTCTGCATATCCCAGATATAGATCTGCCAATCGGATGAGTGGCCATGGCGTGCTGTTATAGTCGGCTCCAGTCTTGGATTTGATGAGATCTGGATTGATGAACTTCTTGTTGAGGAATCCTGTTGGCGAGTAGTTGCTGGTTCTCTTGGAGTTGGCATCTACACCGCGGCTACAGTTGCCACCAAGTATAAAGTTGCACACGAGTTGCCCATGCGTATTGTCGGAAGTGAGTTTGTAGTCTTTATCCTCGCTATAAGCTCCATTATTCGATGCACTCATAATCTCATAATATCCATCCTGGAAAGCAATCCATGCATAATAGCGTGGTTCACGGTCAAGATTAAACTTCTGTGTCTGTCGTCCAGGATAAGCTTCGTTCTTATGTGCTTCGTCAACAACTATTGGTTTCCAACGGTTGGCATAGTCAAATGTCTTATCCTGATTGATAGGGAGACCATTTTTTGTATAGAAGCGATTCAGCATAGCTATGGTAGGAGCAACTCCATTCCAGCCCCATCCGCCATTGATGAACGGTATGCTCTTGTTCTGGAGACCATAATATCCTTCTGAACGTGCATCTGCCCAGATGACTTCTGGATTGGCACCGGCTTTTTCGTCTTCAGCAGTATAGTCGGTAATCGTATAACGTAAAGCACGTACGCGCGGATCGCTAGGATAGCCATTCTTGTTGAGCTTGCAATCTCCCTTGGTATAGAGATGGTAGCCGGCAGTTTCGGCTGCATCAATTGCTTCCTTGAAGGCACTTGCCGCCTTAGCCCATTTGGTTGCATCATAAGACAGAGGCATGAGGGCATTACCCTTCTTGTCCTTGAAGTCTGAATAGAATTTGCTGTTACCATTGAATAGAGGGGATGCTGCATAGAGCAACATCTTTGCCTTCATGGCCTTGGCTGCTATGCTTGTTGCAAGACCAAACTCGTTTGCCTGAGCTCCAGTACGGAGAGCTGGTAACTGTTTTGCAGCTTCGTCAAACTTCTCACAGATAAACTTTACACAGTCATCGTAAGGCTCTTGTCCCTGATACTTTTCTGGCAGAATCATTGGGTCTGGAGTCTGGCGTACAATGATGATTGGACCATAGCAGCGTGAAAGTAGGAAGTGATAATAGCCGATGAGGAATGTAACCTGGGCCTTATAGTCTGTACGGTCTTTTTCTTCGAGTCCAAGAAAGTTACCAGTCTTATTTAACTCGTCTTGAAACATATAGCACTGGCGAAGGCCCTGATATAGGGTGTTCCAGTAGCTTATAACTGGGTTTGAGGCTGAATAGTTTCCTTTAGGAAATGATGCAAATGTCTCATGCTCGAATGCTGATACCACCTCGTCGCCTGTGAAAAAGTCAAGAGATGATTGAGCCATATTAGCTTGAGGCAGGAATCCATAACAGGAGTACAGATAGTTAAGAGCAGCCTGGCGGTCCTTGGTCATGTCGGAACCTGTTGTTGTCTCTGCGGGTATTACATTGAGATAATCACACGAGGTCATCGTGAGCCCAACTGCAAGAATGCAGCCTGCTATAGTTTTATTTGTAATTTTCATCTTTATATTAATTTAATGTAAGTTGAACACCTACGTTGATTGTCATCTGTGTAGGATATTTGGTAGTATAATTGCCTCCGCCCATTTCCGGATCCCATTGCTTGAATGGAGAGAATGTGAGCAGGTTGGTTCCATTTACATAGAATCTCATATTCTTCAGAGAGTATCCTATCTCAGCATTCTTCAGCTTGAGGAAGCGGCCATTGCGCAGCCAATAGCTTGACCAGGCTGTGTTGTGGTTGTTGTAGTTGTCCGTGAGGCGTGGATACTTCGCATTCGGATTCTGATTGTCCGGGCTCCAGTGGTCTTCGTCGATGAACTCCAGTACGCCACGGCGATAGGATGAACCGAATGGTTGGATATCGCTGAGCATCAGCGCCACGTTGCCGCGGCCCTGGAAGAATACGGAGAAGTCCCAGTTCTTGTAACCTACTGATGGTCCGAAACCGTAGATAATCTTCGGTACGCTTACGCCCAGTGGCACCTGGTCGTCGGATGTGATGCGGCCATCGTACTTGCCATCGCGGTCTGGCTGGTCTACATACTTGATGTCTCCAGGAGCGATGGCGATGTTGCCAAGCGTAGAGGTTGGACTGTTGGCGATGTCTGCCTTGTCGATATAGAGACCATCTGCAACATATCCCCAAACGGTATTGACGTTTTTGCCTTGTCGTTTCATGGCTGGGCGTGTGCCTGGAGCTTCGTCATAGACAGAAATCTCATTGTTGTTGTAGGTGAATGTACCCTGGAATTGGATAGACAGATCGCGGTTAATGCGTTTGCTATAGTTTACCGCCACGTCAAATCCATGGTTGATTACCTCAGCAAGGTTGCCATAAATCTTAGTGTTGGCTGTTCCTAAATAATTAGGAATAGAGAGTTTCTGCTGGAAGATGTTGGAACGACGCTCTCTAAACCAGTCGAATGTGATGTTAAGATCATTGAAGAGCTGCATATCGAAACCAAGGTCAAGTTTATGACCTACTTCCCAAGAAACATTCTCATTGCGCAGACGTCCCCATCCTGGTCCTGAATAAGATACATAATTGCCAGGAAGACCAGTTGTGAATGCACCATTGCCGGTAAGCGAAACGTCTTCACGGTAAATGAAGCGTTCATAGCCATACTGGTCATTACCCACGAGACCGTATGTTCCGCGTACTTTGAAATTTGAGACTACATTTTTTATAGGCTCCCAGAACTTTTCTTCGCTGATGTTGTATCCCAAGCCTATAGATGGGAAGAATCCCCACTGGTGGCCCTTGGCAAATTGTTCTGAACCATTGTAGCCGGCATTGAACTCTATGAGATAACGATGCTTGTAGTCGTAGGTAGCGCGTGCTGCGAAACCTATCTTGCGCTGTGGCAGGGATGCGAGTACACTGGTAGAGTACATGTTGGAACTATATTGGTTGATATTCCATAAGAGCATGCCTGTCACGGTATGGTCGCCAAATGAACGGTTATAGTCGAAGTATGCTTGAGCATAGTAACGGCGGTCGCCATTGTTCTGGCCTGAATTGCTGAGAACAGGTTTTCTTGGATCCCCTATAGGTGTTTGCTCATACGAATATGTTCCATCCTCGTTGAGTTGGTAGTCTCTCAGCTCATAGTGATTGTAGTTGAGTGAGCGGAAAGTTGTACTTTTAGACCAGTTCTTGAAAGAGAACATTAAGTGGAAGCCGAGTCCTTTGGTAATAAAGTCGAGTTTCTGGTCAAAGTTGAGATTTGCCGTGATGGTGCTTGCAAATGAATCCTGATATCCGCTTACCAGACGTGCCATTGGATTCGAATTACCTCCATTAGCCAACTGGCGGTAGCCCCAGTGTATCCACTCATCGCCCTGATTGTTGTATTGTATAGGGAACAGTACAGGATTGGCATTCATCATCTGCGAATAAAGGTCGTTGAGTGAACCGGTTATGTCGTTATTGCCAGCTAGAGGGCCATGCATATTGTCAAGACCTGCATATAAGTGCAGTGAGATTTTCGATGACTTAGACATATTGAAGTCAATATTGTTTTGGAATGCATAGCGCATATAGTCGATGTTGTTGTTGTAAGAGTAGTATTCCTTACTGCGATTGCGCAACATACCCGTTTCGTGGCTTACGTTAAGATTCATAAAGTACACGATCTTGCTTGTACCACCACGCACGTTCATATTGGCTTTCTGGTTGTAAGAGGCTGTTTTAAACATCTCTTTATACCAGTTGACATCAGGGAAAATCTCGCTATTTACGTGATTGCGGGTATTAGCTATTTGTTCATCGGTATAGAGTGTGTTGCCTGTACCTTCATTTCGAACAGCTTCATTGAATAATTCCATAAAGCGGGCACCATTTACAAACTTTGGTTTGGATGTTGGCATTGTGACATTGGCTTCTACTCTGAACGAAATCTTTGGCTTGTCAAGATCTTGTCCGCTCTTGGTCGTGATTATAAGTACGCCATTGGCACCACGAGAACCGTACATCGCTGTAGCTGATGCGTCTTTGAGAATAGAAAAACTCTCAATGACATCAGGGTCAAGATGGTTGAGATCGTCTTGTGATATCTCCATGCCATCCATTACGATAAGAGGAGATTTGGCACCGCTAATAGTAGCAATTCCGCGAATATAAAAGTCGGAACCATTGGCTCCTGGCTGACCGCTACTTTGGGTGGCAATAACACCTGATAAGCGTCCTGCAAATGACGAAGAAATACTTGCCGAAGGTACGCGCAATGATTCTGGTTTTACTTGCTGTACAGATCCCACTACCGTTTCCTTCTTCTGGGTTGCTCCAAATGCTGTAACTACCACATCGCCAAGTGTTTGTGAATCTTCTTTAAGATGAATGTCAAGCGCTTTGTTGTCGCTGAATTTTACTTCCTGCGTTTGAAAACCAATGTACGAAACAATGATAATACCATTTGAAGAATTCACATTGAGGGTGAATCTACCTTCTACATCGGTAACAGTAGCATTCTTAGTACCTTTCACTGATACAGATGCACCAATAATTGGTTCACCGGCAGCGTCCTTTACCACACCCTTGCAAACAGCACCTTGCTGTGCAATCATAGTTGCACCCAATGTGTTTGAGGTAGGAACAGTACTTGCTTTGGCGCCTCCTACTATAATCGTAGATAATAATAGGGTTATGCCAAACTGACTTTTTTTGCTCA
>UQWP01000032.1 GCA_900544825.1 uncultured Prevotella sp. | reverse complement strand
TGCAAGTAGGAGTTTTTGCGAAAAAGGGTGCGTCATGGACTTATGACACACCCTCATCCGTCCCACGTAGGCGGAAGCATCAATATCATGCAAATTGGCAAGAAGAAACAGATGATGTATGATGCAGAATACGACAGAACAGGAAAAAATCTCGGCTATTCACTTAACCAACTTGCATCTTACAGCAATCGTCTGGCTCCTACCTCCCTTCCATCATGGGTATCAGTGCCATCGCTTGACGCTCCTATCGATGAAGAACGCCTGCGCTTCAACACCTCGCAAAAATACTCCATCAACCATATCAAGAAGAACAAGGACGATGCAGAGACTCGCATAGAAGCCAACTATCTCCGTACGGTAACCCGACAAGAACGAGAGAACCAGAGTATCTACGATCTCGGCGGCGAAGCTCCTACTGTTACCACGGAGCACAATCACAAGACAATGATCAGCGATGCCTTCAATATGCAATGGGAGAACAAGGTAAACAAGGCTGAGCATTATGGCAACGAGAGCATCAGCCTCAGCGCTGCACAAAGCGACGGTTTGTCAAACATCAACGACACGCTTACCCAACGTGTCCGCATCCCAAAGCTCGACCTCTCGGCAAGTATCTACCGCCTCTTCGTCTTCAAGAAAAGTCAACTCTCTTGGCGTAGCACTGCCGACTATCACCATGGTGTGGCAGACCTTTACGTTAATGACGACCGCAATCGTATCCGCACCAACCTTTGGCATACTGCCCACGCCTTACAGTGGATGAAGAATCGCTTCCACTGGACGCAGGAATATAGAGTGAGTATTGACCTCTACAACATCTATGCAAAATATCAGGAAAGAAGCGATGAAATCGGCAAAAACAACGGATTCATCGAAAACAGTCACGATGAAATCGCTCAAAACAGCCTTAACATCACTGGGAAGTTCACCCCTTACTGGCAATACAAGACAGAAACGTTCCGTATGTCGTTCTCTCCCGACTTCATTTGGGAACGCTTCACCTATCCACAGAAGACTCTACTTACCGTATCACCCTACCTTTACTTATATAAGAAATTGGATTTCCGTAGAGAGTTGACTATCTACACTGGATACAATACAGGAACAGGCAATGCCATCAACTATGCCATCAAGCAATATCGCCAGAGTTATCGCTCTTGGTACACTTCGAGTGACATCATTCCGATAACCCGCTCTCTTTATGGCAAATTGAGTTACGACTACAAGCGTCCAATCAAGGAAATCTTCTTCAGCGCATCGGTCAATGCCAGCAAAAACTGGATGAACACGGCATCCGACCTACGCATCGAGGATGGCAAATACTATACCTCATTATATAAGCAGGACAGCAAGAGCGACAATCTAGGGGCTTCGCTCTACATATCGAAGGGCTTCTACGACCTTCATCTGAAAACCCGCTTGGAGGGCAGTTACAACTACAGCAAGGGCGAGCAATACAGCAGCGGCAATGCCATCAGCTACACCGCCGACAACTATACAGTGAAGCCCAGCATCGCCTTCTCGCCATCCTGGTGTGCCTTTAGCTATGAGGGAGAATTCTCTTTTTACAACTCGAAACGTCAAAAAATGGCGAAGTCATCGTTATTTAATTGGCGCCAAAGCGTATCTGCCACCGCTACCATCAGCCATGTGGACCTCTCCTTTTCGCTCGTACATTATCACAATGAGCTGCAAGAGGGCAACCACCTTAATACCCTCCTTGGCGATGCATCGGCAGTATGGAGAATGAAAAAGCTCCGCCTTTCTGCAGAGCTCCGCAACCTATTCAATAAAAAGAACTATATGGAAACCATCTATAGCGGCATCAGTACATTGACCGACAGCTATCATCTTCGCCCTCGCGAACTGATGATTTCCGCCCAGTATTCCTTCTAAACAAAAAACTCCCATCTCAGAGAAGAGACGGGAGTTTTTCGTTATTGATATCGGGAGTTTTATTTTTATATACTGTATCTCCCCTATGATTACTTATTTCTGCTTCAGATAGTTCAACTGAACCTTAGGAGCGCAGGCATTGCTTGTCTTCTCGGTATATTCAGCCACCTCCAAAGTAGCAGTACCCTTGATGTTCTCTACATCACTACCTACCTTGAAGAGATAGTTACCAGCATCGACCTTCCACTGGCTGTTAGCCTCATCGAAGCTGGCAAGGTCTCGCTTCTCGAGTGTCATCTTCAAAGTCTGGCTCTCACCTGGCTTCAGCAACTTGGTCTTGCCGAAGGTCTTGAGTTCCTTGGCTGGCTTCTCGTAAGCGCCCTTTGGAGCGGTGACATAAACCTCAGCAACTTCCTTGCCGGCAACCTTACCGGTATTCTTGATAGTTACGCTAACCTCAATATTGTTGCCTTTTGCCTTGACAGATGGCTTGCCAAACTCGAAGGTGGTATAGCTCAAACCATAACCGAAAGGATAAGCCACATTCTTCTTAAAGGTATCAAAGTAGCGATAACCTACGTAGATATCCTCCTCATGGTTGCTATAGTCGTAACCCTTGATGTTGCCCTTGCTCCAATCCTGCAGATTCTTGTAGGTGTACATATCATAATCCATGGCGAAGTTGGCAGTAGATGGATGATCGGTAGCAGCGATAGGCCAGGTCATGGTCAACTTACCCGATGGATTCACCTTACCGGTCAGGATATCAGCTACAGAGTTACCGCCCTCGATACCTGGCTGCCAAGCTACGAGAATAGCATCCACACGGTCTCTCCAGCTGGCAGTCTCTATCACAGAACCAGAGTTGATAATCACAATCACCTTCTTGCCCTTGGCATGGAAAGCATCAGATACACGGAAAATCATATCCTGCTCTATCTGACTGAGGTTGAACTCACCATTAATCTGGCGATCCATTCCCTCACCTGCCTGACGGCCGATGGTGATGATGGCAGCATCAGCTTTTGGCTCCTCGCCAGCTACACAACGCTCAGTAATCTCGATTTCATCGAGCTTAGGCTGACCCTGATCCAGGAACCACATCATCGGATTCTTGTCTGCCTTCAACTTAGCCTTGGCATACTTTACATAATTCTGATAGATTTCTGTAAGCTGAGGAGTAGTTGCTACTCCGATGTTCTTCAAACCGGTAACCATATCTACAGAATAGCCTACATTAACGGCTCCACTACCGAGACCACCCGACATGAAGTCGTAAGAGTTTACACCGAAGAGTGCCACAGTCTTCAAGCCCTGGATAGGAAGAGCGGCATCATTCTTCAGAAGCACCATACCCTCGGTAGAACTCTGACGGGTGATGGCAGCATGAGCCTTCAAGTCTGGCTCACCACTATATTTATATCCCTTGAATCTAGGAGTCTTCACGATATATTCGAGCATACGGCGAACATTGCGATCTACATCCTTGATATCCAACTTACCATTCTTTACGGCATCAACAATATCCTGCACCTGTGCTGGATAACCCGGCATCATCAAGTCGTTGCCAGCCTCAACTTCCTGTTCCAGAGGAAGGTCGGCACGCTTACCAATCCAGTCGGTCTCCACGATTCCCTTATATCCCCAGTCGTTACGGAGAATATCGGTAAGGAGTCCCTTGTTGCCCTGGGCATAAACACCGTTGATCTTATTATAAGCAGACATGATAGTCCAAGGATTGCTCTTGCGAACCATCATCTCGAAGCCCTTCAGATACAACTCGCGGAGAGCACGCTGGCTCAATCGCTCATTCACCTTGGTACGGTCAGTCTCCTGAGAGTTTACGGCAAAGTGCTTGGCACTTACACCCACGCCCTGACTCTGTACACCCTGTACAAAGGCTGTTCCGATGAGACCTGTTACGATTGGGTCCTCAGAATAATACTCAAAGTTACGGCCGCAGAGCGGATTGCGATGCAAGTTCATACCTGGTCCGAGCACAACATCACAGCCATACTCCAGGGTTTCGTTACCGATAGCCTCGCCCACCTTGCGCACCAGGTCGGTGTTCCAGGTAGAAGCCAGACAGGTTCCGATAGGGAAACCGGTAGCAAAGTAGCTACGGCTGTCACCTTCGCGATGAGCATCGATATGAACGCCGGCAGGACCATCACACTGTACGGTAGTAGGAATACCGAGACGAGGGATGGCTACAGTTGTACCCGCAGCACCCGGCACGAACTTCTTCTGGTGTCCGAGCATAGCGCCACTGCCCACGAATCCATCGTTACCACCGCCCACCAGCATCTGGGCTTTCTCTTCCAAGGTCATCGCCTTGATTACTTCGTCGATGTTGTTGGCATTCAACTGAGGTGCAGATTGCGCCATCATTGTAGATGCCATCGCTCCTGCCGCAATGGTAAGAGCCAATTTCTTGTAGTTCATCATTTTGTCGTTTATTTAGTTAGTTATTTATCACTATTCTGTTCTTTTAGTCGTTTCGTCAGTTCCATACAGTCACTAAGAATACTGCATTTCTTCAAAAACTTGTTGCAAATTTAATAAAATAAGGTGGAAACACCAAGCATTTCCACCTTTTTCTTTTTGAATTCAACAAGATTATTCCCGGATTTAACAAAAGATATAGTAAGAGAATACTATACATATCCCTAACCTAAGACTAGTCCTGATATTTAATCTGGAAGTAATCAGGCAGACGCTTTTAGATATATTGCGATAACTTACTTCGCTGTATCCTTTGAGCTTCGCTTGTCACGGCGATAACTTCGATAATCATCCAGAGGAATCTCAATATCAGGTTCCACCAGCTCACCCTCACGTGGCAAGGCGAACTTCTGATACTTGATGTTCAATCCACGCTCTATCCACATACTCTCATAATAAGTCTGGATAGAGAGAATCTTACGGGTTTCCTCATCGATACCCTCCTGATGATAGAGGTCCTCAGTGCGGAAGAGCACAGGCAGATGGTTGCCATCCACCATATAAGTAGTATAGGTGAAGAGGAAGTTGGAGTCCGTCTTCAGATGGATAATACCGCCATCCACGAGGAAGTGACGATAACGGTTCATGAAGTAAGTAGATGTAAGACGCTTGCGAGGGTTCTTCATCTGCGGATCAGAGAAGGTGAGCCAGATTTCCTGCACCTCATCCTCTGCAAAGAAGCGGTCGATAATCTCGATGTTGGTACGGAGGAAAGCCACGTTCTTCTGTCCTTCTTCTATCGCCTTCTTGGCACCTGTCCACATTCGTGCACCCTTGATATCCACACCGATGAAGTTCATTTCAGGATAGAGTTTGGCAAGTTCCACGGTATATTCACCCTTGCCGCATCCCAACTCCAGCACGATAGGATTATCATTGTGGAAATACATCTCACGCCACTTGCCCTTCATATCGAAAGGCACGTCATCTACTACACTATATGGATACTGGAACACGTTCTCGAAACGCTCCATATCCGCAAACTTAGCTAATTTTCCTTTGCTCATTGATTTTTTTTCTTCGTTTGGGTGCAAAGGTACAAAAATTATAAATACTCTTATTACAATTACATTTATAATTTTTGATATTTAACCAAATCTACCGGAAAATCTTTCAGAAACGGCAGAACTATTGTCTCCATTATCAAAAATGAAAGAACATAGACATCAGTATTGTCCTGCCTCGCAACTGATACTCCTTGCTCGTACGGGTCAACCCCGAATAAACAGTATAGCCGTAGGTGCGCTGATTGAAAAGATTAAGCGCAGTCAGGCTCAACTCCATGCCATTCCTGAAGCCATAACTGGTGGATGCATCGGCAAGAGTAAGATTCTTGTGCTGATGATCTGCTATCTGATTGCGATAATGCTCTCCATGCAACTTGATGAACCATGACTTCAATGGCTGGAAGTTGAAAGTAAGATGCTGGGCAAGATTGGTAGAGGAAGAATCGAAGCCCAAATTCTTCAATACCATCTTATCCTTATCCCAGTTCAGCTCATAGGTGAAATTGAACCAATCCGCAGGACGACCGCTCCACTTTGCCGACAACATATAGTTATCAGATGAATAGGCTGAAGGAGAATCGTTCTGACGCAGGAAGCCATCAAACCTCAGATAATCAAAACCTACGCTAACGAGTCCATGCATGAATCCCAATCCCTTACTCACCTTTCCACCAGCCATCAGGTTTTCAGAACTGCTGCTGTTGGAGAAATAGGAGTTGATGATATAATCACCCACAAAATCACGAGCCACCGTAAGATGACTGTCAGACCAGCTCTTGCGGATGTAGGCATTGGCAAAGATGGTAGCAAGAGGACGCTTATAGTTGATGTTGAAGGAAACATGCTTGCTCTTGTCAGCAGTATAATCCACAAAACCCGTATAAAGATTACGGTAGTCACGCATCAGCAGCCCCTGATAGAAATTCTGTTCATCCACTTCCCGCTGAGCGATTCCACCGGAAAGCGTAGCCTGCAAACAGGCTGTAAGAAAATAGCTCACGCTGAGTTGAGGAGTAACCAGCGTCTTGCTGGCGTTCTCTTTAGAAGCCATCAACTTATCATTATAATAATAAGGTGTAAAGGTGATAGGCATCTGGAAACGGATATGCCAGCCACTCTGGTTAAACTCAGCTTCCGGCGATGCATAGGCTCGGAAGAAGGTCATGCCTATCTGATTGCGCATATTGCCCAGGGAATCGGGTACTCTTTCCAGATGACTCTTCATCGTTCTGCTCAATACCTGCAAGCCTACCTTCATCATCACGGTAAAAGGCTTGAGGAAAAAGCCGAGCGAAGTATTGGTATGACTGAAGAATGCTGCCGAACGAACACTTTGATAAGCCGTTTGCTGCGAATTATCAACTGTCAGAGAGTGCGGATTCACCATATAGGAATTATACGTGTTAAAGGTATAGGTTCGCTTGCCACTCCGCTGCAACAGTTCCAACTTGTCAGATACTTTATATTTCGGCATCTTGACTTGCTGATGGTTAGGATAAGAGCCGTCAATATCCATCATGACATCATTCCAGGCCAGGTCGGTGGAAAACTGATTAGCTACGTACGCCTTTTCGCCATTCGAAGTCAGCGTAAAGTCGGCAACCAATCTGTTCTGCTTCTGCTTAGCCTGTTCATCCTCTATATCATAAATGGTTGAATCATTCAGGAAATACTGGGTATTACTGAATGAGGAAGAAAGAAGACGGTCGTGGGTATAGACTATCTGAGAAGACAAATCCGTATTTTTGCCTAATACCCAGAGATTATTGGTTGTGAAAACATGAGTCTGGTTCTTGCGCACCCTACTGTCTGAAATATCCGTCAGCTGGTCGGGCGTAACATTTACGTAATCTTTCAAATGATAAGAATTTCCCATCACTCCAGTACCACCATCCGAAAAGAGGAGATTGCCTTCACCGGTTACATCCGTACCTATATTATTACTCTTGAAGGTATTGAGCGACTGGGCTTTCTTGGCAAAGCGCATCAACGACATCTCACCTTCCCAGACATTCAGCTTACCAAACTTCTCCCCTTTCTTCTGCTCCATACCGCCACCTGCTTTCAGCGTTCCTACCAGACGACTCTTGGCAGATTCCTTCAGTTTGATATTGATGGCAGGGTCTTGCGAGAACAACATATCTTCCAAAGCCTTGATAGGTTGATGATTGGTCATCACCTCTACCGAACCTACATCCTTCTGATGGATATTGTTGGTGGCGATGGAATAGCGGCCGCCGAGCATATCATGTCCTTCGATATAAAACTTATTGATAGCCTTGCCGTTATATTTGATTTCTCCCTTGTCCGACACCTCCATTCCCGGCATCTTCTTCAAGACATCAGCCAGGCTCTTGTCGTTGGCATCAGCAAAGCTTGCCACATTGTAGGAGATGGTATCGCCCCGCTGTCGGATACTTGGAGCCTTCACCACAACATCCTTCAGCTTTGTAGCCTGCTCCGTCAGGAGTACATCATATTGGGTAGTATCCTTTGATAAGGGGATAACTTTCGTAGCATATCCCATCATCGAGAAATGCAGCACGTTACGACCTTCCGGAATCGCATTGAGCGACAACAGGAAACTTCCATCTGCCTGCGTCTTGGTAAACTTCAGGATTCTATTGCCGACAGCAGGTCGGATGGTAACCATCACTCCCTGCAACCCGTTGCCCGTATAGGCATCTTCCACCTTACCCGACAAGGTGACTTGCTGGGCATAGGTCAAAGTGCTCATGCAGATAAACCACAGATATAAAAACAGTTGCTTCATAAATTATCTTCTTGAGAAACCATTCCGACTTCTCTTTACATTGATACTTATTCTTTTTCTATCAGATCATATTTCAGAACTTCATCCGAGCCACCCAGAGATATTCCCGTTGAAGCCTCGTTGATACTGTTCTGATTTTTCAGATACTTATATTTTGATTGCAGGAACTCCTTTCTTGTCGTTTTCTGAAAACGCTTGAATTCCTTGTCAAGTACACCAAAAGTAATAGGTTTTTCACTAACCTGCTGCATTCCATTGATACAGAAACAGTATTGCTTTCCCCTATCATACACTTCCATAATCAAGCCAGGGAGTCCGCAGAACTTCCAGGGACCGTCACTTACAGGAACATCCAGGGCAAACCAGGCTGTCCATTGTCTTCCTCGGAAGCAGCAGGTAGCCTTTTGGCATTCATGACCGAGCACCATCTTCGTGCTGTCATTTTCCATATTCCACTCCTGCGCATTCAGGGAATCTCCATAAAGATAATATTGTCCCAACAGGAAATCAGTAATGGTCATTTCCCCTTGCGGATAATTCTTATAAATGGTAGCAGTCATTCTGCGATGGGGTATGGCATTGCGCAATTGCTTTCCTTTCAGTCCTTTCCCTATCGCTTCCGTCAAGAAGCTATCCCATAGTTTATCGCCATTAGGAGAAGCCATCAGAGAATCACACTGATAAGTATAATAGCTATAGCATTTAGAACTCTCCGCTCCGATTTGCAGATAGAGCAAGTCTTCCTTGCGCTGTTGTTCTCCAGACAGCGTATCCGTAAGATATTCATATACATAGCTACACAGCATATTAGCCGTATCTATCTTCTTATTTTGGGCAAAGCCAATAAGATAAAAAGTTAAAAATAGAAATATGAAATAAACTCTCTTCATAAATCTTACTTGTTGAGTAGTGATAGACTAATTTCTTTCTATCAAGTCATAGTTACGTTTTTCGTCTGGCAAACCTAAGGATATACCTGACGTAGCCTCGTCTATGCTATTTTGATTATGAAAATAATTATATTTAGACTTCAGAAAAGATTTCCGGTCTATCTTTATCCGTTTTCTATTGAAAACATCATAAACGATAGGCGTGCCAGCATCCTTTTGCAATCCCTTGATGCAAAAATATTGCTGTCTTCCCTTGTCATACACCTCCATAATCAAACCAGGAAGACCACAGAACTTCCAAGGGCCATCACTCATAGGAACATCCAAGGCAAACCATGCTGTCCAAGAGCGACCACGGAATCTACAGGTTGCCTTCTGACAGTTATAGCCTAATATGTTTTTAATGCTATCACCTTCAACCACCCAATCCTGTAAACCCAGGCTGTCACTATATTCATAATACTGAGACATCAGATCGTCCGTTACCGTCATCATATTCTGCGGATAATTCTTATAGACGCATGCCGTCATTCTGCGATGTGGAAAAGAATTAGTCAGATATCCTTCTCGCTTAAGGGCTTCTTTGAATAAAGCGCGAAACTTCGCCTTGCCATCTTCTGTAGATTTCAAGGAATCACTCTGATAAGTATAATAGCTATAGCATTTTGAAACATTCTTTCCGATAGAAAGAAAGAGCAAATCCTCTCCTTTCTCATCATTCTTTATCGTATCTTTCGAATAACAATAATAGTATGAGCACAGATATTGCCCACTGTCTATCACATTGTTCTTTGCCTGCAACAGAAGCGCACCAAAGAATAACATGGATATACTTATAAAAAATCTCTTAACAAACATATTAATATAACCTTTAAAAATTAAAGAAATACTCTTTTGACTGCAAAAGTACTAAATCATTTTCAAAATCCTTTATCTTGAAGTATAATTTATATTAATGGTGAAGAAAAGACGGAAGAGTTCGCAAAAGGTTCAAACATCCGGTGCATAGAAAGCTACTTTCAAAAACGCCCTTCACGAAGAATCGCCAGGAAGCAATTCTGTTGCTTCACTGACGATTCTGAGAGAGAGATTTATCTATGTAATATCGTGTTCTTATTCCGCCTGAATACCGAAGTACTCATTGAGTTCAGCGATGGCGGCGCCATCGGCATTAGGAAGATCCTTCACCAGCTTGCCTTTCTCCAGCAGGAGGATGCGGGAGGAGATGTCGGCAACGAAGTTGAGGTTGTGGCTAGAGATGATGACCGTAGTGCCCTGCTCCTTGCAGATACGCTGAATCATGTGGGCGATAGTCATCTGGGAAGATGGGTCGAGATAGTTGAATGGCTCATCCAGGAGAAGAACCTTCGGATTGATGATCATCGCTCCGATGATGCCAATCTTCTGTCGGTTGCCCTGAGAGAAATCACGGAGATACTTCTTGGTTCCCATGATTTCATCGTGCATAAAGCCCTCAAACAGCGCCAGTCGCTCCTGCAAGGTTTTATCGTCGATGTTATAGACATCAGCGATGAAATCGAAGTATTCCTCAGGGGTGAGGAAGTCGATGAGGAATCTGCCGTCGATGTAACTGCCGGTATATTCCTTCCAGGTCTCACTCTCGTTCACCTTCTGTCCATTGCTTTCCACGAAACCATCATCAGCCTGAATCAGGTCGAGAATCAGACGGAGCAAGGTGGTCTTGCCCGCACCATTATTACCTACGAGTCCTATCAACTCGCCCTTTGCAATACCCAGATTATCAATATCGAGTACGGTATTGCCATTATATATTTTCCTGAGATTCTGAATCTTGATCATTTTACTTTGAACTTTGAATTTTGAACATTGAACTTTATGATTAGTAAAGCTATTGAATTCTTCACTCTTCACTTAACTCATGAACTTCTCCATGCGCTTATACTTGTTCTTCTCGAAGATGGCAGCAATCTTGGCGATAAACCATTTGTGGATGGCGATGCTGAAGACTGCCATTGCCACACAGGTGATGCACCATGCCGTCTCACCGAAGAAATGATAGACTGCACAGACGCCAGCCAGCGGGAAGAGGA
This sequence comes from uncultured Prevotella sp., assembly GCA_900544825.1. Lineage (GTDB taxonomy): Bacteria > Bacteroidota > Bacteroidia > Bacteroidales > Bacteroidaceae > Prevotella. The sequence goes on along the minus strand of UQWP01000032.1, from coordinate 26,810 downwards.
AGGCGATGGCATAAAGATTGATCTTCAGATTCGCTCCCTGCATGCTGAACATGGAAGTCTGGAATATCTCCAGACGGGAAGAGAAGAGTGCCGTAGGCAGATTGAAGAGATTGATGAATACCGCCAGACAGAAACCACTAATAAGCACCTGGATTCCGATTCCTGCCTCCAGGAAAAGGAACGGCATGGTTAGCAGTAAGGCTATCGCACTCACTACCATATAATAATAGAAACAATTCTGCAGCATCTGCTTCACCTTTACCGGCTTGGTCATCAAACCATGGAAGAAGTTTGCCTCAATACCAAAGGTCCATTGCGACAATACCACCGATGGCAGCAGGATGGCACCCGCTACATAGAGGGTAGTCATAGCCACCTTGTCCCCTATTTCCTGTCCCGGTTCTGCAGGAAGAAGGGCAAAGAGATAGGCGTCAAAGAGGAAGATGGCAGTAATCAAAATCACCATCGTACGGACACGCTTTGCTCTCAATGTGCCGATATATTGCAAGCTGAAGAGGTTGACATGGCTGAATCCACGGAACTTGGAAACCTTCTGTTTCTGCTCGTTATAAATCTTTTCGTGATAGAGATAGGCGGTAAGTCCGGAGAATACCGCTCCAGCAAGGAAGAAGAGACCTATCCATCCCATATATACTGGGAAGAAGGAAGCCACAAACATATATCCTATCAGCACCACAAACATGCCTATCCATCCCAGTATCAAAGGCCATTTCAGAATCCACTCCGTAGCCTTGCGGTAACAGGTGATATAGATGCCGTTGACAAAAGAGAACTCCAGGAACAGGAAGAAGCTGGCTACAACCTCACCTGCCGGCAGAAGATAGATGAACACCGGAAGCGTAAGCACCGGAAGCACATAGTTCCAGAAGCTCACGAGATTGGTAGTGAGCAGGAACTTGTTCCAGATTTTCTCTGGCACTGGGCGCGACTTCACATAATCATCCATTGCCGTAATATCCCGCTTCATCACCATCTTCATGATGATGTCAGGAATCAGCATACCGATTACGATGCCCGCACCCAACAGAGCCGGCATGTCCTCTCCCTTCAGTTCTCCTCCACTCTCGGTGAAGCCCTGAAAGAAGCTGAATCCCACCGCCACATACACGAAGATGATGTAGCAAGCCACGAAGGCATCTCTCTTGCGGAAGTTACGGCGCTGTTGCAGCCACCATAACCTTAACAGTAATTTCAACATAGTTCTTTCGTTTCATTGGTTTACGGGTACAAAGGTAAACAAAAAAACTCTGAATTCTCTAACAAAATGGAAGAAATAACTTAAAAATAACATTAGATTAAAAAAAGCAGCACCTTCCTCGCGAAGATGCTGCCTGGCATAAACTAACATTTGCTTTGCTATCAACTATTCACCTAACCTATTTAAACATATAAACCTAAAAGCCATTGTCTTGTATTTTATTTTACTGGCAAGATGTTACCCTCCTCATCATAGAAAAGAGGAGCCACCTTTACGCTGCGAAGCCAGGTTGTATCATTAGATGGCACGCAGTCGTGATGGAACAGATACCACTGTCCCTTGTACTCACAGATGCTGTGATGGGTAGTCCAACCTACAACCGGCTCCAGGATGACGCCCTTGTAAGTGAACGGGCCATAAGGATTATCACCTACCGCATAGCAGAGATAATGAGTATCACCGGTAGAGTAGCTGAAGTAATACTTGCCATTGTACTTGTGCATCCAGCTAGCCTCGAAGAAGCGATGCGGATCATCGGCTGGCAAGATCTTACCCTCTTCGTCAACGATGACAACAGGCTTTGGCATTTCTGCAAACTGCTGCACATCATCCGTCATCATGGCCACACGAGATGGCAACGGATTCTCCTTGCCTTCAGGGAGATGCTCATTCTTCAACGCCTTGTTGTCCTTGTACCACTGAAGCTGACCGCCCCAGATACCGCCGAAGTAGCAGTAAATCTTACCGTCATCATCCTTGAACACGCAAGGGTCGATGCTGTATGACTTGCGGATAGGGTCGGCATTCGGAATGAAAGGACCTTCCGGCTTGTCAGCCACTGCCACACCGAGATGGAACACACCATTATAATCCTTGGCAGAGAAGATGAGATAGTACTTGCCATCCTTCTCCACTACATCGTTATCCCACATCTGCTTCTCAGCCCATGGCACGTCCTTCACATCGAGAATCACACCATGATCGGTTACCTCACCCTCCATCACGTCGTCCATAGAGAGAACGTGATAGTCTTTCATCTGGAAGTGACCGCCATCATCATCGAAGCATTCGCCGCTGTCCCAGTCATGAGAAGGGTAAACATACAGGCGACCGTTAAACACATTGGCAGAAGGATCTGCCATATAATCCTTTGGGAACAAATATCTTGCTTTCATTATTGTCTAATTTTTAAAGAGATTTACAAAACTATTAAAAGAAATCTTATTTAAAGAGTTTTACGATTTCCTTCACCACTGGCTTCACCTCATTGTTGCGGTCGATGAGCAGTGGATAGTTGGTTCTGCCAGGGATAGGCCAGCCATTGAGCCATGAATGTCCATCGTTGACACCCCAGAAGGTAACACGACTGATGACATCCTTGTGGCGCTCAACAATCTTGAAGAGATCGAGATAACGCTGATTGAAGAGCTTCTGTGCCTTCTTGTCAAGCCCCTTCACGTATGGATTGAACTTCTTCTGAAGCTCAAACTTCTGGCTGATTTCCGCTCCGCCGAATCCTTCCGGATTAGGAAGCATGTTGATATCCAACTCCGTCAGCATCACCTTCACGCCTTCACCTGCAAAAGCCTCGATGCTCTTCTCATACTCAGCATAATCAGGATAATCAAAACCATTGTGGCTCTGCATACCTACTGCATCAATGCGGAGACCCTTTGCCTTCAAACTGCGAACCAGCTTGCAGATAGCCTCTCGCTTGGCAGGCTTCGAAGTTGAATAATCATTGTAGTAAAGTTCTACGTTTGGATCAGCCTCATGCGCAAAGCGGAAGGCCAGCTCAATGAACTCCGGACCGATAATCTTATAATATAAAGACTTGCGGTAAGAGCCATCATCCTCGAAAGCTTCGTTCACTACGTCCCATCCCTTTACTCTACCTTTATAATGAGTAACCACGGTCATGATATGATTATACATTCTGCCTATGAGCACTTCACGGCTTACCAGATTGCCCTTATCATCGGTAAACATCCACTTAGGTGGCTGAGAATGCCAAACCAGACAATGACCTATCAAGGTCTTGCCATTCTTCTCTGCCCAGTCAGCCAGTTTATCACCATCGGTAAAATCAAAGCGATTCACCTCTGGATGATTTACCTCGCCCTTCATACAGTTTTCGGCAACAACCTGGTTAAACTGCTTCTTCACAACTTCCTCACCTGCCGGGTCTTGTCCATTAGGCAAATCAGTATTAATGGCTGCACCTACCAGGAAGTACTTACCCATAGCTTCCTGGAATGTTGGAATTGGAGCGTTATTACCTTTCTGGGCAAAAGCTGCAGAAGCAAGCATCAATCCCAAGGCAAAAGTTGAAATTTTCTTCATTGCACATTTATTATTTTGAATTTGAGAATACAGGGATTCTCTCCTTCTATATGATTATCTAATTTTTAATTCTATCTTATTTTTCTTCCTGATGACGAGCCTCAATCTTCTTGTTGATATCGTCGATAACTTCATCGGTCAACTCATATTTAGAGATGATGAACATTGCCAAACCCAGCAGGATGGCAGGAATCACGCATACCAGCCAGCGGATACCTTCCTGTGCCAAAGGAGTCTGCTGCTCCAGATCGTTCATGAAATAAGCGCCGGCTGCATTACCAACCGACATCATGGCGAAGGCGGTGATAAAGAAGAGCGCCACGATACGGAGCGGACGGTTGTGGAAGAATTCTGTCCACAGATCGCTCACCTTAACGTTCTTGGTTTCCTTCTCGTCCATTACCACACGCTCCTTGGTCTGGGTAAAGCAGAATACCAGAAGGGCGAAACCTACCAGGGCATAGATCAGCATGGCAACAAACCAGGCATTACTGTCGGTAGGAAGCGAATTACTCTCCTGAGCAGCCGCAGCCTGATAACCGGTCCAGGCAAGAACGGCACCCGGTACTACTCCACCCAAAGCCATACCAGCCTTGTAGAAGATACCGGTCAGGGCGTTGACGATACCGGCAATACGCTTGCCGCTGGTATATTCTGCATAGGAGATGACCTCAGGAATCAAAGCCCACATATAACCTGTTGCCACGATAACACCTGTCGATTTGATGAACTGTGCGATATAAACCAGCGTGATATGATCCTTTACAGGCCCCATCTTGCTGATGATATAAAGCAACGCCATACCCACGATAGCCACAGTGAGGAAGATGTAGAACATATTCTTCTTGCCTACCTTTTTCTTGATGGCAGGCACCAGCGGCATAAAGATGAAGGATGGCAGAGAGCCCAAGCCCATGAAGAGCGCCATCTCGATAGGAAGATCCTTGGCTGCTGCGAGCATAGCTACCAGGATTGGAACTCCTGCCGATACACAGAGTCCACCCACATTTGCCATGAACATACGTACAGAGGTGAGAATGGTAATCTCGTCTGTATCGCGGGTCAGCGAAGAGTTCAAGGCTCCGTAAGGTACATTGATCAATGTATAGAGCATCGACAAGCCTACGTATGTTACATAAGCATAGATGAGCTTGATGGTTTCTGTCTGTCCCTCCATACCATTCCAGAAGCAGAGGATGGCAAGTACAGTGAGCGGCAAACCCGCCAACACGAGATAAGAACGATACTTACCCCAACGTGGATTATGCTTATCTACATAAGTTCCCACCAATGGGTCCCAGAGTACATCCACCAGGCGAACCACCAGGAACATGGTGGCAGCCACACCCGGATTGAGTCCGTAGATATCGGTATAGAAGAATAGCAGATACATGCAGATGGTCTGGTAGATGAGGTTTTGCGCCAAGTCTCCAGATCCGAATCCGATGCGTTGTAGCCAATTCAGTTTGTAGAATCCTTTAGATTCCTGTGTTACAGTTGTCTGTTCCATATTTTATCCAGTCATTAAGTTTACACCTTATTATATATATAACATAAAAGATGCATATACTACATTTACTTCAGTTTCTCTGCGGCAAACTTGCCCATAGCCTCATATCCCTTCGGATTGAGATGCAGCCAGTCGTCCGAATACTCAGCCTTCAGGCGCTGCGGATCTTTCGGGTCGCGGGTCAACTCATCGAAATCGATGACCTCATCGAAGGCACCACTTTTTCTGATCCATTCGTTCACGGTCTGTCTCATCGCCTCGTGCCAGAAAGAATACCATCCGTTTCCCTTGGTTGGAGTGATGGTTCCGCCATACACCTTGATTCCCTTTGCCTTGGCTTTTGCTATCAGCACCTTGTAGCAGGCAATCAGGGTATCAGTTACATGTTCATAATTCCCGCCGCAGCAGCCGATATCATTGGTTCCTTCGAAGATGATGAGCTTATCCACACCTGTCTGTCCCAGAATGTCACGGTCGAAACGCTTCATGGCAGGTTCACTCAATCCACCTTCCACGACACAGTTGCCGCCGATACCGAGATTCAATACACCGTATGGCTTCTCTGCATTCAAGGCATCCGAGAGGAAATCAGTCCAACGGTTCTGATGGTTGGTGGTACTTCCTCGACCATCCGTGATGGAGTTTCCGAGAATTGCTACTACCGGAGTAGCCTTATCGGTCTTCACATCAATGGCAGAAAGATTGTACCAGTGATCCACCTCCTCGCCATCATCAAAACTCTTATCCATCGGTTTAGGAGTACGATGCAAACCGTTTACTATATAAGATGTGGTACGTGAACCACGATGAGATGTTGCATTCACTGGAGTCTGCTTGCCATAGTCGATGGTAATCGTGAGGCGCTGTCCGCTCTTCAAGGCATATTTCAAATCATCTGAGAAGATAGCCTTGCCCGGAGCGATAGTCACATTCTTCTTGCCATTAAACTTGAGATACTTCACGGTCTTGGCGTTGATACCCCAATTACTTGGAACATCGGTATCGGCGATATACACCGATTTGATTTCTACCGGTTCCTTGCTCTGCTCATTGCTGAGCTTCACTCTGAGTTCCTCGCCACCAAAAGATACATGAACTATCTGTCGGCAAGAGCGGTTGCTCAAGCTTTTCTTAGGCATATCTCCTTTGCCAGTCCATTCCACTGCAGTAGCCCAAGATCCTTTCCATACCTTCTGGGCAAGTGCCACCGAGCTGGATGCAGCCAGCGCAAGTGCCAGAGAAAAGATTTTTATCGTTTGCTTATTCATTGTTGTTACTTTGTTTTTAAGTGATGGCATTGCTATTTTGACGATGCAAATTTACGAAATTCTATCTATAAAACACTTTCCACGAGTAACCATAACATTTCTACACGTATCAAAAACAGAAATAAAACGAAAATGATAAGGAAACTAAAGAATACGTTACACCAGAAAAAGTCAGAATTTGCTGCTTTCAGTGTTTTTTGCTAATTTTGCAGTAGTAATAACCTAAGATAAAGAATAGAGATTATGAACTATAACATCAAGAAATGCCTGATGGCAGGATGCATGATGCTGGCTTCGCTGCAGGTATCTGCACAGAACAACGGGTCAGGTTTATGGCTGGGAAAGGCGTACGCCAACTCCTGCCAGGTAAAAACAAACGCCGATGACAACGCTACGATACGTATCGCAAGTCAGGAGCTTGCCAACCACTGGCGTGGCAAGAGCGCCGAACTGAAGCTAGACAAGGCGCTGGATCTGGGCGAAGGCTACAGCATCTATGCCCGTCCTGCCCACCAGGGCGACAATATCGAGTATGAGGCTACCATCACCGCCAGCACTCCTATCGGTTTGCTCTATGGTGCCTACGAGCTGATCCGACTTCAGAACACCGATGCCTACAACACGGGTAGCGGCAATCAGCAGAACTTCAGCAAAGCTATAGATGAAACCGAGAAGCCACAAGTGGGTCTCCGCATCCTCAACCATTGGGATAATCTCGATGGCAGCATCGAACGTGGCTATGCCGGCAAGAGCATCTTCAAATGGGAAGAAATCAAACTCGGCAAAAACGGCAAGGGCGGCAGCATCAGCAAGAGTCTTCACGACCGTCTCATCACCTATGCCCGTGCCAACGCATCGCTCGGTATTAACGGAAGTGTACTGAACAATGTAAATGCATCACCAAAGATGATGACGGCAGAATATATTAATAAGGTGAAGGTCATCGCCAACATCCTGCGTCCATACGGCATCCGAGTGTATCTCAGCATCAACTTTGCTTCTCCTATGGCATTGGGCTATACCAAGACTGCAGACCCATTGGATAAAAAGGTACAACAGTGGTGGCAGAAGAAAGCAAAGGAGATTTATGCTGCCATTCCAGACTTTGGCGGATTCCTGGTAAAAGCTAATTCAGAAGGACAACCTGGTCCTGGCGATTACCACCGCACTCATGCTGAGGGAGCCAACATGCTTGCCGATGCCGTGAAGCCATACGGTGGCATCATCATGTGGAGGAGCTTTGTATATGGTGCTAACCATAAGGGAGAAGACCGTGTAAAGCAAGCTGTCAGCGAATTCAAAGGTATGGATGGAAAGTTCCGTGACAATGTAATTCTCCAGTCAAAGAACGGTCCGCTCGACTTCCAGCCTCGTGAACCATACGCTCCTATCTTCGACAACATCAGACAGACACCTCAGATAGCAGAACTTCAGATTACCCAGGAATATCTGGGACAGAGCAAGCACCTCACCTTTCTTGCACCTATGTGGAAGGAATTCTTCGGATTCGTCAATCCAAGCAAACTGGTAGGTATCTCTGGCGTAGCCAATATCGGTGATGATGCCAACTGGTGCGGTCATCCTTTCTCACAGGCTAACTGGTATGCTTTTGGCCGATTGGCATGGAATCCTTCGCTTACAGCCGAAGAGATTGCCCACGAATGGCTCGTACAGACCTATGAGAACCAGGACGAGAAGTTCACCAAACCTGTGGAGATGATGATGATGACCTCTCGCGAAGCCTGCGTCAACTATATGATGCCGCTGGGCTTGCATCACATCTTCAAGTTCGACCATCACTATGGTCCGGAACCGGATGGTTTCATCGCCAGCTATCCATTGGAGTGGTGCCCGGTATATTATCACAAGGCAGATGCCAAGGGTATTGGTTTCGACCGTTCATCCAAGGGATCAGATGCCGTAAGCCAGTATCCGGAACCATATCGCAGTCTGTATGACAACATCAAGACTTGCCCAGAAGAATATCTCCTCTGGTTCCATCATGTGCCATGGAATTACAAGATGAAGTCGGGCAGCACCCTCTGGCAGGAACTCTGCATGAAGTACAACATGGGTGTAGCGATGGTTGAAGTATATCGCGACTTCTGGCACACCTCAGCCAAACAGTATATGAAGGGGCATGAACAGGAATGGCAGCATACCGATTCGCTTCTCAACGTGCAGCTTGAGAATGCGAAGGAATGGCGCAACACCTGCCTGAAATACTTCCAGACCTTCTCGAAGATGAAAATCCAATAAAAGCGGAAACAAGGAATATCGAATATCTATCAGCAAAAACAAAAAACTATCAAAATAAAAAAGGTGTATCCACGCTTGCCCGATATATGGGGGCAAGAAGGATACACCTTATTATATATATATTGTATGATGCATCTTTTGAAGAGACCTATGCATCATTTTTCTTAAAGACCTATTGCATCACTTTCTTTCCATCCTTGATGACGATACCGTGATAGCTGGAGTCAACCTGCTGACCATTGATGTTGAAAGTCTTGGCAGAACGATACTTGGCTGGAATAGCATGTATAGGAGTAATGCCGGTAGTTGTCCACGAATCATCCGCAATGCCCTCGCCTACAGAAGCCAGTTTGCCATCAGCTATGGTAAGCATATAACTGTTGGCAGTTCCCTCTGGAGTACGAATCAGACGCCAGTCAGTATCCTTGTCACACTTAGAGGCAACATACACTCTGTAATCACCATCCTTCAAGGTAGAAGGCAATTTCAGCACACCTCCAATTTTCACAGCATCACTACCGCTATTCACATAATAATAGGTAATCGCCTTAACTACATGAGCTGATTGAATTACATTCTTTACACCATCAAAAGATTCCAGAATCACAGCGATATCACCAGAGATGTTATCACCCGTCTGATTATAGATCTTACCCGGCTGCACATTCAGCAAGGAAGCCACCTTGCTGGCTTTCAATCCTTCATCAGCATAAAAACGGGATTCATATTGAAGACAGGAAGCAGGCGAAATGCCTATCAGCATATCCTGACCTTCGCTGAACTGAAATCCTGTAGGATTCAGAAGAGCTATGTCGAAGTAACCATTTCCGCCTTTTGGTCCCCATCCCCAGTTGATGTGAACCATGCCCTGCTTGTCATATCCATCAAGCACGAAGGCATGGCCGCCATTTCTTTCATCATCACCCGTATAATAGATAGGACGGTTCTGATTCAATTCCGTATAGATATACTTCATCCATTCGGCAGCCGAATAGAAAGAACGGTTCAGCCAGTTGATATTCTCATTATAGCAGAAATAATTGATTAAGCCATAACGCGCTTCCCTTGACATGGCACCAGAACCAGACTCAGTATATTGCATATCTACGGAAACACCTACAGCAGCCATCAGGGTTGCCACAGCATTTCCCTGCACCTCTGTATAATCTTTCTTACTTTCATAGTCTTCCAACATATTCTCCCAGTCGAAAGTGGTGTTTGCGAAATCACAACTCAGCAATCTACCATCTCCCACGGCTGGGGTAAAGCTATACTGATGACTGCCCTTTCCCTTAATAGGATACTTGTGATAATACATAATTTGCGATAAAGCCGTAGCCACGCATCCCGAAGGATAAGCCTTGTTTTTAGAATTGGTAGGACAAAGATTATTGAATGGCTTACCCTGCTCCCAGAGCGTCTTGCAGAGAGGTTCTACCGCTTCCTTGAAATCGCCCGAAGGAATCACCAAAGCTCTTGTTACGGCAGAGCCTTTCTGCAAATCAGCCTTCATGGATTCAGATGCAGCACGAAGATACCATGCCAGAGAACTATTGGCAGAAGCATCGAAAGGAGAGTCTGCATAACCGATCACGGCATCGAAAGCATCATCATTGCTTACCACTACAAAGCGGCTGTCGTCTCCCAATACAGTATAGGTATCAGAAGCCTGCAAGAGTCTGAGCGTCAGTTCTGCCTTACCACGTGTCTGTGACTGCATAGTCAACACCGAAGAAGCAATGGCTTGCTTCTCATCCATCGTTCTCTCCTTAGCCTCAACACCGCAGAGAAAGAGAGACGCTACTAAAGCTAAAGTAAAATATCTTTTCATAGGCAAAAAATGAAAAAAGCCAGATGGGTACTGTCCCATCCGGCTTTCTTGTTATATTAAATTAAAGAGCTGGCTTCTCATCAAATACAAAGACATCGTCAAATGTTCCGAAAGAACCGGTATTAGGTATGAAATTATACATAGCCATAGTTACCACGCCAGTTTCTGGATCATAAGTACCAGCAACACCAGAACCAGAGCCATCAGCTGCAGCATCACCTTCGGCATTACCCATTACATATACTGCGCCATAAGAAGCATGATTCCAAGCTGGCTGTGGAGCTACGATTACATTATTGTCCTTATCGATAGAGAATACTATATCATACTCATATCCATTCGCAGGATCAGCAGGAACCATAAACTTACCAGCACCAATCATATAGCAAGGAGTCTGGATTTGGAAACCAAGACCATTAGCTACGTATGTACCAGTGTAAGACTGATAACGGGTGATGGTATAATCAAGTACGGTTGCAGCATAGTAATACTTCTCTGCATCAGTAATGGCGATACGAGTTTTCTCTGATGTACCTGTTGCGATATCAAAAGAAACCTTTACCTCTGCTGTCTTCTGACCAGCAGCAAATGAAACGGTTGCAGGAACGGTAAACTTCTCATTACTACTAGACAGACCTACAGTCTGAGCCTCAGTAGAATCAATACGAGACACCTTGAATGTAAAGCTCTGCTCTGCAGTTGGCAAGTATGAGATGGCTGTAGAGCCTTCACTTACCAAGAAAGCATTACCACCCAACTCTGTCTTAGAAGTTGGAGTATATTCATATTCATCTGTACAAGAGCTCAAACCGAGGGTAAGAACACCGAGCAGTGCTATAAATGTATATTTAAAAAACTTGTTCATAACTTTTTTTATCTTTTATATAACGATTCGTGTTATTACTCTGTCCAAAGTGGATACTTACCAGATGGGTCTGGGTTGTTCCATCCCTTAAGAGCTGTATTGTTCTCTGCCTCTGTACGATAGAAAAGGAAGTTGGTTGTAGCAGGGCGGCCATTTGTATTGATGCGAGCACCAACAGAATGGTTTGTGCCATGATAACCACGAGTCAAAGAGTAGTTCAAACGCTTCATATCGAAGAATGTGATACCCTCACCCCAAAGGTCGATACACTTCTGGAAGTAGATTTCCTTGATGATATCCTCCTTGCTTGTTGCCTTGCAAGTATATTTAGGGTCACGAGTCTTCATGAACAACTCCAAGAGTTCCTTACCCTTTGCTGCATCCTGCTGTGCAGCTGCCTCCATGCGGATGTAGTACATCTCCTCTACACGCATTACAGGGAATGCTGTAGCAGCTGCAACAGATGGAGCATCCATCTCACCCTGGTTAGGACGGAACTTGACAGATGCCATAGGAGGCATTGAAGCACCATAAGTCTTATTGACAAATGAAACCTTGTTTGCGATTGGAGAACCCGCTGGTGCTACCCACTCCAACTTACGGAAGTCGGTATCATTCAGACGATTATAAGCCAATGTATCAATTCGGATATAGTCACCAGTACCTGCACCGCAATAACCGAAGGTCTGCTCGTTACACATAAATGATATCCAGTTGACGATACCTGTAGAAACTACATCATCCTCTGATGTCTGCTGAGAGCCCCACATGAAGTCTGCCAGGTTGTTGAAACCTGTAGTGGTGTTCAGGCACTGAGCCTGAGTCATAGGCTGTACAGAAGAAGTCTTGATAGCGTTCTCTGCTGCAGCCTGAGCCTTGGCATAATCGCCTTCCCACATATAGAGACGAGCCTCCAGACCATATACGCAGTCCAAGTGAGGCAAAGTCTTCTCTGTCTTTGTGAGCTTACCGATATTCTGCTCAGCATACTCCAAATCCTCCTTGATGAATTTGATCAAGTCCTCCTTCTTCACACGAGGATTGTTACGTGCATCAGTCTCAGCCATACCCTCCTTCACGATAGGCACAGTCAAGCCAGTAACATCATTGCCATCGGCATTTACACCCTTTGTAACGTCTGTTGGCAAGTACTCGTACATACGACCGAGGTCGAGATAAGCGAGCGCACGGAAAGCCTTGGCAGCTGCAATGTAACCCTTCTGCTCATCAGTAGCAGTCTCCTCATTGATAGTAGCGAGAACGTTATTGGCTGTCTGGATGAACTTGTAGTAGTATGTCCAGACGAAGTTAGAACGGGCTGCATCCTGGTTGATACCCTCATTCTCTGCCCATGGCGCAAACCAGTCATAACCAGAGCCTGGTGTTACGAAAGGCTCAGTCAATGTGGCACGGATACGGATCATTGATCCGTAACCGAAGTTGAAGTGGTAGTTGTTTGGTGTATAGAATGTCTCGTTCAAGTTGTTGAAGAACGCTGGCATTGCCATCACCAATCCTTCTACGGCTGCAGCAGACTGGCTAACCTGCTCAGATGTTGCAATATCGGTAGGCTGGGTCTCGTCGATACATCCAGTGAATGTAGTAAGACTTGCAAAGGCCAAACCTACACCTAAGATTGAATTCTTTATCTTAATCATAATTGTATTCCTATATTATATAAGTTTAGAATGTAAGTGTGATACCACCAGTGATGGTACGTACGCCTGGATAATAAGAAGCGTTGGCAGCTGTCAAGCTGGTACGTGGGTCGAGACCCTGACGCTTTGACCATACCCATACGTTGTTAGCCTGAGCGTAGATGCGCAAGTTGCTCAAGTTGAGCTTGCTGATCCATGCCTTAGGGAAGGTATAACCCAAGTTGATGTTCTGGAGACTCAAGTAAGAAGCGTTTGTCAAGAAACGGTCTGACTGAGAAGCCATATATGTATCACCATACTGCAGACGTGGGATATTGCTGTTCTTGTTTTCAGGAGTCCAAGCCTTCAGGATATCCTCGTGGAGAGCCATACCACGCATAGACTTACCGCCTGCGCTCATTGCACTAGCATAGTCGTTATCGTAAATCTGACCACCGATCTGATACATGAAATCTACAGAGAAGTCGAAGCCCTTGTAAGAAACGCTTGTTCCGAAACCACCGAATACGTCTGCCAAAGCTGTACCACACAAGTAGTAATCAGACTCTGAAGAGTTCTTGGTTGTGGTCTGACCAGTAACATTACCATTCTCATCCTTCACATTCTTGTAATAGAGAGCCTCACCAGTCTCATGATCTACACCAGCATACTTGTGGAGGTAGTAAGTGTACATAGGCTCACCCTCACCGATGAAGTAACCACCGTTAGTATATCCCTGAACACCATCAACAGTCAAAGTCTTCTTTGCATCTGGCAAATAGCTTACGTAGTTGTGGTTGTAAGTGATATTCATATTGGCACTCCAAACGAAGTCTCTTGTACGGATGATGTCACCGTTCAAGGTCAACTCAAGACCATTGTTGATCATATCACCCACGTTGTCATAGTAACCGGTGTAACCGAATGACTGTGGCAATGAGAAGTTGAAGAGCATATCTGAAGTCTTACGAGAATAGAACTCGAAAGTACCGCTCAAACGGTTCTTGAACAATCCGAAGTCAACACCTACGTTGAACTCACCAGTTGTCTCCCAGGTAATCTTTCTGTTACCATAACGGCCTACAGGAACCAGAGATACAGAACCATTAGAGTTCACGATATCGTAGTTGGTAGTATAGTGATAGTAACCCAAATCGACACTCTCGATGTTATCGTTACCTACCTGACCATAGCTAACCTTCAGCTTCAAATCATCTACCCAATCTACATTGAAGAACTTCTCCTTGTTGATTACCCAAGAAGCACCCAAAGAATAGAAGGTACCCCAACGGTTCTCCTTTGCGAAGCGTGAAGAAGCATCGCGACGGAGAGATGCATCGAAGAAATAGCGGTCATTGTAGTCGTACTGTACACGACCGAAGTAACCCTCGTTGTTATACTCACGGGTATAGGAGTTAGTATTCTTCAACAACACAGCACCAGCCAACTCATCGTTAGAAGGGCTATACTGATTGCTCTTGCTACCATAGAGGAAAGCATAACTCTGGTTGTAGTACTCATGACCGAGCATCAAAGCTACAGAGTGCTCACCGAACTCATGAGCCCAGTTCAAACGCTGCTGCAGGTTATAGTTGAAGTATCTTTCATGATACTTGTAAACCACACCATTAGATGATGCATACTGACCGAAGTAAGGGTTGGTTGTACGTGTTGTACGATACTCATCAACATAAGCATTGTTGATAGATGTGAAGGTAACATCCAAAGGCAAGCGAACCTCTACGGTACCCTGCATGTTGAAGTTGTTTCCTTCTATCTTATACTTGTCAAGCTGATTAGCAGCAAGAGGGTTAGACTGTGCAATATAAGCACGCTTCTGACCATTGATAGAACCATCACCATAATCATACAACTTTGTACCACTAGCCTCGTGCATCATGATGTTGCCCTGAGCGTCGCGGATATAAAGAGGATAGATAGGAGCCATTGCTACGAATGTGAACACGTTGCCAGATGAACCAGATGAACCCTCATCACCCACACCAGACTGATTGTTGGCATAGTGAGCGAAGTTGACATTAGCACCAACCTTCAACCAATCCTTGATCTTGTACTCAGACTTCAAACGAGCAGAATAACGCTCGAAACCAGAACCGAAGGTAATACCCTCATTGTTCAAGTAGTTGAAAGAGAGCATGAAGTTACCCTTCTCATTAGCACCCTGTGCAGAGATGTTATACTCCTGACGGAGGCTATTGCGGAACATGGCATCTACCCAATCATCAGCTGTAACATAATACTGCTGACCATTGTTAGATACTACACGACCCATAGTAGCATTAGGGTTCATCTTGCCGTTGGTACCAATCAGCACCTCACCTGCAGGAGCCTGGAATACGCTCATACCCAAACCGAAAGCATTGTCTGCTGTCAGATTCTTGTTAGCCCAAAGGTTTGCAGTATTTGCATCATACTTCAAAGTATTCAAAGCATAATTGTTCAATGCAGTGTACCAAGTCTCGTAGTAACCAGCAGCATTGTTGATATACTTGTAATCTGGCACTGCGCGAGAGTTAGAACCCCACTTAGCATCGAATGTAATAGAAGAAGAACCTGTCTTACCAGTCTTGGTTGTAATCATCACAACACCATTGGCACCACGTGCACCATAAAGAGCAGAAGAAGCAGCATCCTTCAATACAGTAAGGCTCTCAACATCGTCTGGGTTGATAGTGTTCATATCACCGTCATAAGGCACACCATCAACAACAATCAATGGGTCTGTACTAGCATTGATAGTACCGATACCACGAATACGAATCTTTGAGCTCTCGCCTGGACGACCAGAAACCTGAGTCATCTGTACACCGGCAACCTTACCCTTCAAAGACTCAACTGGGTTAGAAACCTGAGCCTTACCAATTTCGCCAGCACCTACTACCGCAGCAGATCCCGTGAAAGCTGAACGCTTCTGAGTACCGAAGGCTACGACCATCACCTCATCAAGGCTATGCTCGTCTGGATCAAGAACAATTTTCATGTTATTGCCTGCCTTTACATGAGCAGGATTCATACCGATGTATGTGATTTCCAGCTTGGCTCCGGCAGGAGCGTTCAATGAGAAGTTACCGTCAATATCGGTAACTGTACCTGTGTTAGTGCCCGCAACCTTGATAGAAGCACCGATAACAGGGCTTCCGTCCTCAGAAGAGGTTACGTGACCAGAGATTTGACTTTGTGCAAAAGCCATGCTCGTGCTAAGAGCAAGACCTGCAACTACTGTCATGAGTCTTTTTTCCATAAATCTCTCTCGTTTTTAATAAATGAATATATAATGTTTATAATTTCTTTCTCTCTACTTTTTCTTATATGATTACTCACAAGGAGTTACCATCATCTTTTTGCCCCCTCCTCTTGCCCCGAGGTGGAGGAAATCAACTTTATACCTTATATTATATATAGGGTATGTAAGTCTAAAACTTACTTAATTTTAAAGAATATTTTTAATCGGGTGCAAAATTAAGCATTATTTAGGAAACCACCAAACTTTTTTCAGAAAAAGTTGCACTTCACCCTGCATTTTGTTATAAAAATCCAGTTTTTATGCACTTTTCCTTATAAAATGTAAAGAAACGGGCGACAGTTCATATAAAAACCGCCGCCCGTTCAGGATTTTAGCTTTCTGTCTCCAGCTCCTTTCCGAGAACAAAGAGCATATAGAGGGGAATATTCAGCATCTTGGAATCCTCATTTCTATTGTATGGCAGGAAACAGGATTGGAGAGACCACTTGGGGAATTATCATCCTGTTTTACAAAAGAAGCTAAAAATCAAAGGATTACGTATGAAAAATCACATTTTTCTAGGGAATCATCCTAGATGCTCCCACATTTTTCGGGGGAATAGTATGGTTTTCCTACACATTTTTCGGGGGAATGTTGGAAAAAGCTTGTCTTTTAAGCATTTTTAGATTTTAGCTTTCAGTCTCCAGCTCCTTTCCGAGAACAAAGAGCATATAGAGAGGAATATTCAGCATCTTGGAATCCTCATTTCGCTCGTATGGCAAGAGGCTGGTACGGATAGCCCATTTGGGTGAATACTTCTCCCGATATAATTTCAGGCTCTTGGCATTCATGGTTACTCCAGCCTTTGCCTCCAAAGGATAAACATCCCAGCCATCAGAAAGGAGGAAGTCAACCTCGGATGTGGCTGAAGAAGACCAATAGTAATTGACCTCCAGGGTATCTGAGAAACATTGAAGCTCCTGACAGACATACTGTTCCGTCAATGCCCCCTTAAATTCCTCAAAAATTCTGCTACCTTCAAGTATGACTTTCGGGGAGACTCTGCTCATGGCTCTCAAGAGTCCTACATCGAGTAGGAACACCTTAAAGGATTTCAGATCAGCATAAGCAGAAATAGGAATATCTGGCTTGCTTACATTGTGGGTTCTGATGATTTCACCAGCATCACAAAGCCACATGATGGCATCCTCATATTCTCTTGCCCTGGCTCCCTCTCTCACCAGTCCATAAACAAACTTCTTGTTTTCCTTGGCTAACTGAGAAGGAATACTATTCCAGATATAGCGGATTTTCTCTACCATTGGTTTAGGAGCATGCTTGGAGAAGTCCTTCTGATAGGCTGCTATCAGTTCCTGCTGGATGCGATTTACCTTATTATAGTCTTTACTATCCAACCACTCCATCACAACAGCTGGCATTCCACCTATTATCATATACTTTTTCAGGTAATCGGTAAGCCGCTCCGTAAAAGCCCCAAGGTTTCTATTTCCGTTGTCTATATAGTCAACCAGCATTTTCTCTCCATTAGCTATCAGAAACTCCTTGAAAGACAAAGGATAGAGATGCAGGAAGTCTGTTTTGCCTACAGGGAAGGAAGTTCCTTCGTGCAGGGCTATACCCAGCAAAGAACCAGCACAGCAAATAACATACTCGGGTGCCTCCTCGCAGAAATATTTCAGAGAAGTAAGAGCCCTAGGCATTTCCTGCACTTCATCGAAGATGATGAGAGTCTGCTCAGGCTCTATGACTTTGCCATTATAAATGGAGAGTTGTTCTATAATACGCTGCGGTGACAGGTCGCCGGCAAAGACTTCTCCGAGCACATCACTCTGCTCGAAGTTGATATAGCAAATGTCTTTAAAGTACTTTCTGCCGAATTCTTTCAGCAGCCAGGTTTTACCCACCTGTCTTGCACCCTCTAAAACCAAAGGCTTTCTGCCATGGCTTTCTTTCCATTTCAGCAACTGAGAAATAAGCAATCTTTCCATATTTTCGTATTTTTTCTGCAAATATACTAATAAACAGCGGATTACGAAAGGAAAATCACATTTTTCGAAGGAGTTTTAAGGATATTTATCACATTTTCCGAAGGAGTTTTCGGCAATTCATCACATTTTCCGAAGGAGTTTTTGTCCAAATCCTCACATTTTCCGAAGGAGTTTAAAGAAAGTTTCCTTTATAGGGGGAAAGTTTTTGAGAAAAGTTTCCCTTATAAAGGAAATAACTTATGATTTTTCTTCCTTTATAAAGGAAAATGTTGTATCTTTGCACCCAGATTAACATAAAACGGAAGATATGGACAAGAGAATAGCAAAACTGCTGATAGCGGAGAACCAAAGGATGATTCAGAATGTGGAGATGGTGAAAAGAAACATCAGCTTCGAATCTCATTCTAACTATGTGCTGGTAGGACTAAGAAGAGCCGGTAAGTCTTACTTGCTATATCAGCGTGCCCAAGAGATGATAGCTCAGGGACATCTGCCAGAGGAAATCCTTTACTTCAATTTTGAGGACGACCGATTGGAAAATCTCCAGCTTTCCGACCTGGATGCCATCAAGCAGGCTTACGAGGAGATGTATGGGCATCAGCCTATCTTCATGCTCGACGAGATACAAATCATTGATGGGTGGGAGAAATTTGCACGCAGACTTGCTGACCAGAAATATAGAGTGTATATCACTGGTAGCAACGCCAAGATGCTGAGTAGCGAGATTTCTACTACGCTTGGTGGCAGATATATGGTGCAGCCCGTCTTTCCTTTCTCCTTTCAGGAATACTTGACAGCCCAGCATATCTCCTTGCCTGCGCAGTGGGAGTATCTGCAAAATTCTGACCTCAAGAGGGCTTTTCTGGAGTATTTTCATATTGGCGGTTTGCCAGAATTGGTGATTGTTGATAATCAGTTTAAGCGAGAGTGGTTGGGCAATCTATACAACAAGATTTACTTTGGAGATTTAATTACCAGATACGGAATTCGTAACCCTCTGGCGATGAAGACTTTGATACGTAAACTTTCTGAGAGCGTAAAGCAGCCACAGTCTTATAACAGACTGGCTAATCTGGTTTCTACTGTGGCTGGAAAGGTAAAGCAAGAGACGATAGTGGACTATCTGAGATATATCAAGGACACTTGCTTGGTCTTCTCCATAGAAAACATTTGCGCAAAATTACAAGATAGAATGTCGAACCAGAAGTATTACTTTATAGATAATGGTTTTCTGAGTCTATTCCTCTTTGATCCAGAAACATCTCTCTTGGAGAATCTGGTAGCTATTCACCTGCATGAGAAGTATGGGGAAGATCTCTTCTATTATCATGATAATGTGGAGGTGGATTTTTGTCTCTTTGAGCATCAATGTGCTTTCCAAGTGTCGTATAGTATCAAGGATGCTGCTACTCGAGAACGAGAATTGGGGGCTTTGAATGCTTATCAGAAGAGGTATCCAGGAAGTAGACTTTTTGTTATTACGATGGATGAAGAGGAGACGATAGAACTGGATGACTTGAAGATTGAAGTGATACCAGTATGGAAGTGGTTGCTTACCTTTTAAGCATTTTTAGATTTTAGCTTTCAGTCTCCAGCTCCTTTCCGAGAACAAAGAGCATATAGAGAGGAATATTGAGCGTTTTAGCCTCGGCATTACGCTCGTATGGCAAGAGGCTGGTACGGATAGCCCATTTTGGCGTTTTTAGCCTCTTTTACAAAAGAGGCTAAAAATCAAATGATTACGTATAAAAAATCACATTTTCCGAAGGAGTTTTCGGCAAATCCTCACATTTTCCGAAGGAGTTTTTGTCCAAATCCTCACATTTTCCGAAGGAGTTTTGCTGAGTCTGATGAATAGAGAGCTACTTTCAAAAATACCCTTCACCCTTCACCAAAGCGACTTAAATTCCTATATATTAGCGACTTACACGGGTGAAGGGTTATTCTAACCCTTCACCACCCTTCACCCACCCTTCACCCTCATTATTTTTGGAAAGCAAACGCTTTTCTGGTAATGGTTCGGTCATCAATGAAGACCAGCTCGAGGCTTAAATGAAGACCAACTCTGGTCATCAATGAAGACCGACCTTTGTGAGAACTAGGAGGCTCCGCGCTTATACTTACACCGGGTGAAGGGTGGTGAAGGGTGGGTGAAGGGTTAAGCAAACCCTTCACCTCTCGCACCCCCTGTGTTTATCGGGGTTTCAGGCAAAAAGGTGAAGGGTGAAGGGTAAAATCGAGAGTAGTCTTTTCACACGCAAAACGGCTCTGGAAGCAAACCATATTCCAAATCATAGATGGCAGTTCTGAAGAATTCTTCCTCCCGACGTATCGTTTTGTGCCTGGCAATGGCACAAAGTTGCCCTGGCAGAGGGCAATATCTTGCCGTAACCAGGCAATAAACGAAAGGAGGCTACTTGCCGACAGAACTACAACCCCAGATCTTCCATCAAAGTCTGATTTGCTTCGAACAGGTCGGAATCAAAAAGGCTTTTTATATAGATAAAGGTGGTTGAAGATTTGGTATGTCCCAAAGCCTTGCTTATCAAGCTGATGTCCAGATGATGAAGATAAGCTATGCTTGCCCACGAATGACGAACCACATAAGAGGATAAGGGTTTAGCCAGCCCCAGCATCTTAGACAACTGATGCAGATTGTAGTTGTACTGGCGCAATCGAGCCGTATATTGACGATGCTGTTGAGCAGAAACAGAGGATGAGGAAACAGAATCTCCCACCTTGTCTGAAAGTATCGGAAAGACAAATTCAGAATCTCCTTGTTCATATCGCATGATGATTTCAAGCATCGCAGGCAACAGTGCTACCTGTATCTGCTGTCCCGTCTTATGCCGGGCATAATAAATACATCCGTTTCTCAGTTGGCTTTTCTTGAGATAGGCAATATCAACAAAAGGCATTCCCATCGCATAAAAAGAAAACAGGAAGATGTCACGAGCGAAGGAAAGAGAACCTCCTGGCTGTAACGGCAAGGCCTTGAGCTGCAGAATTTCTGATTGTGAGATGCAACGTTTCTCGGTCTTGGTCCTCCCCGTAAACACTTTACTGAATGGAGCAGCATTGAGAAACGGCAATGCTCTATGATGCATAGCCCGCAATGCCCGCATATAAGCGGAACATGTGTTCAGACAGATATTGCGCTCCTGCAGCCATCGCTGATAGCTGTCCAGCTTTTCTGCCGTCATATCAGAAAAAAGCCAACTGCTCCTACCCATGAACTTAGTAAAGGAACGGGCTGCAGTAAGATAATTACCAGCAACTTTAAAGCGCCCTTGCTGTTTTGCCCTCTCCACTTCACCATTCACGAAGTCCCATCCAGGAATCTCCGTCACAGCCTGCTCATCTGCCTGATTCGCAGAATCAGAAATCTTACACTCACTCTTACTTCTTCCGAAACCGAATTCTAACTTGAAATACGCCATAACTTAAATGTTTAAATGATTAAAAATAAAGAATTTACGAAAATATACCCAAAGGTATGATACATCCTGCTAATTCCAATAGCTTTATAGTGATAAATCGCCGTTTTCCCCATAAATCTCCACCTCGGGGCAAGAGGTGGAGAGCAAGAAGATGATGATAACTCCTTGTGAGTAATCATATAAGAAAAAGTAGAGAGAAAGAAATTATAAACATTATATATTCATTTATTAAAAACGAGAGAGATTTATGGAAAAAAGACTCATGACAGTAGTTGCAGGTCTTGCTCTTAGCACGAGCATGGCTTTTGCACAAAGTCAAATCTCTGGTAAAGTTACTGCTTCTGAGGATGGAAGCCCTGTTATCGGTGCTTCGATCAAGGTTGTGGGCACTAACACAGGTACAGTTACCGACATTGACGGTAACTTCTCATTGAACGCTCCTGCCGGAGCCAAGTTGGAGATTACATACATCGGTATGCAGTCTAAGACAGCCAAGGCTTCTTCTAACATGAAGATTGTTTTGGATGCTGATAATCATTCTCTGGATGATGTCGTTGTTGTGGCATACGGTACAGCTAAGCGCCAGTCTATTACTGGTTCTGTAACTGCTGTTGATTCTAAGGAAATCGAAAACCGTATCACTACTTCTGTAACAGGTGCATTGGAAGGTGCTGCTCCTGGTGTACAGGTGAACAACTCATATGGTGAGCCAAGCAAGGCTCCTAAAATCCATATCCGTGGTGTCGGAACGTTAGTAAAGGATGCAGACCAGCCACTTTATGTCGTTGATGGTACGGCATTCGATGGAAACATCTCCGAATTGAACCCAAATGACATCGAAAGCATGTCCGTATTGAAGGATGCCGCTTCTGCCGCTCTTTATGGAAACCGTGCTGCTAATGGAGTTATCTTGATTACCACCAAGCGTGCCAAGTATGGTGTGAAGCCATCAATCAATCTTCAGATTAACAACGGTGTATATACTCGTGGTATTGCAGAGTATGAGCGTTTGAACGCCGATCAGTGGATGGAGGCTTCTTGGACAGCCATGAAGAACTATGCCATGTCTGGTTCTATGGGATTAGATGCAGCCGCAGCTGCTCAATATGCTACAACTCATTTGATTAGTGACTACGCCAAGAGAAATATCTATAATGCTGCCAATGACGCTTTGTTTGATGCCAATGGTAAACTCATTGCTTCTCGTCTCGCAGGTTATGACGACCTCGATTGGGAGGATGGCGTAGAGCGTACAGGTCATCGCCAAGAATACAATGTGTCTGGTGCCGTAAGCGGTGAGAAATTCAATGTATATGCATCTGCTGGTTACTTGAATGAGAAGGGTTATACCAAGAACTCGTCTTTCGAGCGTTTCACGGGTCGTATCAATTCCAAGTTCAATCCTAGTAAGTGGTTTGAGGGTGGTCTCAATTTGAGTGCCAACGTATCCAATCGTCAATACAATGATGCTGCGGAAGATGCAGGCTCATTGTACGCTAACCCATTCAGTACTTGTCGTTACATGGCACCTATCTATCCTATGTATATGCATAATGCAGATGGTAGCTATGCTTTGGATGAGAATGGCGAGAAGCAGTTTGATACAACTTCAGAGTATCTTTCCAACCGTAACATCGCATACGAGATGACTGCCGACAAGGACAAGACTCGTCGTGCTGTTATCGACGCACAGGTGTATGCCAAGATTAATTTGCCATACGACTTCTCTGTGATGGTTAAGGGTAATGGAAACAATACCACATCCAACCGTTTGAACTACAACAACCCTAACATCGGTGATGGTGCTGCCAACAATGGTCGTTTGATTTTCTACGACTATCAATATGCTACTTATACTGCACAAGAGTTGTTGACTTGGAACCATTCTTATGGCAAGAATAGCATAGATGTGCTCGCTGGTCATGAGAACTATAGCTGGCAGAGAAAACTTAATCACGGTATGAATACCAATATGGCTGTTGATGACAACTTTACATTAGGTAACTTCTTGACCAACTCTTACCTACAAGGCTTTGATGACGAATACAAAACAGAGTCTTACTTGGGGCGCATCCGTTATAACTATGACGAGAAGTATTTCGCAGATTTCTCATATCGACGTGACGGTTCTTCTCGCTTCGCCAAAGATGCTCGTTGGGGTAACTTCTTCTCTTTCGGCTTGAACTGGAATGCAAAGAAAGAGAACTTCTTGAAGGATGTTGATTGGTTAAATGACTTGCGTGTTCGTGCTTCATACGGTGAGGTTGGTAACGATGCTGGTGTGAGCCTCTATGGTTATCAGGCACTTTATGAGATTGCCAAGAATGGTGGTAACACAGCTTTGATTAAGCAGACTTTGGCTGCTCCAAACATCAAGTGGGAAACTACACAGACTGTTGATTTTGGCATCGAGGGCAGATTGTTCGACCGTTTGAACTTTAGCATCGGCTACTTCGACAAGCGTTCTAAGGATCTTCTCTTCGAGGTTCGTTTGCCATACTCAGCAGGTTCATATCCTCATAATGAGAATATGTCTAATATGTCACAGTATCAGAATATTGGTACTATTTCAAACCGTGGTTTTGAAATCGCCTTGAGTGGTGAGATCATCAAGAACAAGGATTGGAACTGGACAGTTTCTGCAGATGCTACTACCTTGAAGAATAAGGTAATCAAGCTTCCTGGAGGTAAGGATATTCTCCATGGCGTACAGAAGTATTCTGAGGGACATTCTGCATACGAGTTCTTCACCTATCACTTCGCAGGTGTTGACCAAATGACTGGTAACTCTTTGTACGACATTGATGCAAATAATGTTGAAGCAGCAGAAAAGGCTGGTTCACTTGTCACCATCAATGGTCAGAACTATACAACAGAAACATCATACGCAGAACGCAAATGGGCTGGCACAGCACTCCCATCTGTTTATGGTTCATTTGGTACCAACCTCCGTTGGAAGGATTTGAGCCTCGGAGTATTGTTCACCTATAGCTTGGGTGGTAAGATTTATGATGCTACTTACAAGAGCTTGATGAGCACAGCTTCTGCTTCTTCAGCTTCTGCAAACCACAAGGATATCTTGAAGTCTTGGAATGGTGTACCTGCTGGTATGACAGAGACCTCTCCAAATCGTATCGACCCTAATGGTACTCCTATCATCGACTTCAACTTGAGTACATACAACAATGATACAAGTGATCGTTGGTTGACTAGTGCAGATTATCTCATCTTCAAGAACATCAACCTCAGCTACAACTTGCCAAAGACATGGATTCAGAGTTTGGGCATCCAGGGCTTGACCGTGAAGGCAGGTGCAGAAAACTTGTTCACTCTTACAGCTCGCAAAGGTATGAACCCTCAGTACAGCTTCAATGGTGCCTCTGGTGATACCTACGTAAGTGCCCGTGTATTCAACTTCGGTTTGTCTGTGACATTCTAAGAGATAACAATATAAACAGAATATAAAGATGAAAAATTATATAAATAAGATATTCGGTTGCGCCCTTTTAGCTTCCGCAACCTTGCTGACATCTTGTGGCAGCGATTATCTCGAAACAAAGCCAACGGATTCTGTTGGTTCCGAGGCAGCTGTTGCTACAACAGATATGGCTTATAAGGCATTGAATGGTATCGCTCGTTGCCAGACTACTCAGCATTATGCCTTTTCTCAGGGTTTTGCTGGCGAGAATGCCATCATGCGTCTCTATGAGAATTTGCCTAGCCAGAATTACAACTACAACTACTATGCTTCTGGTTGGGCACCAATCCATAATCAGACATTCCATAATAGAACAAGCACAATCTATGATGGATATGCTTGGTATTATTATTACCAGCTCATTGGTCAGGCTAACACCATTATTGCTCACATCGATGCAGCAGAAGGTAGCGAAGCTGATAAGAAGTTTATCAAGGCTTCTGCCTTGGCTTTCCGTGCTTATAGCTACGAGAAGTTGATTCACTACTACTGCTATCGTTGGCAGGACAGTAACAATGGTGCTTCACAGGGCGTGGTTCTTCGTCTTGATGAATCTACAGGAGATGCTCCATTTGCAACATTGGCAGAAACCGTAGATCAGATTTACAAGGATTGCCAGGAAGCGATTACCTTGTTTGGCGAAAGTGGCATCGACCGTCCTGCTTCTGAGGTTTGGATTCCTAATGCAAACGTTGCTCATGCTGTTTATGCCCGTGCAGCTTTGTTCCGCCAGGATTACCAGACAGCTCTTGATCAGGCTAAGCTTGCTAAGCAGGGTTATCCATTGATGAGCAATGCTGATTATAAGGCTGGTTTCTGTGAGCCAACATCAGAGTGGATCATGGGTAGCTATGGTGATGCTTCTGAAAATAACTGGTATTGGTCTTTCGGTACACAGGATGCTTGTAATGGCTACTATGCAACTGCTGATGGTAACGCAACAGGTGCTGGTACTATCGGTCATGAGTTGATTTCCCGTATTCCTAACAATGATGCCCGCAAGCAGAACTTCCTGACAGAGGATAAGTTCTCTAACCTTGACCTCTCTAAGGAGTCAGCTTATTACTATACATTTGGTATTCTTGGAATGGAGGATGATGACATCTATGCACAGGCAGATTCCATCGTAAAGGCTCATGCAGTAAAAGGATTAAATGCACCTTATCAGGCAGGTTTCTATTACTTGGATGCCAATTTGAAGTTCTTTGTAACTGGCCAGCCAGGTGTCAGCTATGTGCCATTCATCCGCTCTAGCGAGATGGTATTGATTGAGGCTGAGGCAAATTATTTCTTGCATCATGAAGCAGAGGCTCAGGCTGCATTGGTTGAGTTGAACGCTACTTCTGGTCGTAACCCAGAATATACCTGCACCAAGACTGGCGAGGAGCTTCTTTCAGAGATTCAGGACTATCGTTGTCTTGAACTTTGGGGTGAGGGCTTCGAGTGGAGCGACTTCAAGCGTTGGAACAAGGCTGTAGTTCGTAAGTCATTTGATGAAGGTGGCAATGCACATCAGTCTGTTGCCATCACCATCAAGCCAGAAGATGGTAACAAGTGGACATGGGGCGTTCCTTTGAACGAGATCGACTACAATGCTGATGCAACTGCTCCAAAGATTAACTAATCAAATCTTTCGGAATAGTATAATATAATAAGAGGGTGTGTCATAAGTCCATGACGCACCCTTTTTCTATCTATAATTTTCCG
>UQWP01000031.1 GCA_900544825.1 uncultured Prevotella sp. | reverse complement strand
AGGGCTCGTTAGGGACTTGCACCCATTAGACAACACACATGCTAGTCAAACAAATCAAGACTGAGCATTCCAAAAGGGATGCCCAGTCTTCTTTTTTTCCAGCTCCATTTAACAAATAATTAGAAACATAAATAATATGCAAATAAAGTAAAAAATGTTTGGCGCTTTCAAGTTTTCAGCGTAACTTTGCAACCAGAAATTTGAATCATCAGAGGCTATCCCAAAAAAGATAGCGCTCTTACATAATAAAGGAAAGAATATGAAGACAATGGGGTTTAGAAAACTTATAACACTATCATTATCAACGGTTTGTGCCCTCTCACTCAGTTCATGCTTCAAGGATGAACCCCTCAATGCCGAATGCGACATCGAGCAGGCATACATCCACGCAGGAAGCTGGCTGAAGCTGTGGTTCACAAACGCATCGGATACGCTCGTCAACGTGCAGAGCGACCAGGACAAGATAGAATTCACCATGAAGCCATTCGCCAGCCTCAAGAAGCAGGCACCGATGTTCCGACTCACTCCGGGAGCCACCATCCAGCCGGAAAGCGGAAGCGTACACGATTTCTCCAAAGGTCCTGTTACATACGTGGTTACATCAGAAGACAAGCAGTGGACCCGCACCTATCAGGTGAGCATCAAGAAGGGTCAGACCACCATGAGCAAGGAGTTTGAATTCGATTTCGAAAACGCATACCTCAGCAAGGGATACTACAACTGGCAGGAAAACTGGAATGGCGATCTCCTCGACATCTGGGCTACCGGAAACCCGGGATTCAAAATCAGCAACCCATCGGCAAAACCGGAGGAATATCCTACCGTGATGACAGAAGACGGCTATCAGAGCAAGGGCGTGAAGCTCACCACCCAGCGCACCAGCAAACTCGCTGATATGGTACACAAGCCTATCGCTGCCGGCAACCTCTTCATCGGACAGTTTGATGCCACCGATGCCCTGCGCGATGCGATGAAAGCCACTAAGTTCGGTCGCCCATTCAGCTTCAGCGCCAAACCGGAAAAGCTGGAAGGCTGGTACAAGTATCAGCCTGGCGAGAAATTCACCGACAAGGATATGAACGAACTGAACCGACATGACTACGGAACCATCTACGCCGTGCTCTACGAGAACATCGACGAGAATGGAGATGCCGTAGTGCTCTATGGCGATAACGTACAGAGCAGCAAGCAGATAGTGGCACTTGCTCTGGTAGGTGAAACCCATGATGACAACGGAAAAGTTGCTATTGGAAACACACCGGAATGGCATCACTTCAGCGTAGATTTCGATTATCAATCCTACGGCAAGACCATCGACCCCGTGAAGCTGAAGAATGGAGGCTACAGTCTCACCATCGTCTGCTCATCCAGCTCTGATGGAGCCAACTTCCTGGGAGCTGTGGGCAGTACCCTCTGGGTGGATAGTTTCAAACTGATTTGCAAATAAGAAGAAAAATGAAAAAGATAACAGTACTGGCACTCCTGCTGGCATGCAGCGCTGCTTCATGGGCAGGAGACAAGAATAGTGCCTGGAACAAATATCTCCACGGCTATGAGTATCAGGCACGCGTGGCGTATAACCTGGGCGGCACCGCCCCTATCGGCATGCCTGCCACCATCCGCACGCTTCACAGCTACACCCTTCGCCCTAACTTCAGTCTGGGCGTAGATGCCTATCACCCACTCTCCGGAAACTGGGGTTTCGTGGGCGGAATCCGCTTCGAGAACAAGAGCATGAAGACCGATGCGGGCGTTAAGAACTACTATATGAAGATAGTTCGTGGCGGCGAGGAGCTGCAGGGCATCTTTACGGGCGATGTAGTGACGAAGGTGGATATGAGTCTCATCACCGTTCCGATTCTGGCAACATACGATGTCTGCGATAATCTCCGCTTCAAGCTGGGCCCATACGTAAGCTATGTTACCTCGAAGAAGTTTGAGGGCTGGGCATACAATGGTTATCTCCGCCGTCAGGAGGAGGGTCATCCCAAGGGAGACCCTACGGGACAGAAGGTGATGCTGGGCGAAAAGGAAGGTGAACGTGGCGATTACGATTTCAGCGACGATATGCGCAACTGGCAGGTGGGCGTAGATTTTGGAATAGACTGGCGATTGAACAACCGTTGGGGCATCTGTGCTGATCTGAGCTGGGGTCTGAACGGCATCTTCAAGAAGGATTTCGAGACCATCGAGCAGACGATGTATCCTATCTACGGCAGCATCGGCATCACGTATCAGCTGAAGTAACGGATGATATTCTGCTGAAGCTATCTATATAATAATGTACGCGTACATTAATATATATAGCCAATATATATAGCCAAAGAGAGATAAAAAGATAAAAAACAACAATTATTCATTAACAAAAAAAGAGAAGAAAATGAAAAAGTTTATTTATTTGATGGCCATGGTTTGCACCCTTGGCTTCTTCACTGCTTGTAGCAGCGATGATGACAATGACGAAAAGGGATTTGTACGCAACGAGAAGATTGAGGGTACCTGGAATTTGCAAGAGGTTACAAAGCAGGATCTTGGCAACGGCAGCGAGTGGTACGATGGCTCAGCCAAGTTTACCTGGGATTGTCCAGAGGGTACAGTTCTCAAGATTGATATGGGCTTAGGCTATGAAATGCCTATGGACATCAACACCGTGATTTACCCATTGATGAACAACTTTGCCAACGAGTATCTTCCTAAGGTATTGAAGGACATCACCTTTACCAAGGATGGCAAGATTAACGCTACTTATGCAGAGGCATCTGACGATGAGAATGCAGTACCAGAGTGGAAGACTGCTGTGGGTTATGCAAGCTATACTGTTGCTAACGAGAATCTTATCCTTGTAACCATTGATGCCAATAAGGCTACCGAGGATATTGACGATGCAGCAGAGAAGGCACAGCTCAAGGCTATGTTGGAGCAGTACAAGCAGATTCCAGTTAACATTCGCTGGAATGGTAGCAAGCCATATTTCTTTGTTGACAAGGCGTTCGTTCAACCAATGATTGCAAATTTGGTGGTTATGATCGAAAAGGTTCCTACTACAGATATGGACGAAGAAGACTTGAACCAGTTTAAAATGCTTAAGAGCATCTTGAATCAGCTGCCAGCAATTATGGAGAAGACAACCAAGTTTGAGGCAGGTCTTGAATTGATCAAGTAAAGCGGAGAGCTTATAAAGTCCGAAAGGCTTATAAATGATAAGATCCCCAGCTATCTTTTAATGGATAGCTGGGGATTTTCATTTGCTTTATCGCGGAAACATAGTAATTCCTGGAAAAGAAAAATCCTCAGCTATCAAAGATAACTGAGGATTCCTTTAAAAATCTTTCAAATTACTTCACCTTAGCAACGATAGCCTTGAAAGCCTCTGGGTTGTTAACAGCGAGGTCAGCGAGAACCTTACGGTTGATCTCGATACCAGCCTTGTGAAGAGCACCCATCAACTGGCTGTAGCTCATACCATCGAGGCGAGCAGCAGCGTTGATACGCTGGATCCACAATGCGCGGAATGTGCGCTTCTTGTTACGACGATCGCGATAAGCGTAGGTAAGACCCTTCTCCCAAGTGTTCTTAGCTACTGTCCATACATTCTTGCGAGCTCCATAGTAACCCTTAGTGAGCTTCAAGATTTTTGTTCTCTTTGCTTTAGATGCAACGTGATTTACTGATCTTGGCATAATTTTTTTTCTTTAAAAGTTCGACTAAAAAGTTAATAATTAACGAAGGCAGAGCAAGTCGCGAACCTGCTTCAAGTTTGAACGGTCTACGAGAGTCTCTCCGAGGAGATTTCTCTTCTGCTTCTTTGTCTTCTTAGTCAAGATGTGACTGTGAAAAGCGTGATGACGCTTAATCTTACCTGTACCGGTGAAACGGAATCTCTTCTTTGCGCCGGAATTAGTCTTTACTTTTGGCATTTTTACTTTTAATTTTAAATTGTTATTTATTATAGCGATGGCAACGCATATACCAGGGCGTTACGCATCTTTTTTTCTTAATCCTCTGTTCCTTCTGCGAGCTTCTTCAGGACATCGCCGCCTTTGGCATTGGCGAGCAAGCCATTCTTCTCGGCATTGGCAGCGCGCTCTGCATCAGCAGCAGCCTTAGCTTCAGCCTCTCGCTTCTCACGGTCCATCTTCTGCTGGCTCTTCTTAGCTGTGCCGGCCTTCTTAGGACTCATGTAGAGGAACATCTTCTTTCCCTCGAGCTTTGGCATCTGCTCTACCTTACCGCATTCCTCCAAATCATTGGCGAAACGGAGAAGGAGAACCTCACCCTGCTCCTTGAAGAGAATAGAACGACCACGGAAGAACACGTAGGCACGTACCTTGTTACCCTCATTGAGGAACTCTTTAGCGTGCTTGAGCTTGAACTGATAGTCGTGCTCATCGGTCTGAGGTCCGAAACGGATCTCCTTGGTCTCCACCTTCACTTGCTTCTGCTTCATTTCCTTAGCATGTTTCTTCTGCTGGTAAAGGAACTTTGAATAGTCAACTATACGGCAAACTGGTGGTTGGGCATTAGGAGATATCTCGACCAAGTCAAGCTCTTGCTGACGTGCCAAGTCCAACGCTTTACGTGTAGGCATCACTTCAGCTCCGCCTTCACTTACTACTCTCACTTCACGTACGCGTATCTGTTCGTTTACGCGGTACTGATTTTTCATTTTGTCATTTTTCATTAACTATTCGATATATTCAACGTTTTTTGATTAAACGGCTGCAAAGTTACGCATTTTCTGTGAAACCACCAAATTTTCAGCGGGTTATTTTCACTTTTAGGCTTATATTTTATGGTTTGGGAAGAAAATCTCACGCAAAAATCATTTTTAGAGCCCACTGATTTCGTTTTTTAGAACACGATGTTTTTAAGGTCACGCAGATTTCGCAGATGACGCAGATTTTCCTTCTTCCACATCTTATCCGCAGATGAGACCTATCCGGTCGGATTACGCAGATCTTTCTTGCGATTCTCTTAAGTATGTCATTGCAACGAAAATCTGCGTCATCTGCGAAATCTGCGTGATTTTAAAAAAACAATCAAGCGTGACTAAAAAAATAATTAAGCGTGAGCAAAAAATATCAGCGTGAGCTAAAGGTGATTAACGACTCGGTGAATAGACGAACGAATATCAGACGTATCAAAATTAACCAGCAACCCAAGTTTCAGATGAGAAATTTTCAGATAAGTAAGAAGCTGTTTGCCATAAACCGCCTTCATTTCTGATACAGACTTCAATTCTACAATCACCTTATCCTCAACCAAAACATCCAAGCGTAAATCTACAGGCAAGACTTGCCCGTCATACATAACAGGGAGTTTCACCTGATTCTCAACCTTCAATCCATCTTTTCTGAGCTGATAGCAAAGGGCTGCTTCATAAACCGACTCTAACAAGCCAGGACCCAACTCATTATATACCTTATATATAGCCCCAATAACCTTATAAGATATTTCGTTTTCTGTCATAACATCAAGTTTTAAGTATTCCCTAAAAAACTCACGCAGATTCCACAAACTACGCCGTTTCCCAAGTACCCTACAACAAAGAATACCCCAAGAAAAATCTGCGTCATCTGCGAAATCTGCGTGACTAAAAAATATATCAGCGTGACATAAAATATATCAGCGTGAAAAGACCTACTCTTCAGCAGCCTTCAGCTGCTCTGCAACCTCGGCATTGATGCGCTGAGCAAACTCTTCCATGCTCATGGTAGCCTGCTCGCCACCACCCTGCTTGCGCATAGAAACGAGGCCCTCGGCACTCTCCTTCTCACCTACGATGACCATGTAAGGTACTCGCTTCAACTCGTTGTCGCGAATCTTGCGGCCAATCTTCTCGTTACGATCATCAACCAAGGCACGTACACCCTGCTTGTCGAAGTACTGACGTACCTTCTGAGCATAATCGTTGAACTTCTCTGAGATAGGAAGAATAGCAACCTGGTCTGGAGTCAACCACAATGGGAAGTGACCCGCTGTGTGCTCGATGAGAACGGCTGTGAATCGCTCCAATGAACCGAATGGTGCACGGTGGATCATCACAGGAGTCTTCTTTGAGTTATCCTCGGCTGTATATTCCAGCTTGAAACGCTCAGGCAGGTTGTAATCCACCTGGATGGTACCCAACTGCCAACGACGGCCGATGGCATCCTTTACCATGAAGTCGAGCTTAGGACCATAGAAGGCAGCCTCGCCAACCTCCTCACGAGTCTCAAGACCCTTCTCCTTGCAAGCCTCGCGGATAGCGTTCTCACTCTCTTCCCAAATCTCATCAGAACCGATATACTTCTCGGTATCCTTAGGGTCGCGGAGAGAAATCTGTGCCTCGTAGTTCTCGAAACCGAAGATCTTGAATACCTTCAGGATTACGTCGATTACGTTCTCGAATTCCGACTTCACCTGATCAGAACGAACGAAGATGTGAGCATCATCTTGTGTAAAGGTACGAACACGAGTCAAACCGTGGAGCTCACCGCTCTTCTCATAACGGAACACGGTACCGAACTCGGCGATACGCAAAGGAAGATCCTTGTAAGAACGAGGCTTACGAGCGTAGACCTCGCAGTGGTGAGGACAGTTCATTGGCTTGAGCATATACTCCTCATCCTCCTCTGGAGTCTGGATAGGCTGGAATGCATCCTTGCCATAGTGAGCATAGTGACCAGATGTTACATAGAGACTCTTGCCGCCGATGCCCGGACAGATAACCTCCTGATAGTTATAAGGCTTCAGGAGAGAGCGGAGCAACTCCTGCAAGCGGAGGCGGAGCTGTGTGCCCTTTGGCAACCAGATAGGAAGACCCTTACCTACACGCTCTGAGAACATGAAGAGTTCCATCTCCTTACCGATCTTACGGTGGTCGCGCTTCTTAGCCTCTTCAAGGACTACCAGATACTCATCGAGCATCTTCTTCTTAGGGAAGCTGATACCGTAGATACGGGTCATCTGCTCGCGCTTGGCATCACCGCGCCAGAATGCACCAGCCACACTTGTAATCTTCACAGCCTTGATCAGACCAGTGTTCAGCAAGTGAGGACCACGGCAAAGGTCGGTGAAATTGCCCTGGGTATATGTGGTGATGGTGCCATCCTCCAAGTCCTGCTCAATGTGCTCGCACTTGTACTGCTGACCGTCGGCCTTGAACTCAGCGAGTGCATCAGCCTTAGCAATCTCCTTGCGAACCACAGGCTCGTTCTTCTTGGCGAGCTCCATCATCTTAGCCTCGATCTTAGCGAAATCATTCTCTGAGATCACCTGACCCTCAGCAGGCATCACATCGTAGAAGAAACCACTCTCTACAGCTGGACCGAAACCAAACTGGATGCCTGGATAAAGCTCCTGAAGAGCCTCTGCGAGCAAGTGGGCTGAAGTATGCCAGAAGGTATGCTTGCCCTGCTCATCCTCAAACTTGTAAAGTTCTACACTTGCGTCCTCATTGATAGGACGATCCAACTCTACTGTCTCACCATTGACACCGCAAGATACAACGTTGCGAGCGAGAGCCGGTGAGATGCTCTCGGCGATTTGTAAGCCAGTAACGCCCTGCTCGTACTCACGAACAGATCCGTCTGGGAATGTGATTTTTACCATAACAACTTAGTATTTTTATTAAATCGTGTGCAAAAGTACTATTTCTTTTTGTAACAAGCGAATAAAAATGCATTTATTTTGCTAAACTTTGCTAATACCTATTTATATAAGGGGATTTTCGGGGTGAAAACGGTGACATATTGAAGTCTTCATCTGCTTTCTGAGCGATAATCCATAACACTTTGCAAAAAGAAAGTGCTTTTTTAGCCGATAAGCTTTGGAAAAACAAATATTTTCCGTATCTTTGCAGCCGATAAAGTGACAAAATGTAAAGAAACAAAGAAAATGGCAACACCAAAGATTCTCATCATTTACACGGGAGGTACCATCGGCATGGGAAAAGACCCGGTGACAGGCGTGCTGGAACCGCTCGACTTCAACCATCTCGTCTCATCCATGCCCGAGTTCAAACTCATCCAGGCAGAAATCGACGTGCGAAAATTCGACCCACCTATCGACTCCAGCGACATGGATCCGATGAGATGGGCAGAAATCGTGAGCATGATAGCCAACAACTATAATGACTACGACGGATTCGTGATCCTGCACGGCACGGATACGATGGCATACACCTCATCGGCTCTGAGCTTCATGCTTGAGAACCTGACCAAACCGGTGATCCTGACCGGTAGCCAGCTGCCTATCGGCGAACTGCGTACCGACGGCAAGGAGAATCTGATGACTGCCATCGAGATAGCATCGGCAAAGGACGAGAACGGCAGACCGATGGTGCCGGAGGTATGCATCTTCTTCAACGGCAAGCTGATCAGAGGCAACCGCGCCATCAAGATCAATGCCGAGGGATTCCACGCCTTCGAATCGTTCAACTATCCGCATCTCTGCGATGTGGGCATCAATTTCCAGTATCACAAGCACCACATCCTCACTCCGGATTACGACAAGCCGATGATACCCCATCTGAGACTCGACCCGAACGTGATTGTGTTCAGTCTCTTTCCGGGCATCCAGGACAACATCGTGCGCCACGTGATGGAATCGCCGGATCTGCGAGGCATCGTGATGCGTACCTTCGGTTCGGGAAACGCCCCTCATTCTCCATGGATCATGCGACTGCTGGACGAAGCTGCCCACCGAGGCGTGAACATCGTGAACATCAGCCAGTGCCTGACAGGTAGCGTGGAGATGGAGAGATACGGCGCCGGATTCCAGTTGAAGACTTCTCACGTAATCAGCGGCCACGACTCTACGGTAGAGGCGATGGTAACGAAGATGATGTATCTGCAAGGCAGATTTGATGACAACCGCAAGGTAAGGGAGATGCTGAAGCAATCGCTTGCAGGAGAGATTACGGTATAAGATGTGTAAAATTTAATTCTTTTACTTAGGAGCACTTACCTATTCGGAAGGTAGGTGCTCTTTTTCAATAAGTTACGAGAAAAGTGCATATTTTTGCAGATAATATTCGGTTTTAATTAAAAAAGTTTAATTTATAGAAGTTTTTGGGCTAAAAAAATCTGCGTACCGATATTTTTCTTATCTTTGTATCGTGAAAAGTAGCTATCGGGAGCAAGAAAGCAAAATTTGTTGCAATCGATTGCACATTCCCAGCCGTAAGAAACAGAAATAAAATACGACTATAAAGATAAGGAAAGATGAAATGACTATGAATGGGCAGCAATGCCCACGATAATCTATCTCATTCAATCAATCAAATAATAAGTTTAATAAATCAACAAAAAACCTTTTAAATTATGCAGAGTAAAGCAAAGAAGTATGGTGAGTATGTAGAGATTACAGCTCCTGTAGAAAGAACAACATCAGAAGAGTATCCAACTTTATTGGGCGGAGAAATCTGGTACAACTAGAATTCGAGCAAAAAAGTATTATCGGAAAGCCAAACTCCAGGAAATCTCCCGGAAAAGCTAGAATCCAATAATAGAAAAGAAACAAGAATTTTGGTTCAATCAATCATCTGGTACAGCTATCCTGATAGCATGTACATCAAGAATCCTTTAAGAGTGAAATCAAGGAAGCGCCAAGATCTAATCCTTGCAGTTTTGTTATCTCGCAGCTAGATAAGTTTCTACGATTTCTAAACCTCAACTCTTAACAAAACAATATAGGCTCAATCCTCGACTGAAGAATCGGAGATTGAGCCTTTATCGTATCTATATCCGTGGGATTAGTGCTTGCCGCAGCAGCCACCCTCTCCGTGATGATGCTCGTGCTTGATGCCGCCCTCTACAGCCTGATGCTGGTCGCGGAGCAGATCGTTCACGGTCTTCACTGGGTTGAATGTGCCCAGAGGAACCTCTACGAATACGGTGTTCCAGTCGCTCATCGCACCATTCCAGAGACCTGGCAACTCCAAGGCCTTGAGATCCTTACCGTTCTTACTCTTGCTTGAGATGAAACCTGTAGATGGATCTACGAACTTAGGAAGATCGAAGGCATTGCCCTGGTAATCCTTGGTTGCACAGACGAGATCTACTGGGTTGAAGTGAGTACCCTCGGTAAACATCTTCATATACTCCTCGTTGTTCTTATCAATCTGTGAGCTCTCCAGAATCTGAAGACTTACAGTGCCATCCTGGTTATAGGTAAGGAATGGACCACCGCCAGGCTCGCCTACGTTCTTAACGACACCGCAGACACGCATAGGACGGTTCAACTTCTTGCGCAGATAGATAACCAGTTCGGCATCCTCCAGCTCCTTGATATCAGCCTTGCGGCAGCAGAGATCACGCTGAACGAAGCGGATAATCTCCTCCAGCTTCTCGTGGTTGTACTGTCCGGAATCCAATACCTTCAAGTAATCGAATGCCTGCTTCTGCAAAGTAACCAATACACCTGCAATCACCTGCTTCCAGGTAACAGTCTCAGCCTTCAGGCGATCTGGAACCACGTTGTCGATGTTCTTGATGAATACTACATCAGCATCGATCTCGTTGAGGTTCTCTATGAGCGCACCATGACCGCCCGGACGGAACAGCAATGAGCCATCCTCGTTGCGGAATGGAGTATTATCCGGATTGGCAGCGATGGTATCGGTGCTAGGCTTCTGCTCAGAGAAAGAGATGTTGTACTTGATGCCGTAGCGCTGTGCATACTTATCAGCCTTCTCAGCTACCATCTGCTTGAAGAGTTCCAAGTGGTCGTGAGAAACGGTGAAGTGAACGTTTGCCTCGCCGTTGCTGCTGGCATAGAGTGCAGCCTCTACCAGGTGCTCCTCCATTGGAGTGCGAACCTCATCCTCATACTCGTGGAACTGGAGCAATCCCTTAGGCAGCTGACCGTAGTTCAATCCCTCTGGTTTGAGGAGATTAGCCACAATAGCCTTGTAATCACCCTTCTTGATGAGGCACATGATACCCTTCTCATTGTTGACATGACACTTGTCGCAGAGCGCCTTGCGGAAAGCAAACTTCTTGATATTCTCGAAGAATTGTTTTTCGAAGTCAGTAGTAGGAACATCGTATGGAGCATCGAGGAATGCAAACATATTTTTGAACATGCGGCTTGCCGCACCTGAGGCAGGTACGAACTTCACAATCTTGTGACCCTCAGCCTTGTAGTCGTTCCACGCCTTCTCGTAGTCTTCTACTTCCTGAGCTGTAGGAGCCATGATACCCTTACCGATGGCAGCCGCACCCTCGAGCTTGAGGAATGGGAAACCATTCTTGATTTGTTCCAACTGGTGCTCAATCTGCTGCTCGGAGATACCGCGAGCAGCGATTTGGTTTAGATCTTGCTGATTCATAATACCATATTTATGTTAAATTTACACTATATGTGCTACAAAGATACTAGTTTTTTCTGATAATCAGAAATATTTCCGCTTTTTTTTGTATCTTTGCATTGAAAATTTAACGAAGTACGCGTTTTTTTAACGCCGAAACGCCATTGTTTGTCAAATTTAAAATAGAATATTGCGACATGGTTAGTAAATTAGCAAAAGAGCACGACCGAAGAACGTTGCTATCAACGTATCTGTACGGAGTATCAAACCTTCTCCTAAGCGGGACAGGAATTGGCGGTTTTTCGCCATTAATAACAGGCAACAGCATTGGACTTTTCAATTGCCTATTTCTAGTATTAGGCATTGTATCGGCATTCATCTTTGCCTATAGTGCGAATAGAGTAATGAAGTATAACGATTCAAATATTAAATGATATGGAACTAATGACATTATTCATGTTTATCATGACAGTTATAGGTGCAAGCTTCGCCATCTGGCTTAACACAAAATCAGGCCAGAAATGGATAGATGAGCTGTAATTATGGAACTATATACTATATTTATGGGGCTAGGAGCCTTGATAGGAACTAGCTTTGCCATTTGGCTCAACACCAAGTCTGGCCAGAAATGGATAGACGAGTTATAACAACTCAATAATATATAATCAACGGGAGGGAACGACAATGAACGAAACACCTTTTAAATTCACATCCGAAGAAAGAGAGCAGACACTCCAAATCCTGGAGCGCCTGAGAACCGCTGTGGGCGACACATTCAAGCCCAGCGATGAGCAGCATCTGCGTGAAGACATACAGCATGCCTTCATCAACCATCAGATCAAGCGCAACGTCTTCGGCATGAACCCTATACTCGCTGCCCTGCAGACAGCAGAAATCGCAGTCAACGAAATCGGCCTGAAAAGAGACGGCATCATCGCCATCCTGATGCAGACCAGCGTCATCGACGGCTATCAGACCATCGAAGACATCCAGAAGAAATACGGCGACAGCGTGGCACACATCATCAGCGGACTCCTCCGCATCCACGACCTCTACAAGCGCAACCCGATCATCGAAAGCGAGAACTTCAGAAACCTACTCATCTCCTTCTCAGAAGATATGCGCGTGATCCTCATCATGATTGCCGACCGCGTGAACGTGATGCGACAGATTCGTGATACCGAGCAGAAGGAGGCGAAGCACGAGGTGAGCGAGGAAGCCAGCTACCTCTATGCCCCACTCGCCCACAAGCTGGGACTCTACAAGCTGAAGAGCGAGCTGGAAGACCTGAGTCTGAAGTATCTGGAGCACGATGCCTACTATATGATCAAGGAGAAGCTGAATGCCACCAAGGCTTCGCGCGATGCCTATATCGCCCGATTCATCCAGCCTATCAAGGAGAAACTCGATGCTGCCGGACTGAAATATCACATGAAAGGACGCACCAAGAGCATCCACTCTATCTGGCAGAAGATGAAGAAGCAGAAGTGCGCCTTCGAGGGTGTATATGACCTCTTCGCCATCCGCATCATCATCGACGCCCCAAGAGAGAAGGAATACATGCAGTGCTGGCAGACATTCGCACTCATCACAGATATGTATCAGCCGAACCCAAAGCGTATGCGCGACTGGCTCAGCGTGCCTAAGAGCAACGGATATGAG
Source organism: uncultured Prevotella sp. (assembly GCA_900544825.1). Taxonomy (GTDB): domain Bacteria; phylum Bacteroidota; class Bacteroidia; order Bacteroidales; family Bacteroidaceae; genus Prevotella. Next base: position 25,303 of record UQWP01000031.1, on the reverse strand, counting down.
AGTCTGCACACTACCGTTCTGGGACCTGAGAACAAATGGGTGGAGGTGCAGATCAGAACCGAAAGAATGGACGATATCGCCGAGCACGGACTCGCGGCACACTGGCGCTACAAGGGCATCAAGCAGGGAGAAGGAGGCATTGACGAATGGCTTGCCAACATCCGTGCCGCTCTGGAAAACAACGACGACCTGCAGCTGATGGACCAGTTTACCACCGACCTGAAGGAAGACGAGGTATATGTGTTCACCCCTAAAGGCGACCTGCTGAACTTCCCGAAAGGCGCCACGGTGCTCGACTTCGCCTACTACATTCACTCGCGCATCGGAAACACCTGCGTGGGCGGAAAGATCAACGGCAAGGCGGTTACCTTCCGACAGGAACTGCACTCGGGCGACCAGGTAGAAATCCTCACCCAGAGCAACCAGAAGCCTAGAAGAGAATGGCTCAACATCGTGCAGACCTCCAAGGCAAAGGCAAAGATTCGCCTCGCCCTGAAGGAAACGCAGAAGAAGGACGGACTCTATGCCAAGGAACTGCTGGAGCGCCGATTCAAGAACCGCAAGATAGAGATTGATGAGAGCACCATGGCGCGCATCATCAAGAAGATGGGATACAAGGAGAACTCTGATTTCTACAAGGATGTAGCAGAAGAGAAACTCGACGTAAATACCGTGGTAGAGAAATACATCGAGGAGCGCAACCACGACCTCAACCTCAGCAACGCCAACAAGCCTGCCGAGAGTGCCGAGAACTTCGAGTTTGAGAATCCTACCGAAGAACTCCTGAAGCAGAGCGACGACGTACTGGTAATAGATGAGCACCTGAAGGGCATCGACTTCGAACTCTCCCACTGCTGCCACCCTATCTACGGCGACCCTATCTTCGGTTTCGTAACCATCAGCAAGGGCATCAAGATCCACCGCATCGACTGTCCGAACGCCAAGGAGCTGCGCCGCCGCTTCGGTTACCGCATCGTGAAGGCGAAATGGAGCGGAAAGGGTACATCGAAGTATGCCATCACCCTGAGAATTATCGGAAACGATGATATCGGTATCGTGAGCAACATCACCAACATCATCTCGAAAGAGGATAAGCTCGTAATGAGAGGCATCAACATCTCCTCCAAGGACGGTCTCTTCTCGGGCAATGTTACCGTGATGATTGATGATGCCGGCAAGACCGATGCACTCATCAAGAAGCTGAGTGCCGTAAAAGGCGTAAAGCAGGTTACGAGAATATAATCCCGCAGAAAAGAATATCCAACCGGATATAGAGATACAAAAAAATCCCGCAGACTATATCAATCTGCGGGATTTTTTTATATTATTTCGACTTAAACAATCGCTTATTTCGTCTTGTTCAATCGCTTGATTACCGAGTAAGCATCATACAAGCCCAGCTCTCCAGCCTTCGAGAGATCCTGGATACCAGCCTGCTTGTTGCCACTCTTGGCACGTGCGATACCTCTATTATAATATGCCTCGGCAAGACGGTTGTCTATCTTCAGCGCAATGGTATAATCATCTATCGCCTTGGAAAGCTCGTTTCTTCCGGCATGCAGATTACCCCTGTTATAATAGATGTAGGCATTGTTGCTGTTCATGCGGATGGCATCGCTGAAATCAGCCTCGGCAGAATGGATATTCACCACTCCCTTGCCCTGAGCCTTGTTGAACTCATCCATCTCAGCCTGACAGACGGCACGCTGCCAGTAAGCCAGCGCATTCTTATCATCCAGCGAGAGATAATAGGTGAAATCACTGATGGCTGCCTCGAAATCGCGCAATACGCTATGAGCGATGGCACGACGCATCAATATCGTCTTCTTCTGCTCAATATCCTTCGCCACACTCAGTTCTGCCGAAAGCTTATCGATGAGAGAGAAGATCTTCATAGAACCATTCTCATCCAACTGCTCCTTGGAGCATACGATATAAACCTTGTCCTTCATCTTCTGGTTCAGCGCCTCCACATCCTTGTCGAAAGCCTGTACCCCACTCACATTCTGAGTGTTAGGGAAGTAAGAAAGCTGGAACATCGGCAGATAGGCTGTCTCAACCTGGCGGTTCTGGATTCTTCCACGATACTCGCTCTTGTAGTTATGCTCATACTTCGGCTCATCATCCACCACAATAGAAGCAAACTTGTTAGGGTCTATCTCCGAACGCTTGCGCATCTCCTTCTTGGTCTTCGCACTCCAACGAGGCTGAATACCGAGATGCTTGTTCATCTGTGCCTTGAAGATGCGGAACTCATCCAGTTCTGCCTTCGCCGTCATACCCAGTCGGCGATAGCAATGAGCACGGGCGGAAAGACCCGTCCAGAAGTTAGGAAACTGATCGATTACCGTAGAGTAATCGCGGATAGCCGCCTTCAGGTTGCCCGTCTTGTCATGCAAAAGCGCACGGTTGAATATCGCCATAAAGTTCTTCGGCTCCATCTTGATGACGAAGTCGAAATCGGTGATGGCACGGTTGTCATCACCCAACTGCACACGCATCAATCCACGGTTGTAGTGAGCGAGGAAGTTGTGCGGATCCAGGTCGATAGCGGCATCATAGTCGCTCATCGCACCTCGTAAATTGTTGATGTTGATACGAGCCAATGCTCGATTGATGTAACTGTTTACATTGTTCGGCTTGAAGTGAAGCGACTTGGTGAGCGCCTCATCAGCCACCTTCCATTCCTTCCGGGCAAGCGCCATATAGGCACGTGTAATCCAGGCATCACCATCGTATGGATTCAGCTTCAGGCTCTGGTCGAGCCACTTCTCAGCCTGCACCGTATCCTTCTGATGCAGATACACCTCAGCCTTCAAGGAGTAGGCATTCGAATAATCCTTCCACTTGGTGATGACCGTATCCAGTTCCAGCTGCGCCTTGTCGTAGTTCTTCGCCTCCATCTGGCAGAGCGCACGGTTGAACCAGTAGTTGCGGTTGCGAGGCTCCAGTCGGATGGCAGAATTATAGTCGGCAATGGCATCATCATAACGCTGCTGACGGATGCGGCAAATGGCACGCAAGTCGTAGATATCGTTGATATACGGATTGAGGTTGATAGCCTCGGAGGCATCACTCTCGGCACCCATATAGTCATCGAGATTAAACTTTGCCACACTTCGGTAATACCAAGGCTCATAGAGATAAGGCTTGGCACCGATGGCTAGATTAAAATACTTGATAGAAAGAACGAAGTCCTCGTAGAAGAGAGCACTTCTGCCCGCCGTAACGAGGCGGTCAACTCTATATTGCGCCGATGCTGACAAAGCCGCCAGCACCAGCACAAAAGTGAAAATAAACTTTTTCATCGACGAATCTTGGTACGATAGCTGCAGCGGAACTTACCCTTGATAATGTTCTTGAGCTTGCCTGCTATCATGTTCTTACGGAGAGGAGACACGCGGTCAACGAACATCGTGCCCTCCAGGTGATCGAACTCATGCTGCATTACGCGAGCCAGGTAGCCGCTCACCCACTCATCATGCTCCTGGAACTGCTCATCCATATACTTCACATGGATGCGGGTAGGACGAACCACCTTCTCATTGATGCCAGGAATAGAGAGACATCCCTCATCAGAAGAATCCTTCTCTGCCTCCTCATCATACTCAAGGATATGAGGATTGATGAAGGCATGACGGAATCCCTTATACTCAGGGAGATCATCGCTGAGCACATCGAGATCGATGACTACCAGGCGGATAGCCAAGCCAATCTGAGGCGCAGCCAGACCGATGCCATTGCTCGAATCGAGAGTCTCGTACATATTATTGATTAATTCCTTCAACTCAGGATAATCGGGGGTGATATCTTCAGCCACTTTTCTCAATACAGGCTGACCATAAATATAAATTGGTAAAATCATCTTCTTGATTGCATAAAGTCTTGTAATATGATGGTAGCACTTATCTCATCTACCAATCCCTTGTTTTCTCTTCTCGCCTTCTTCTTCACGCCGCCGTCTATCATGGCACGATGCGCCAATACCGACGTGAATCGCTCATCGTAGTACTCGATAGGCACCTCGGGATGAGCCTTGCGCCAGCGGTTGAAGAAATTCTCCACACGCGCCAGGTTCTCGCTAGGCTGCCCATTGGGCTGGGTAGGCTTACCGATGACGATGCGCTCCACCTGCTCCTTCTGGATATAGGCTTCGCAGAATTCGAAAAGTTCGGGCGTAGCAACAGTTGCCAACCCATTAGCAATGATCTGCAATGGGTCGGTAACTGCCAGTCCGGTACGTTTCTTACCGTAGTCTATAGATAAAATTCGCATTCAGTTACGAAATTTCTAATCTTCTATGTGAAACGTGAAAATTACTTCTTCAAAAGCAACCAAGCATCTGGATACTTGCCGGCGCGGAGCTCGTTGCGGCTCTTAACAGCCCCAGCCTTATCTACGAATGTAGAAGCGATGACACGATACATGTTACGTTCACTGTTGTAAACGATCTGAGAATCATAACCAGCGCTCTTCAGAGTGCTAGCCAATCCCTCAGCATTAGCCTTCAGAGAGAAAGAACCTACTACAACGCTGAAGTTCTGCAAACCAGAACCAGAGATGAGATCTACATTCTCCTGGCGAACAGTAGCATTGTCAACTTCTGTAGTTGTGCTCTCTGTAGGAGTTGTTGTTTCCAATGGAGTAACTACTGGTTCCTGAACAGCTGGCTCCTGCTGAGCCTCCTGCTGCTGAGCCTTCTCATAAGCCTTCTTGTAGGCACTTTCCTTAGATGTACCACAACTTGCGAGTGCCAGAACAGCACACAATCCTAAGCTCAAAACTGATAATTTCTTCATAATCTTTTCTAAAATTGTATTTGTGTTTACTTAAATATTTTATATTGCTTCACCTTATTATATATAGGTGCCTGCCCAAACGCGAGTCCGGCCTACACCTTATTATATATAGGGGCAATGAACAGCTTTACGCTTTTATTCTGCGAAAATACAAAATATATCCCAAAGAAAGAAACGTTTTCAGCATAAAGATTGTTAAACATTACGTAAAACAACATTTTTAACGAAATATTAAGACTTAAAAGCTTGTTTTTTGAAGAATAATTAGTATATTTGCAATTGATAAGCGAAATAAGTGCATCTGGACATAAAAACTCCAAAATGCCATCGCCATCACATAATTAACATATATATTGTATAACATTTAAAACTTTTAGATTATGAAGGCATTAGGTTACATTGGCGCATTCCTCGGTGGCGCTATCGCTGGTACAGCACTCGGTATGATTTTTGCTCCTGAGAAGGGTGAGGATACACGCAGCAAGATTGCTGGAGCTGTAGAAGATTTCTGCAAGAAGCACGACATCAAGTTGACACGCAAAGACGTTGACGACTTGGTTGACGATATCAAGGATGTTGCTCCTGAGGTTTAAACCCCACCCAACTACCCTGAAATTTCGACAAGTACAACATATTATTACTTGAATAAGCGATAAGAATGTTTTCGAGCGATAAGAATGTAGAAACCATCGGGCAACTCGTAGAGGTGCTCAAGCATTACATCGGGCTCAAATCTGAATATATGAAGCTCGATGCAACAGACAAGGTGGTAAGACTGCTCACGGCACTGATCATCGGATCGTTGCTGCTGGCTCTCCTCGCCTTGGCTCTGATATATCTTTCGTTTGCTGCCGCATTCGCCATGGCTGATTACGTAGGCTTGGCACCTGCATTCTGCATCGTGGCGGGAGCATACTTATTGATACTGGTTCTCTTCATCCTTTTCCGACATCAATGGATTGAGAAACCACTCGTGAAATTCTTAGCCAGCCTGCTTATGCAAAAATAAAAAATGAGCATGATGATGACAAACGAGCCAAACAATGACAATATGTACCTGGACGACGACAACAGTTGCCCACAGTACAACAGCCTCAACGACATCAGACTGCGCAAGGAAGCACTTCGCAAAAGCATAGAGGCTGACGACAAGAAGATCAAGATCCTGTGGAACTCTCTCTTCACCAAGCCAGACGCCTTCAAGAAAGACGCAAGCAGAGGCAAGAGACTGCAAAGTATGATGTCTATTGGTATGGGAGCTTTCGATGGAGCTCTGCTGGCGTGGAAGCTCTACCGGAAATTCAAGAAAAAGAAATAAGAGAATTCTTCTATCTCAAGAGAAAGATATGAATGAAACCCATCATAAGAAATGCGGCCTTGCAAAAGACCGCATTTTTTATGTCTACACATTAGAAGATTCATCTGAAAAAGCCCAGAAATCAGACTAGAAATCAGGCGTTTTGAAGGGTATAAAAACAAAAAAGGGTCACCGCTGTGACCCAATACCTTGTTAACCTTAAATCTAATACTATGAAAAACACACATGCAAATGTAGAAAGAATCTGCGAACCTCACAAGCTTTTTCCAAAAAAAATGCTTTTTCTTAGAACTCTTTAACTTTACATGTCGTGCTTTTTTATTTCTTTCAATTTCATTAAGACTTAATTTTCATCAATTTCCAGCTCTAAACCATCGTAGGCAAAGCGAAAACCTGCAGGAAGCTGGGCATTGGCTGCATCATGCAATCCTATCTGATGAGTAACGTGAGTAAGGTAGGTCTGCTTCGCTCCTATCCTGCGCGCCACACGGACGGCATCATCCACCAGTTGATGACTATGATGAGGTTTATCGAATCGAAGCGCATTGATCACCAAGGTCTCTACGCCATCCAGATAAGCATACTCTTCATCACTCATCGACTTCATATCCGTGATGTAGGCAAACTTGCCGAAACGATAGCCCAGGATTGGCAGTTTATCGTGCATCACCCGGATTGGCATAAACCCGATATCTCCTATCTGATAGGAATGATGGGGTACGATGGTATGCAACTTCAACTTGGGAGCACCTGGATAGAGCTTTTCCGCATCCTTGGGAAAGCAGTAAGGCATCGTATGCGGCAATGTATCCGTGGTGATTTCATCGCCATAGATATTGATATCACCAAACACACAGAAACCACGCAGGTCGTCGATACCACCCACATGGTCGTAATGGATATGCGTGATCAGCACACCATCCAGTTTGCGGAAAGGAACCCGCAGGAGCTGCTGACGGATATCCGGTCCTGCATCTATCAGAATACGGGTACGCTCAGTCTCTATCATCGCCGCACAGCGCAAACGGTTATCCCGTGGATCCTTGCTGCGGCACACCTCACAATCACAACCTAAAACAGGAACACCGCTAGATGTTCCTGTTCCCAATAATATTACTTTGAACATTGAATTTTGAACTTTGAACTTTTTTACCTTTGAACTTGGAACTTTGAACTTGGAACTTTATGATATGAGCTTAGGCTAAACCTAAGCCCCATCAAGCAACTATATACTAATCATAAAGTTCAATGTTCAAAACTCAAAGTTCAATGTTATCTAAGATTCACTTCCGGATGGATATCAATGCCAAACTTCTGCTTCACGTCCTTTCTGATGGTCTCACAGAGATTGACGATCTCCTCGCCCGTAGCACCGCCACGATTCACAAGCACCAAAGCCTGCTTGTCATGCACACCTGCACGGCCCAGGCTCTTGCCCTTCCATCCGCACTGATCAATCATCCATCCAGCAGGAATCTTCTCATGCTCCTCATCGATGGTATAATGAGGCATGCCCGGATACTGGGCTGCCAAAGCATCATACTTCGACTTCTCTACGATAGGATTCATGAAGAAGCTACCAGCATTGCCCTGCACCTTAGGATCAGGCAACTTGGCATTGCGGATCTCGATGATGACATCACGAAGCTGCTGTGCTGTAGGATGCTCGATATTCTTAGCCGCCAGAGAGGCACGGATATTACCGTAATCCAAGTCTGGAGCATAGGTCTTCGTCAGACGATAGATGACATGGGTAACGAGATACTGGTCTCTCCACTCATGCTTGAACTTGCTCTGGCGATAGCTGTACTGACAATCCTGGTTGTCGAAAACCACCACCTTGCCGGTAGCAATCTCTACAGCCTCCACCTTATATATAATATCCTTAGCCTCTACTCCGTAGGCACCGATATTCTGGATAGCACTCGCTCCTACTTCGCCCGGAATAATGCTCAGATTTTCAGCACCATAGAAGTCATGCTCAACCGCATAGGCAACCACATCATCAAAAACCTCGCCGCTACCACAGTTCAGGAACACCCAATCCAGATTCAGTAGGGCGTCATCATGCTCAGCAGCAGCCAGTTCGCCATTCTCAAGCACCTCAATGCCCTTGATGGCAGAATGGAGCACCGTGCCCTGATAATCGCCTGTCAGCAGGAGATTACTACCTCCACCCAGAATGAGCAGCGGCTGATCGGCAGCCGTAAGCCCAGCCACAATCTGCTGCGCCTCTTCTACCGATGAGTATTCCAGGAATCGCTTGCACTTGGCATCGATTCCAAACGTATTGTGAGCCAATAGGCTATAGTCACGAATATCCTTCATATCTGGTTAAACTATTAACTTTTAACTATCAACTAAAAAAACTACATCTCCAGCTTCATCAGCTGCCACCTACCCTCGATTCTCTTGAAGGTAAGACGGGTTTCCATCCCATTGGCAATACCGCGAATCACAAAGATTTTCTGGCTGCTCTCCGTATATTTCTGTCCATAGATGATATTATATATCATACCATGAGGCAACTGCGGAGCAAAAGCAGGCCAGGTCTCAGGCTCAATCTCGCCCGTCATCGTACTGAAATCATCATCTGGATCAGGACCGGTAAACTTCACCGGATTATGGAGATGGCGAGACTGGAAAGCCGTATCCGTGGCAAAGGCGCCATAGAACTTCAGGAAGCTGGCATTCATATTCTGATACATCGGCTTGTAGTTGATGCTGGTCATCATCCACTGACCGTTGATGCGGTTGAAGAGGAACTGCTGAACCACCTTTCTACTATAGAACACCTTCTCTACCACCACATGATCGATGGTGGTATCCTTCACCAGGTTCATCTGCTTACGGTTATCGAAAATAAGCGTATAGTAATCCTGGCGCATGAAGAAATGTTCCATCTTCCAATGTCGCTTCTCGATGTGCTTCTTTAATTGATCATTACGATATACTGCCAGAGGGAAATGGATGCGTTCCATCTGAAGTTTGCGACTGGCTGCGAAATTGAACAGGAAATCATCAAACAACTCGTCAGCTGCCTTAGGCATCGGAGTTTCCTCTATCAATTTCTCAGTTGAGTCCATAGCTTGTGTGTCGGCTACGGCAGTATCAGCCGCAGTCGAATCAACGGCAGGTGCCGGCTTCTTGTCTGTGCATCCTACAGAGGTGAAGCAAACGATGGTAAGCACCGCCAACATGACTGTTATCAAAGAGAGTTTCTTCATAAACTTATAAAATTTCTCAAATTTTCTATGCAAAAGTACAACTTTCTTTTGAGATATTTCATATTTTAAGCAAAAAATGTTATCTTTGCACTCAAAATAGATGAATTAGTGACTTTTGCGAGCCATTTATGGCAAACAAATCGCTTAAACTTCAATTTAGTAAACAGACAAATAATAAGATATGTTATTAGAGAAAATCGAAGAACTCTTGAAAGAAGTCAACGCCCTCACTGCCCAGAACGCAGAGGAGGTAGAGCAGCTTCGCATCAAGTATCTCAGCAAGAAGGGTGAAATCAATGCCCTTATGGCCGACTTCCGCAATGTGCCAGGCGACCAGAAAAAAGAGGTTGGTATCAAGATCAACGAATTAAAGAACGCAGCCCTTGAGAAGATCAATGGCCTGAAAGAGCAGATGGAGGAAGCAGAGTCTTCAAGCGATGACATCGACCTCACCCGCACAGCTTATCCTGTAGCGCTCGGAACACGCCATCCTCTCACTGTAGTGAAGAACCAAATCATCGACATCTTCGGCCGCATGGGATTCACTCTCTATCAGGGTCCAGAGGTAGATGACGACAAGCACGTGTTCACCATGCTGAACTTCGCTGCCGATCATCCAGCCCGCGACATGCAGGATACATTCTTCATCGAGAAGACCAACTCCAACGATTTTACCAAGAATGTATTGCTCCGTAGCCATACCTCTAACGACGAGGCTCACTATATGGAGACCCACGAGCCACCTATCCGCGTATTGTGCCCAGGACGCGTTTACCGCAACGAGGCTATCAGCGCACGTGCTCACTGCTTCTTCCATCAGGTAGAAGGTCTCTATGTAGATAAGAACGTAAGCTTCACCGACCTCAAGCAGGTGCTCCTCACCTTCGCTCGTGAGATGTTCGGTGCAGATACCAAGATCCGCTTGCGCCCTAGCTACTTCCCATTCACAGAACCTAGTGCAGAGATGGATATCTCCTGCAACATCTGCGGTGGCAAGGGATGTAACTTCTGCAAGCATACAGGATGGGTTGAAATCCTGGGTTGCGGTATGGTTGACCCTCACGACCTCGAGGCTTGTGGCATCGACAGCAACGTATATACCGGTTATGCATTCGGTATGGGCGTGGAGCGTATCACCAACCTGAAGTATCGTGTGAGCGACCTTCGTCTCTTCTCAGAGAACGATACCCGCTTCCTGCGTGAATTCGAATCAGCAAAGTAATTCATTAATAAGAATCAACATGAAAAAAATTACAGTTAACACCATCATTGCGCTCGCATTGGGTTCAATGTGCCTAAGTTCGTGCATCGGCTCTTTCAGCTTGACTAACAATGTGCTCAACTGGAACAAACGTGCAACAGACAACAAGTTTATCAACGAGTTGATTTTCATTGTCATCAGCCCTGCTTATGCAGTCTGCTCAGCAGCTGACTTGCTTGTACTCAACACTATCGAGTTCTGGACAGGCGACAAAGTGATTGCCAACGTTGGCAAGACTCAGAATGTTACTGGCAAAGATGGCAGATTGTATGCCATCAAGACTCTGAAGAACGGCTACGAGATTACCGATCCTGCTGGTGAGAAGTCTTACTTCGTGTTCGACAAGAAGAACAAGAGCTGGTCTTACAGCAAGGATGGCGACATCCGCGAGCTCTTCAGCTTCAACGAGGATGGCAGCATCCAGGCTTGCCTGCCTAACGGACAGAAGATGAACGTAGAGCAGAACGAGATTGGTCTTTACCAGCTCCGCATGGCTGTTAACGACGGATTGTATTTTGCTTGCAACAAGTAAGCTTGCGACAAGTAAAAAACAACCCTACCCTATATGAAAAAGGTGAGTCATCAAAGAAATGGCTCACCTTTTTTATTTTCAAATACCTCGTATTATAATAAATAAGGTGTTTCTGCGTTAGATAATGTATGAAACAAAGATTATTCATTCTCACAATATGCCTGATTGCCGCCCTGAAGATGATGGCACAGGAATTTACACTCCACGGCAGGGTGACTGATGAAGACAGTCATCCTATAGAGCTTGCCACCGTCTCCGTGGCTAGCCAGGGAAAGGTAACCTTTACCTCGCTGAAGGGAGAGTTCAGCATGCGACTTCATTCTGCCGACAGCGTGGCTGTCAAGTTCTCCATGATAGGATACAAGAGCAAGGTTAGAGTGCTGAGAAAACCTCGGGGAAGGCAAAACCTGCAGGTAGTTCTCCACACCGATGCTGCCATGCTGGGAGAAGTGAATGTAACGGGAGAAAAGATCCAGACCGGCCAGACGCAGGAAATCAAGCTCAAGGATGCCCGACTGGCTCCTTCTGTCAACAGCAATGCCGTAGAAGGCATCATCCAGCAGCAAGCCGGCGTAAGTACCCACAACGAACTTTCATCACAATACAATGTGCGTGGCGGTGCTTTCGACGAAAACTCCGTATATATAAATAATGTGGAGGTTTATCGCCCATATCTCGTACGGAGCGGCCAGCAGGAAGGTCTCTCCATCATCAATCCCTATATTGTAGATAAAATCGGATTCTCTACGGGTGGATATGCCGCCAAATACGGAGACAGGATGAGTTCTGCACTCGACATCACCTACAAGACATTAAAGGCAAAGGGAAAGAAACCCATCCTGGAAGGAAGCGTAGCTGCCAGCCTGCTCGGAGCAGATGCCTACATAGGACTGGGAACCCGGAAGTTGTCCTGGCTCAACAGTGTGAGATACAAGACCACAGCCTACCTGCTCGGTTCGATGGAAACCAAGGGAGAATACAAACCGAACTATCTCGACTATCAGACCTATCTGAGCTATCAGCCCAACAAACGTTGGAAGATTGATTTCATCGGAAACATCTCTGACAATCACTACAATTTCGAACCGTCCGACCGTGAAACCACCTTCGGAACAATGGAAAACGTCAAGAACTTTAGAGTATATTTCGACGGTCAGGAGAAGGACCGCTTCCTCACCTATTTCGGAACACTGGGCATCACCCGCAACATCACCTCCAACACCAGCATCTCGCTCCTGGGCAGTGCCTTCTACACCAGGGAACAGGAGAAATACGATATCCAGGGACAGTACTGGCTAGACCAGACCGAAACCTCCGAAAACCTGGGTGTAGGAACTTACTTTGAGCATGCCCGCAACTATCTCACGGCACGTGTGATGAGTGCCAAGCTGATGCTGAAGCACAAGGTACAGAAGCATGATATGGAGGCGGCCGTCACGCTGAAACGGGAGCACATCGAAGAAAATTCCGTAGAATACGAGATGAGAGATTCTGCCGGATACAGCATTCCACACACCGGAAAAGACCTCTATATGTACTATTCCATGAAGGCTAGAAACGAATTGAATGCCAACCGCATAGAAGCCTATCTGCAAGACACTTACCGATTTACTAGCGGAGGAGATTCTACCAAGTCTGGCGATACCAGGCAGACGCTCTATACACTGAACTATGGTCTTCGTCTGAGCCATTGGAACTTCAACAGGGAAACCATCCTGAGCCCGCGCGTCTCTCTCGCCATCATTCCGGCAAGCCACGAGAACACGACGCTCCGCTTTGCGGCAGGACTCTATTATCAGGCTCCATTTTTCAAGGAGCTGAGAGATACATCCACCATCAATGGAGTGACCATCGCATCGCTCAACCAGAAGATCAAGAGTCAGCGAAGCATCCATTTCATCGCCAGCTACGACTACCGGTTCAAGGTGAATGAACAGAGATACAAGTTCTCTGCCGAAGCCTACTATAAGGCATTGAGCAATCTGGTGCCCTACTCTGTAAGTAATGTAAAGGTAGTTTATTACGGACAGAACGAATGCAGTGGTCATGCCGCAGGTCTCGACTTCAAGCTCTATGGCGAGTTTGTGCCCGGCACGGATTCCTGGCTTAGTCTGTCGCTGATGGATACCAGGATGAAGCTCAACGGCAAGAGCATCCCGCTTCCTACCGACCAGCGGTATGCAGTGAATCTCTTCTTCACCGATTACTTCCCGGGCAGCAGGAAGTGGCTCCTGTCTCTCAAGCTTGCCTTTGCCGATGGTCTCCCATTCGCTGCACCTCATAGAGAATTGGAAACCAACAGTTTCCGTGCCACCGCCTATCGCCGTGCAGATATCGGAATGAGCTACCAGTTACTGGACAACCGCCATCAGGAACACAGAACATTCCTCAAGAATGTAACAGTGGGTATAGATTGCCTCAATCTCTTCGGTATTGACAATGTCAACAGCTACTACTGGGTAACCGATGTCACCAACCAGCAGTATGCCGTGCCTAATTATCTCACCGGCAGACAGCTCAATGCAAGAGTGTTACTAGAATTCTGACAAGTCAGAAGTTAAAAGCAGAGAGTAAGGAGTTAAAAGCAAGGAGTTTTAGCACTCAAAAATGGTGATTTTTCACATTATTCTAAATATTTAACCGTAGATAGTTCGCTATCTGCGGTTTTTTTCGTATCTTTGTGCCCGATTTATGCGATGATGGTTCATATCCATCATTTAAAATCACTATAAACGAAAAAAGAAATTATACATAATAATTAATTATGAGCAAACAAGTAGAAAAGATTAAAGAGCTGATCGCTAAGCGCGAACAGGCTCGTCTTGGCGGTGGTGAGAAGGCCATCGAGAAGCAGCATGCACGTGGCAAATATACAGCTCGTGAGCGTATCGAAATGTTGGTAGATGCTGGCAGTTTCGAGGAGTACGACATGTTCAAGTTGCACCGTTGCACAAACTTCGGTATGGAGAAGAAGCAGTACCTCGGTGATGGTGTGGTAGCGGGTAGCGCTACTATCGCAGGCCGCCTGGTTTACGTATATGCTCAGGACTTCACCGTTAACGGTGGTTCGCTCTCTGAGACAATGGCACAGAAGATCTGCAAGGTAATGGATATGGCTATGACAATGGGTGCACCTGTTATCTGTATGAACGACTCTGGTGGTGCCCGCATCCAGGAAGGTATCTGCGCCCTCGCTGGTTATGGTGAGATTTTCGAGCGCAACATCCTCGCTTCTGGTGTCATCCCACAGATTTCTGCTATCATGGGTCCTTGCGCTGGTGGTGCCGTTTACTCTCCAGCCTTGACCGACTTCATCATCATGAAGGAGCAGACTTCTTACATGTTCCTGACAGGTCCTAAGGTTGTAAAGACCGTAACAGGTGAGGATATCGATGCTGAGCACCTCGGTGGTGCATCTGTTCACGCAACCAAGAGTGGTGTTACCCACTTCGCTGCAAAGACAGAGGAAGAGGCTATCGAGATGATCAAGAGCCTGCTCTCTTACATCCCTAGCAACAATACAGAAGAGGCTCCACGCATAGAGTGCACAGACCCTATCGACCGTATGGATGATACTCTGAACGAGATTATCCCTGAGGATCCAAACCAGGCATACGATATGTATAAGGTGATTGGCGCTGTAACCGATAACGGAGAGTTCTTCGAGGTTCAGCCTAAGTTCGCCAAGAACATCATCACTGGTTTCGCTCGCTTCAATGGTCAGAGCGTGGGTATCGTAGCTAACCAGCCATCAGCTTACGCTGGTGTTCTCGATGTAAACGCTAGCCGCAAGGCAGCTCGCTTCGTTCGTTTCTGCGATGCTTTCAATATTCCTATCGTATCTCTCGTTGACGTACCAGGATTCTTGCCAGGTACAGGTCAGGAGTACAATGCTGTCATCCTCCACGGTGCACAGTTGCTCTACGCTTACGGCGAGGCTACCGTGCCAAAGATCACTATCACATTGCGTAAGAGCTATGGTGGTAGCCACATCGTGATGGGTTGCAAGCAGTTGCGTGCCGACTTGAACTTCGCTTGGCCATCTTCAGAGATTGCCGTAATGGGTGCCAGCGGTGCCGTTGCCGTTCTCTGTGGTAAGGAAGCTAAGGCTAAGAAGGAAGCTGGCGAGGATGTAAAGGCATTCCTGGCTGAGAAGGAGCAGGAATACACCGACAAGTTCGCTAATCCATATCAGGCTGCTCAGTATGGCTACATTGATGATGTTATCGAGCCACGCAACACCCGTTTCCGCATCTGCCGTGGTTTGGCTCAGCTCGCTACCAAGCGCCAGAGCTTGCCAGCTAAGAAGCATGGCTGTATGCCAATGTAAAGTTGAACTTTGAACTTTGAACTTTGAACTTTATGATAAGTTTTCTGGGATAAGTTCTTTAACTGAGAAAGAATAAATGGATAAGAATATTTATGCTGCGATTGCCATGGCACTCTATGAGTACCAGGGCAATAACGTACACGACAAGGAGCCTGGCATCATTACGATCAAGCCACGTCAGACGATGTGGAACGCCAAGTTCTTGAGTTTAACAGCCAAACCATAAAGATAAAGAAATGAAAGAGTTTAAATATACAATTGACGGAAAAGAATACAAGGTTCAGATTGACGCTGTTGAGGGTAACATCGCAAGCGTGAACGTGAATGGCGAAGCTTACAAGGTTGAGATGGAACAGGAGGCTGAGCCAGAGAAGAAGAAGGTAGTGCTCGGTCAGCCTGCTGCTGCATCTGATGATGCTGAGGCTACTCCAGCTGCCAACGTAAATACAGCCAACGCTGTAAAGGCTCCTCTCCCTGGTACTATCACCAGCATCGAGGTTGCTGTTGGACAGGAGGTTAAGGCGGGCGATACTGTTGTCGTTCTCGAGGCTATGAAGATGCAGAACAACATCGAGGCTGAGAAGGATGGCAAGGTTACTGCTATCTGCGTTAAGCCTGGTCAGGCTGTGCTCGAAGAGGATGCACTCGTGGTTATCGAGTAAATCAAGAATTTGAGAATTTGAGAATTATACTTCCAGATTCGGGATTATAATTCGGGTTCTTATAAAGAATATCAAAGGTCGCAAGCTGTTAATTGTTTGCGACCTTTTTCTATACTGCTGTATGAGCATAAACTGCTATACAAAGTATTTTTTTACTAAAGAAAAAAGACATAAAGTACTATAAAATGATAGATTTAACAGAAGAACAGATAGAAAGATACAGCCGCCACATCCTCCTTCAGGATGTAGGCCTCGAGGGGCAGGAAAAGCTCCTCAATGCCAAGGTGCTCATCATTGGTGCCGGAGGATTGGGTTCCCCAGTTGCCCTCTACCTCGCTGCGGCTGGCGTGGGACATATCGGTATCGTGGATGCCGATGTGGTTGACCTCAGCAACCTGCAACGACAGGTCATCCACCAGACCAAGGACTTGAACACCCCTAAGGTGGAAAGCGCCAAGGAGAAGATGATTGCCATCAATCCTGATGTGGAGGTAACAACCTACCATACCTTCCTCGCCTCAGACAATGCCGAGGAAATCATCAAGCCATGGGATTTCGTCATTGATTGCACCGACAACTTCCCGGTGAAGTTCCTCATCAATGATGCCTGTGTGCGACTGGGCAAGGCATTCTCGCATGGCGGCATCCTGAGATTCCAGGGGCAGACCTTCACCCATCTTCCAGGCACGGCTTGTTACCGTTGTTTCTTCAAGGAGCCACCTCCAGCAGGCGCTGTTCCTACCAGTAGCCAGGCAGGAGTCCTGGGTGCCATCGCCGGTATGCTCGGAACCATCCAGGCTGCCGAGGCGTTGAAGTACTTCCTCGGTGTGGGCGAACTGCTCACCGACCGATTGCTCACCTTCGATGCCAAGACGATGAACTTCCGCACCATCAAGGTAAAGAAGCGTGCATCCTGCGAAATCTGCGGCGACCACCCTACCATCGATCATCTCATCGATTACGAGTAGGCAGCCTGCGATTTGAAACAACACTAAATATAGTGATTATTTATTAGTGATTATTTATTAGTGTCATCTCCCTCTGCCATACCGATGAGATACTCAACTACGTATTGAAGTCGATAGAAGAGAGTATCGAGTAAACTCGTATAAAAAGAAAATCAAAGTCACAATATTCAGCATCATCTGCCGGGTATTGTGACTTTTTTTTTCAGAAACACCTCAATGTCCAACAAAGAGCAAAAACCTTGATTATAAGATACTTTATAAAACTTTTCTCCCTTTTTTCTTGCATCATTCAGATAAAAGCAGTATATTTGCAGCAGATTAAATACGCAAGCTTATGAAAGAGAAAAGATATACATTGCCAGAAGAGCAGCCGATTCCTGTTGGCTGGCATCCGGCTAATGAAGAAGAAGCCGTGGCTAGGATTGAAGCTATTGAGGCGGAATATGAAAGGACAGGTGAGGCTACAGATTTTGAAGAATTTATAGAAGAATTAAAGGCAGAAGGATTATGGCTCATCCAATAAAAGCAATACCAAAGTGATTCTCGCTATCGGGCTATGCGCACAATACTCGAAAGTTCTAACATAAAATAGAACATTGCAGATGGTTCAAGAACGGGCTGAAGGCCCAAAAGCTCTTAGCCCAGGGCAGCGCCCTGGGTACACTCGCAGTCAGCCATGCGCCCTGAAAGGGCAAAAGCTTAAAAATATGTTGTTTTTCAAACTTTTCTCCCGTATTCCTTGCACCATTAAAATAATAATCGTATATTTGCAGCGACATAAATAACAATATAATTAATAGGAGGATAAAATTATGGCAAGCCCAATTAGAGAAACGCCAATATTATATGGCAAAGACGCAGAACGCTTTGTTGAAGAAATGAAGCGTGTAGAGAGTTTAACTCCAGAACAGCGAAAAGCTAATAGAGAAAAGCTACAAGCTGAAATCGCTGTTCTTGACAAAGAATGGAATTTAACTTATAATGCACTTCGGGAATAAAGATTCTTTCTGATTTTTGCAGGTGGTTCAAGAACGGGCTAAAGGTCCAAAAGCTCTTAGAAGCAGCACGCCCTGAAAGGGCAGAAGCTCCTAGCCCAGGGCAGCGCCCTGGGTATAATAGTAATCAGCCATGCGCCCTGTAAGGGCAAAAGCTTTATATAACAACCTCTATATCAGATCATATAGAAATAGCGCTTAAGGTCACAATTTGTGACCCTAAACTTTTGAATTTTAATCTGCTTTATTTTCCTTTCCCCTTATCACCTCCAATACCTTTCCGAGATGATAAGTTACCAAGCCATCCTCATAGGTAGTATCCAATACCTGAACCACGGCACTATCCCTATCCGAATGATAACCCACATAAAACCTTATCGCATCGAAACGACGGAGATAACGCTTGCCGTCAGCCTCATCAATATAAGTATATTTGTTAAGCGTGGTCTGCTTCAGCGAACGGTACTCCTCGGTCTTCACACCAGATACAATCTCCTCGAAATACTGTTTCTCGATAATCAGCGTCAAAACCTTCAAGCCCGACAGATTCAACTGCGATGGTTTCTTCTCTATCCGCTGCTCCAGACATTGCTGTTCCTTGTTGTAGGCAAAGTAGATGATAGTGCCATTCATGATTTTCTGAATGATACTGTCGATGATTTCCAGCGGCACCTGGTACCATTCCGTAGCCTCATGCAACTCACCCTTATCATCAGCCACCTTGAAACGGAAGTTTACCGCCTGCAACACCTGATGCACCAGGTCCTCAAACTTCTGGGAGTGCATGTTCACTATCTTGTAAGTGCTTACTATCTCTACAGGTGCCATCAGATAAGTAGGCTCGTGCTCAGCATTTGCCACACGCTCCTCCACCCGATTCGTAGAGAAACCAATCTTATAGAGATTCTTGATGTTCCGAATTTCCGGATTCTCTGATTTCGAACGAAGCACGTAGATATAACCCGTCACCTGGTCTTCCTGCTTCACATCCTCTGGATTGAAGAAATGAGCATCCGTCTCCTCCAGAGTTTCGGTGATGGCATAACCACTTGCCACCACACTCTTGCGAAGCGTCTGGAGATAGATATCCGACTCCGTACCATTTTCATAGATACAACGGGTTCTGCCATCGGGCAAGCCATTAGTACCCTTTTTCTTCTCAATAATCTCATATAACAAAACCATCTGACCATCAACAAAATAATAGCGTCCAGCCAATAAACTCGTTGTCTTCGAGATTCTCTGTAACTGTCGCTTCCCTGTCTTCAATTCCTGATGCACATGTTCAAAGAGTGGCTTAAACTGTGAGAAGTCCTCACACAGTTTTCTTTGCGCCACGTGGTCGGGCGCATCTTTCTTCTGAGCCATTACCTCTTTCATGTCGGCAGGCAAATCGAAGAGCTTTGCCTCCTGATAGGAAACATCCATCAAGGGGTCTTTGAATATATCTTCTAATTCTTTATCAATATCCATATCACTATATATAATAAGGTGAAATTCCATAGCCTATCCCAACAGATGATATTCATCATACTGTCTGAGGCTATCCGTTACCTTGGTTCGCAGAGCCTTAAGCGATGCAGCAAGCAGCTTTTCTTTCAAGCCACCATCAGCATTGGGTTCGCATCCGTGCTCTGCCACCCACTTGTTGACATCGAGCAATTTCTGTGCCAGCCTGTCATCGGGCGTCGGCGCCTTCGGTTTCGGACGCACGTCCGCCAACAAGGGGTCATCAAATATCTCTAATAATTCTTCTGGCCAATCCATCTTTTGAAATGTTGAATGTTAAATGTTGAATTATAAATGCCCAAATTACTTTTCCGGCTCATATTCCAAGCCTCTCATTTTTCTTATTTTCAAGTTCTTGATTTTCTGGAAGGCAGCTGCCAGTTCTCTCACCTTTGGGTCTGGGTCATTGATGTCTGGTCGTTGTTCATTGTGCTCTTCCACCCATTTTCTGTACGGTCCCTTAAAGAGGATGATGGCTTGTTCCAGGGTCATATCAAACTTCTGTTCCGCTATCGTGTCTTGGATAATCTTCAAGGTCGATTTGTCGATATTCTTCGAAAGCATCTCGTAAGCACGCTGGAACGGATTGATGGAATCAATCAGATTGATATTCAACTGGTTGATATTAATCATTCGGTTTGCCAGTTTGATGAGGCGATTGCCTTCCGACTCCTTCTCCTCATCGTTCATCGAAGCATCGAAGTCGACAGGATTTCCCTTATCATCTACCACTTCGCCACCCTTGACAAGGGTATCAAGCAGCAGGCGCTGGCGAACTTCCTCTACTTCGTCCTCGCTCAAATCCGGATACTTTTCACGAATTACCTTCGGAATCAACGTCTTGGTGATGGTTTCAGCCGTTGTACTTCCGCTGATGGCTTTCACCACCAGTTCGTCTTGCAAGATTGAAGCCTTCAGATCATCCAACTGTTTTTCCACTATCATCTTCGTCTTCTCGCTCGACAAAGGTTTCAAGCCCTCTATCACCAGAGTACGGGCATCCAGCGGACTGCCCTCATCACTATCCACATCCTTCACCGTCTTGAAATGCCAACTAGGCGCCATCACCTGCTCCATCAGAAGCGAAGCGGTAATGGCTTTAAGAAAGTCGTTCACCGCCACCTTCACATCGGGCTGATTGGCATCAGGCATTCCTATCATGTTCACAAACTTAGCCGTCTCCTTGCCCTCGCAATCACGGGTGCATCTTCCGATAATCTGCACCACTTCGGTCAGCGAGCCACGAACACCGATGGTCAGACATTCCTCACACCATTGCCAGTCGAAACCTTCCTTGGCAGTACCCAGGGCGATGATAATATCCACATCATCACGCTTCTTTATCCGCTGCAAATATCCCTGCACCAGGTTGCGGGTCTCGGCGTGGTCTTCCACCAAATCGGCAACCTTCAGCAGTCTGCCGTCCTTGGTTCTGACATAATAGATGCCGCCATTATTGTAATCACGTTCTTCTACCTTACCGATAATCTTGATGATTTCATCCACCTCCGTGTATTTGCCCAAACCGCTGGATGCACGGGAGTTGACACTCGGAATATGAATGATGGTCTTCTTGGTAGTATCCAGCACCTCGGCAATATGGTCGAGATAACTGCCGTGATAGAAGTGATAGCCCAAGACGAGGTTCTTGAGATAGCGATAACCGTTGAGCTGCTGATAATAGTTATAGGTTACCGGGAAGAAACGGGCCTCATCCTCAGCCCTCAACACCGGAACGCCATCGCCACGGAAGTAACTGCCCGTCATGGCAACGATATGACCGGTGGAATTGTTCATCACCCGGCGCACGATATCGCCCAATCCGCTGTTCACATCAGCACTTGTATGATGAAACTCATCTATCGCCAAGAGACAATCATTAAACTCCTCGTCGCTTATTTCCTTCATGCCGTTTCTGAGTGTGGCATGGGCGCAAACCAGGATATTGTTTTTATCTTGATGGAAGAATTTCTTAAAGCGTACTGCCTTCTCTTTCTCGTCGGTAGTATCGCAAAGGTTATACTGTTGCGCCACTCTCCAGTCGGCGAAGAAGCCATACTTCATCAGGTCGGTGTTTTGGAAGGAGCGGCCGATACTCTTTTCCGGTACAGCCACTACAACCTTCTTGATGCCCTGATTCTTCAGCTTATCCAGGGCGATGAACATCAAGGCGCGACTCTTGCCAGATGCAGGTGGCGCCTTGATAAGCAGAAAGCGATGGTTGCGGACTTCGTAAGCCTTGGCTTGCATCTCTCTCATACCGAGTTCATTCGTATTACTCGATTTACCCGTTTGCTGATACGAAATATCAACGATATTATCATTTATCTTGTTCATAAGCCATTCAAATTATTACTTGTTAGCTGTCATTTTCTCATAGAGTTTGAAGAGGCATTCCAATCGAGCCTCATCATTTGGGAACGGAGCGCCAGGATAGCAGCTTTCTACGATGGCATCCAGTTCCTCATGTGCAGCACGCAAATCCTCCGGCATCTTTTCCGGGTCGTAAAGATCTGCAAGCGTCTTCTCGGGATAGTTTTCACGAGCCAGAAGCACGTTCGTTGCCGCCTCTTCTATCTCGGACTTCTTGGTGTCGGAGATGGATGGGAAAGGGAAAGTATTGTAGACTAACTGAGCAGAGTATCTATAGTCACTTTTCAATTTTCCTCCAACAGTTCTGGCCCATAACACGTGAATATATGAGTTTACTATTCCAAAAGTAAAAATATCACCATTATAAATTGCAAAAGCAGAATGATATATTACAGTATTTCCCTCCACAAAACCTGTTGGTATATATTTTCTTCTTCCAGATGATACAGCTGGAATTATTATAGAAGGAGCAGAATTATAACGTATTTCAGAGAAAGCCCATGGTCGTTTTGCTTTTTCTACAGTTGTCTGCTTACTACTTTCTAGTCTCATATTTTTTACCCCTTCAAATCTACGTTGAAATTCAGGAATCTGCTGAGCAAAGAACGCGTCTTCATCAGTTACCCATATACAATAACGAGACAAGCCTTTAATGAATTCTTGCGATCCTACGAATGGCTTTATCAAACGTTCAACCTCTGGATATTTCTCAACCAATTCTCTTCTTTCATCAAAATTTAAACTTAAATTATTATCATCAGCAGGTAAACTACCTAATATAATAGGTTGCAAGCCACTTATAGAAGTACTTCGTTTTTCTACTATTACAGTTTTTTCATCAGACAATAATGGAGATATATTTTTTACTTGTTTAATTCCATTTTCCGAATAAATATATTTTGGCTGATTAGAACTTGCCCCTATACCTACAATTACACATATAACATTTGCATTATTCTTTGCATTATTCACCCATTTGAAAGAAGTATAGGCAAATTGAATCTCAACATCATGAAGTATATACTGCCATAACAAAGAAATATGTTCACCTTGGCAAATCGAGTTTGTACTCACAAAAGCACACTTTGCATTACTTGTCCCAATATAATGCGCTCCCTTATAAAACCATTGAGCAATATAGTCAAGCTTTTTATACTTGGCTATAGAATGAGAGAAAGTAATTGCCATATCTTCTTTTTGCTCATCGGTTTGAAGCCTAAATCCCAAATACGGTGGATTTCCAAATACAAACACTTCTTCATCCTTGGTATGCGGGCATACTACCTCCCAATCCATTCTACAAGCATTACCACATTTTATCTGGTCGATATTATGCAAAGGCAAGGCGGCAACATTCACACCGAAATCGGCGTGAAACTTGTTGTTCATCTGATGCTCAGCAAGCCAAAGCGAAAGCATGGCTACCTCGTGAGGGAAATCGAGAAGCTCTATTCCAAAGAACTGTTTCAAACGGATGCACGAACCATCAATAAAGTCGAGCATCTGCTCCTGCGTACATTTCTTGCGGAGATGCAGAATATCCATTTCGAGCAAGCGCAACTGCTTATAAGTGATAATCAGGAAATTACCAC
Source organism: uncultured Prevotella sp. (assembly GCA_900544825.1). Classification (GTDB taxonomy): domain Bacteria; phylum Bacteroidota; class Bacteroidia; order Bacteroidales; family Bacteroidaceae; genus Prevotella. The sequence goes on along the minus strand of UQWP01000031.1, from coordinate 1,737 downwards.
TACCACAAGCTGGGTCGAAGAACTTCATCTTGCTCATTCTTACCATCAACCTATTGCAACCATTAATGATTGGTCGGCACTCGTCAGTAAACTGATTATGAGTCAATAAGCTCAAATCATACAGATTCTTCTTCTGCTTGTAAAACTCTTCCAGTTTCTTATATTCCCCTCTCAAATCATCCATAAAGAGCGGATTGATTACCTTCATGATATTAGGCACACTCGTGTAATGCATACCCTCCTTGGCACGCACATCAGGATTCACCACCGCCTGAATCATACTACCGAAAATATCCGGATTGATGTCCTTCCAATCCAAGTCGCCGCATTCGATGATAATCTTTCTAGCCTTATAACCCATCTTTGGGATAGGAATGTCAGAGGCAAAAAGACCGCCATTCACGTAAGGAAACTGATTGATTTCCTTGGTAAGTTCTTCCGAACGCTCCTTGTTTGGCACATTCATCACCTGGAATGCCTGACCTAGCATCTCGCTGAGATCGGAACCATCTTCCTTGGTAAATTGCTTGATAAAGTTGGTAAAGAGATTTTCGGCAAAGATACCTGTGTCTTCGGCAAAGAAACAGAAGAGCAGGCGGGTAATGAAGATATTAAGGTCGTGCAAGTCGTCATCACTATTATATTCGTTATAAGCACGAATCTCATCATGCAGTTTGGCAAGTTTCTCTGCAGCCTTCACATCGGCAGGGTTTTCTGCCGTAGTGTGTACTCGCTCAACATTCATCAAAGGATAGAAGAAGCCAAAGTCGCTGTGCATCTTGACGAGTTTCTGCTCGTAAGTATCATTCTCACGAGTATCATAAGCAAGGAGGGTTTCACCATCGCTCAACCGCAATAATCTTTGGCGCCGCCTTCTTTACCTGAGCATCAGCCTTCAAAGCCTCCAACCTGGTGGTAAGATGCAACGTATCTACAGCCTGATAGCAGAACAAGCCTTTGATAAGCAAGCCATCGAATGTCTTCAAGATACCCTTTCCTTCCTTGTATCTCGACACATCCTTTTCGCTTTTACCAAAAGCCTTCAGTATCTCGTAGCCAACCTCAGAGGCTGGCACCACTTTAGTTTTAAACGATTCTAATCGGGATTCGATTTCCTTATAGCTGAGTTGCAGTTTCTTTGCCATAACTTCCGTTGCCGATGGGAGCATAGCAAAGCCTTGCCATCCTATTACTCCACCGATTCCCGAAAGCAGAAACCATCTGATTTTAAAAGATTATTTTGATTCTAGTCCAGCCTCATCGTAAGATAAGGAATTGGTTAACTGATTAGCTATCAACAGAAAAGGCGTAGGGAATCTATCACTCGCATTACCCTTGCCTATTGAGGTTCTGGTAAACCCCTGGTGTCAAGGATAAGAAGCAATAGAGCCTACGCCTAGCGGGTATATATATGATAGCACAGAGCGTACCCCTCCAGACGAAGGGGCACACCTATGCCATGTGTATATACACAGTGGGTAGACGCCCACTGCTGTCTCCCTCTGAACACCTTTTGTAATTTACCAGATTTCAATAGGTCAGAAGAAAACGTAGAGAACGTCTTTCTTAATTATGATAGGCCAAGCCATGGACTTTTACGTAGCCAGCGACTCATCGCCAACCATCCACAGCAAGACAACTGCAAAAGTAATAAAAAGAATTGGGATTTGCAAGAAAATCTAAAAGTTTCTTGCAAATCCCAATAAAATAGTTGATGATTTACTTCTTAACCAGGCA
>UQWP01000030.1 GCA_900544825.1 uncultured Prevotella sp. | reverse complement strand
ATATTTATGCTAAATTTCGTTAACCGTATTCATTTTTATTATTATAGTTCATATTGATGTTGTGGCAGAATACCATTACCGAGTCACCCGGTTCTATCTGGGTGTTACCCGAAACCAGCATTCCTTCGCCGTTTCTCACCAGACCACCGATGGTAACACCGATAGGCATACCCAGGTCTTTCACCGGTTTCTTGGTCACCTTGGAATCTTCCTTGGCGATGAATTCAGCCACATCGGCGTTGGCACTCATCAGGAATCTGACGTTCATCACGTCGGCATCGAGCATCATCTGATAGATGTAGCTGGCAGCAATCATCTTCTTGTTGATGATGGTACCGATATCCAGACTTTCTGCCATGCTCACGTAATCCACGTTTTCTACGGCAGCCACGGTCTTGCGCACACCCATTCTCTTGGCGGTGAGGCAGGCGAGGATATTGGTCTCCGCATTTCCCGTCAGCGCCACGAAAGCCTGGGTGCTTCTGATTCCTTCCTCTGTGAGGAGAGGAATGTCGCGGCCATCGCCGTGGATGATGAGGATATGATTGTCGTCGAGGATATCGTTGAGATATTCGCAGCGATTCTCATCCTTCTCTATAATCTTGCATTCCATGTATTCCGGCATTTTCTTCACGGCTCTTACGGCAGTGCGTCCGCCACCCATCACCATCACGTTCTTCACATCCACATAATGCTCCTTTCCCACAATCTTGCGGATGTAGGGAATGTAGTTGCGGGTGGTCATGAAGTAGGCGAGGTCGTAGAGCTTCAGCTCATCGTTACCACCCGGGATGATGGTTTCGCTGCCTCGCTTGATGGCTACCACGTGGTAAGGGTCGTTGGGACCGCTGATGTTCTTGAGGGGCTCGTTGAGAATCTCGCATCCCTCACGCAGCTTGATGCCGAGCATCACGAGGGCACCGTCGTGCACATCCCAGCGCTGGCGCACCCAACTCATCTTGAGTCCGTTGTTGATATCTACGGCAGCGAGCATCTCCGGATAGATGAGCTTGCTGATACCGAGTTCCTTGAAGAATTCCTGTGCCTGCGGTTCCATGTATTCCGGATTATCCACACGTGCCACGGTACGCTTGGCACCGAGATTCTTGGCAAGGATGCTGGAGGTGATGTTGGTACTCTCCACCGGGGTGACCGCGATGAAGAGATCCGTATCCTGAACACCGGCATCCCTCAGGGTCTGCAGACTGGTAGGTTTTCCTATCATGGTGAGCAGATCGCAGTCGGAGCCGATGCTTGCCAGGCGCTCTTCGCTTTCATCGATGAGTGTAATCTCCTCCTTGCTGCGCGACAGGAGTCGCGCCAGGTGGGTACCGATGGCATAGGCGCCAGCTATGATGATTTTCATATTGATGAATATTTAAATTTCGATGCTCTATTTTCCGATAATGGCATTCTTGATGCTCTCGTGGTCGAGATGTACAATCTCGCGCAGCTGTTCTACGGTGCCATGCTCCACAAATTCGTCTGGCAATCCCAGGCGGGTTATCTGTGGCTGATAGCCGTGGTCGCTCATCCATTCGAGTACGGCAGATCCCATTCCGCCCATTCTTGCACCATCTTCTATGGTCACGATGCGCTTGAACTTCTTGCCCACCTCGGTGAGGATGTTTTCATCCAGCGGCTTCACGAATCGCATATCGTAGTGCGCAACGCTCATCTTCGTTTCCTTCTCTACCTCTTCGATTGCCTGGATGGCATCGTTTCCGATAGGACCGATGGTGAGCACGGCTACATCTTCTCCGTCTTTCAGCTTTCTGCCGGTACCGGTCTTGATTTCCTCCATCTTGTTGCGCCAATCTACAAGCACACCGCAGCCACGAGGATAACGGATCACGTAGCTTCCGTGGTCTGGCAACTGAGCAGAATACATCAGGTTGCGCAGCTCGTGCTCATTCATCGGCGAAGCGATGGTGAGATGCGGGATAGGGCGCAGGGCTGCCAGGTCGAAGGCACCATGATGGGTAGGACCATCTTCTCCTACCAGTCCGGCACGGTCGAGGCAGAGCACTACAGGCAGGTTGAGGAGTGCCATGTCGTGGATGATATTGTCGTAGGCACGCTGTGCAAACGAACTGTAGATGTTGCAGAAAGGAATCAGTCCATCCTTTGCCATACCCCCCGAGAAGGTGACTGCATGTCCCTCGGCGATACCTACGTCGAAGGTGCGGTTTGGCATCGCCTTCATCATGATGTTCATAGAGCATCCGGTAGGCATGGCTGGTGTCACGCCTACGATCTTAGGATTCTGCTCGGCAAGTTCCAGCAGGGTCTTTCCGAAGACATCCTGAAACTTAGGAGGCTTGTTGCTGTTGTCGGCAATGATTCTCTCGCCGGTTTCCGGGTCAAACTTGCCTGGTGCATGCCAGATGGTAGCACACTTCTCGGCTGGTTCGTATCCCTTGCCCTTGGTGGTATGCAGGTGGAGCAGCTTAGGGCCTTTCATGCTTCTGAGCTGCTTCAGGATTCTTACCACTTCCTTTACATCATGACCGTCAAATGGTCCGAAGTATCGGATGTTCATTCCCTCGAAGATATTCTGCTGATGACTTAATACCGACTTAAAGGCATTGTTCAGCCGGATGATGCTGTTCTTGCGGTTATCATTGAGAATACCCTTGGAGTGGAGCCACTGCGAAGTCTTGAAGCGAATCTTGTTGTAGGTCTCGTTGGTGTCGAGCTGGAGGAGATACTTCTCCATACCACCCACGGCACGGTCGATGCTCATATCATTATCGTTGAGGATGATGAGCATATCGTTTGGAGTACTAGATACATTGTTGAGTCCTTCGAAAGCTAAACCACCGCTCATCGCACCATCGCCGATAACGGCTACTACGTGGCGGTCTTTGTTGCCTGTTTCGCGTGCTGCCACCGCCATACCCAGAGCTGCCGAGATAGAGTTGCTGGCATGTCCGCAGGTGAAGGTGTCGTATTCACTTTCAAGCGGTGTTGGGAATGGACGGATGCCATGGAGCTTTCTGTTGGTGCAGAATGCCTCACGTCTTCCTGTCAGAATCTTATGTCCGTATGCCTGATGGCCTACATCCCAGACGATGCGGTCTTCAGGAGTATTGTACACGTAGTGTAAAGCTACGGTGATTTCCACAACACCCAGAGAGGAAGCAAAATGGCCAGGGTTTACAGCCACTTCGTCGATGATGTCTTCTCTCAATTCTTTGCATACCTCTGGCAACTGATTAATGCTCAGTTTGCGCAAATCATTAGGATATTTGATATTGCTTAACAGACTAAACTTACTTTTGTCCATAATTTAATAATTTTATAAGTGCAAAGGTAATGCTTTTTTTCATAAAATAACATTTTTATGAGGAGAATTTCGCTTTTTTCGATAATTCTTTGTATTTTTGCAAAAAAATAGGAAGGAATCTGCAAAAGGAGGGGAACCTTTCGTTTTCCCCGGTTGCACTTTTCCGGTAAATAAGTAACTAAACATAAAGATTAAATAAATGAAAAAGAACCTATTCTTTGTGGGAGCCTTGATGATGGCTTCCCTCTCGATGATGGCGCAGACCAAGAATGGCGGCATCAATCAGACTATGCTCCAGCAGATGGAGAAAAGCCAGACTGGCGGTGTGACCAACAAGGCTTTGTTTAACGCTATCGCTGGCAACAACATCGATGATCTCGTGAAGAATCATGCCAATGAGGCTCCGGTAGATACTCATTTCAGCATCGAGACTCCTTCTCAGAGCATCCATAACCAGAAGAGTTCCGGCCGCTGCTGGATGTTCAGCGGCTTCAATGTACTCCGTTCCAACTTTGCTGTCAACGACAAGCAGGGTAGAGTAGTAGAGTTCTCTCAGGACTATCTCTTCTTCTACGACCAGCTGGAGAAGGCTAACCTGATGCTCCAGGGTGTCATCGACCTCGGCAAGAAGAGCCTGGAGGATCCTCAGGTGCAGTTCTTCTTCAAGAATCCACTCAATGACGGTGGTACTTTCTGCGGTGTTGCCGACCTGGCTAGCAAGTACGGTCTCGTACCAATGAGCGCTCAGCCAGAGACTTATTCCAGCAACAATACTTCCAAGATGAGCCGTCTCATCAGCAGCAAGCTCCGCGAGTATGGTCTCGAACTCCGCAAGATGGTAGCCCAGGGCAAGAAACCTGCTGCTATCCAGGCTCGTAAGACCGAGATGCTGGCTCAGGTTTATCACATGCTCAGCCTTACTCTGGGTGAGCCGGTGAAGGAGTTTACCTATGCATTCCGCAACAAGGATGGCAAGCAGGTTGGCGAGGCTAAGAAATATACTCCTAAGAGTTTCTATGAGGAGACTGTTGGCAAGGACCTCAACGGTACCTTCTTGATGGTGATGAACGACCCACGCCGTCCTTATCACAAGACATACGAAGTAGAGTACGACCGCCACACCTACGATGGTCATAACTGGAAGTACCTGAACCTGCCTATGGAGGAGATTGCGCAGCTCGCCATCGCTTCCCTGAAGGATGGTCATAAGATGTATTCCAGCTACGATGTGGGCAAGCAGCTCGACAGAAAGCGTGGCTATCTGGCACTCGACAACTTCGACTATGGCAGCCTCTTCAACACTTCATTCCCACTGAACAAGGCAGACCGCATCGCTACTTTCGAGAGCGGTTCTACCCATGCCATGACTTTGACTGCGGTTGATCTCGATGCTGCCGGAAAGCCTGTGAAGTGGAAGGTGGAGAACAGCTGGGGTGCTGACAATGGTTTTGGTGGATGCTTCATCATGACCAACGATTGGTTCAACGAGTACATGTTCCGCCTGGTAGTAAACAAGAAGTATGCTTCTGAGCAGCTTCTGAAGGAATTCGACCAGAAGCCAACTATGTTGACTCCTGACGATCCTTTGTTCCAGTTGGAGGATTAATACCTATTCTTATTATGTTAGAGAAAAATAAGCGGGAGCGCATCATTGCGCTCGTCAACAAGGAAGTTGTGCCTGCCATCGGCTGTACCGAACCGATGGCTGTGGCACTCTGTACAGCTAAGGCTGCTACCACTCTGGGTAAGCGTCCGGAGCGCATCGAGGTACGCTTGAGTCCTAATATGCTCAAGAATGCGATGGGTGTGGGTATTCCGGGAACTGGTATGATCGGTCTGCCTATCGCAGTTTCGCTCGGTGCCCTCATCGGAAAGCCTGAGTATGAACTCGAGGTTCTCAAGGATCTTACACCTGATACTCTGGAGCTGGGCAAGCAGTATATCCATAATGCTGACATCAACATCAAGCTGAAGCAGGGCGATGTGGATAAGCTCTATATCGAGGTAATTTGCTATGCCGGCAACGGCAGAGCTACAGCTATCATTGCCGGTTCTCATACCAACTTTGTGTATGTTGAGCGCAATGGTGAGGTGGTTTTAGACAAGCGTGGTGGAGCTGCGGCTGATGTGGAGAATGACGATATCCAGTTGAATCTCCGCTTGGTTTACGAATTCGCAACCACCGCTCCGCTCGATGAGATTCGCTTCATCCTCAAGACCAAGGAATATAATATGAAGGCTGCCGAGGAATCTATCAAGGGCAACTATGGCCACTGTCTGGGTAAGACGATGGATCGTCCTTTGAGCCGTGGTATCTTCGGCAACAACATCTTCTCTCATATCCTTTCCCGCACCGCTTCTGCCTGTGATGCCCGAATGGGTGGAGCCATGATTCCGGTGATGAGCAACAGTGGCAGTGGTAACCAGGGTATCTGTGCTACCAATCCAGTGGTGGTTTATGCCTTGGAAAACGAGAATACAGAGGAGGAACTGATTCGTGCCCTGATGCTCAGTCACTTAACGGCTATCTATATCAAGCAGAGCCTGGGTAAACTCTCTGCTCTCTGCGGTTGCGTGGTAGCCAGCACGGGTAGCAGTTGCGGTATCACCTATCTGATGGGTGGTGATTTTACCCATATCTGCAACTCTGTCAAGAACATGGTGGCAAACCTTACCGGTATGATCTGCGATGGTGCCAAGCCAAGCTGCGCCCTGAAGATTTCTTCTGGTGTGAGCACCGCCTTGCTTTCTGCACTCCTTTCCATGGAGGGTAAGTGTGTGACTTCTGCCGAGGGTATCGTGGATGATGATGTGGATAAGTGTATCCACAACCTCACCTCTATCGGTGCCGATGCGATGAAGACCACCGATGATATGGTGCTTGATATCATGACACATAAATAATTAGGTGTCTTGACGCATAAATAAATAGAAGTGTAGATTTTACATTGTTTATGACTGGAAGATAAAAAAGGCTCGCAAGAATCTCTCTTGTGAGCCTTTTTTGGAATGTTTTTTTTACTTTTTGCTTAAAAAGTCTTAAAATAATGAATTTTGTTTCATTAAAAACCGGTTCGTATTAAAATTTAATATATCTTTGCAGCGGCTAACTTAAATTAATAAGGATTAAATAACATTGGCTAAATTAAATAAATAGGTCGAATAACATCGGCTGAATTAAATGATTGGACCAAATAACATTTTTTAAACTATATCTTATGATTAGACAACTATTCACAGTAAGTACTATGATTATGGCTCTTGGTATGACTCCTACTCACGCATATGGGGGGGTGACTCGTATCCAGGAAACTAATCAGTCCAAGAACGGACAATGCACTGGTACCATTATTGACCCAACAGGTGAGCCAGTAATTGGTGCTACAGTTACAGTTAAGGGAAAGCAGGGTGGAACCATCACAGACATTGATGGTAACTTTGTGCTTTCAGACGTGCAGCATGGTGCAACAATCTGTATCAGCTACATTGGTTTCGAGCCAGTGGAGAAGGTATGGAAGGGTGGTGCCATGAATATAACCATGCAGGAAGACAGCAAGACTCTGAACGAGGTCGTAGTTGTCGGTTTCGGTACTCAGAAGAAGGTAAACCTCACAGGTGCCGTTTCTACCATTGATTCCAAGACTCTCGGCGCTCGTCCTGTCAACTCAGTAGTTGACGCTCTTCAGGGTGCAGTAGCCGGTATGAACTTCTCTACACCAGAGAGCGGTGGTACTCTTAATTCAACCAAGTCTTTTAATATCCGTGGTACAGGTACTATCGGTGCCGGTTCTTCTGTATCTCCACTCGTGCTCATCGACGGCATGGAGGGTGATATGAACGCACTCAACCCACAGGACATCGAGAACATTTCTGTATTGAAGGATGCTTCTGCTTCTTCCATCTACGGTTCACGTGCTGCTGGTGGTGTAATCCTTATTACTACCAAGAGTGGTAAGAAGGGTAAGACTTCTATTAACTACAACAACTCATTCCGTTTTGATTCTCCTCTCAATATGCCGGAGATGATGGACTCTTACACATGGGCTAAGTACATGAACGATGCATCTGTTGGTAGCGGTGCAGGTGTTTGGTTTACAGATGAAAAACTCGAGCAGATTAAGAAGGCTCAGAGCGATCCTACCATGCAGAAGATGTTCAAGAACAGCAACAACCGTTGGGAGGTTTGGGATAATACGCCACTCTTGCCGCTTGGTAATACTGACTGGCTCAAGGAGCAGTTTGGTACCAGCTTCTCTCAGGAGCACACCTTGAGTATCAATGGTGGTGATGATCGTTTGCAGTATTATGTTTCTGGTAACTATCTCAACCGTGGCGGTCTTCTCCGTCATGGCGATGATAGCATGCAGCGCTATACCATGACAGGTAAGATCAACGCTCAGATAACCAACTGGTTGCGCATGACATACAATACCCGTTTCTCACGTAATGACTTCAATTCTCCAGGTGATTTGATCAATGGTACAGATGTGTTCTTCCACAATATGTGCCGTTATTGGCCTATTATACCAACTACCGATCCTAATGGTAATTGGGTACCAGAGTCTTATATCGGACGTCTTAAGGATGGTGGTCGTGCCAAGAACCAAACGGACCGTCTCGCACAGCAGCTTTCGTTTGTTGCAACACCAGTAAAGGGCCTGACTCTGAATGCAGAGTTGAACTACCGTATTGTTACACAGTTCAACCACCGTGACTGGCAGACCACATACGCCTACGACTGCGACAACAATCCTTATGTAGATACCAACGCAACATCAAGCGTGTATGAGTATTCATTCAAGTCAAACTATTTCAACCCTAACCTCTTTGCTGAGTACAGCCATTCATTTGGCGATCACAATATGAAGGTGATGGGTGGTTTCCAGAGTGAGTGGTTCCGCCAGCGCAATATGAAGGCACAGCAGAACGGCATCATGTCTGGTCTTCCTACTCTCGATACAACAACCACCAAGCCAAGTGTAGGTGGTGCCTATAACTCATGGACTACAGCCGGTTTCTTCGGCCGTATCAACTACGACTATGCTGGCCGTTACCTCTTCGAGGCTAACCTCCGTTATGATGGTTCATCCCGTTTCCTCCGCGAGAACCGCTGGAACTTCTTCCCATCATTCTCTGCAGGTTGGAACATTGCCCGTGAGAAGTTCTGGGAGCCATTGACTGATTACGTAAACACATTGAAGCTCCGAGCTTCTTGGGGTCAGTTGGGTAACCAGAATACTGATAACTGGTATCCTTTCTATCCAACCATCGGCTTCTCTTCTCAGGGTGGCAACTGGTTGATTAATGGCGCTAAGCCAAATACCGCTTCACAGCCAGGTCTCGTATCTTCTACTCTTACATGGGAGAAGAGCCGTACATGGGAAATCGGTCTCGACTGGGGTGCTTTCAATAACCGCCTCACCGGATCGTTCGGCTACTATCAGCGCAAGACATTCGACATGGTAGGTCCTGCTCCGGAGTTGCCTGTTATCCTCGGTGCCAATCCTCCGAAGGTGAACAACCTTGATATGACATCTAAGGGTTGGGATCTCCAGATTGGCTGGCGTGACGTAATCGGTGAGGTAAGCTATGGCGCATCTCTCGTATTGAGTGATAACCAGGTGGTCATCGATAAGTATCCTAACCCATCCAAGAACCTCGGCTCATACTATGCTGGTGCTAAGCTCGGAGACATCTGGGGTTATACCACAATCGGTATCGCTCAGAGCCAGGAAGAGATGGATGCTCACCTCGCAAAGGTTGACCAGAGCGCATTGGGAAGCGGCTGGACAGCAGGTGATATCATGTATGCCGACCTCGATGGTAGTGGTAAGATTGATGGCGGTCAGGGCACAGCTGATAAGCCAGGTGACCGACGCATCATCGGTAACTCCACTCCTCGCTACAACTTCGGCTTGAACCTCGATGCAGCTTGGAAGGGCTTTGATATCAAGGTATTCTTCCAGGGAACCCTCAAGCGTGACTACGCTGCAGGTGGTGCCGTATTCTGGGGTGCTATCGGTCAGGGTAAGTGGCAGGCTACCGGTTTCAAGTTCCACGAGGATTACTGGCGTGAGGACAACAAGGGTGCATACTACCCACGTGCAGACTGGGGTGGTGGCCGCAACATCCAGACTCAGACCCGCTATCTGCAGAATGCAGCTTATGGCCGTTTGAAGAACCTCACCATCGGTTATACCTTGCCAAAGTCAATCACAAGCAAGGCTTATATTGAGAATCTTCGCTTCTTCGTATCTGGCGAGAACCTCTTTACCATCACTAACTTCACAGAGGCTGGTGATCCAGAGCTGATTGGAGCAGGTTATGGCCATGAGATTGGTAAGGCATATCCATTGTCAAAGACATTCTCATTCGGTCTTAGTGTAACATTCTAACTTATCAATTAGATTATAGAAAGGAAACAATTTATGAAAATTAAATATATTTCAATGCTCTTATTGGGCGCAACGCTCGGTCTGACAAGTTGCAATGACTATCTTGACAAGGAGCCTGAAAGCGATGTAACACCTGCGTCTTTCTTTACTAGCGCAGACGACCTGGCAGCCTACACCGTGAATCTCTATGGTGTATTGACAAGTATCAATCCGGGTAACTATGGTATGAGTACCTTTGCTTTCGATAACGATACCGATAACCAGGCTGGAACCGGTTATTCTAGCCGTTGGGTTCCTGGAAACTGGAAAGTAGGACAGAGTGGTGGTGCCTGGGATTTCGGCAACATCCGTTCGGTGAACTATTTCCTGGACCAGGTATTGCCAAAGTTCGAGGCTAAGCAGATTAGCGGTGCTGAGGCTCAGGTACGCCACTATGTTGGTGAGGCATACTTCCTCCGTGCTTATCTTTACTTAGACAAGTTGCAGACTCTCGGTGACTTCCCTATCGTTCTCAATGCGCTTCCTGATGACAAGGAAACTCTTGTTGCGGCTTCAAAGCGTCAGCCACGTTATAAGGTAGCTCAGCAGATTCTCGACGACCTTGACAAGGCACTCGATCTTCTGATGGAGTCAGCTCCTGGTGGCAAGAACCGCATCTCTCGCGATGCTGCCCTCCTGCTCCGTTCTCGTGCAGCTCTCTTCGAGGCTACATGGGAGAAGTATCACAAGGGTACAGCATTTGTGCCAGGTGGTCCAGGTTGGCCAGGCAAGGCTGAGGATATCCAGGGCTTTGACATCGATTCTTCTATCAATCACTTCCTCGATGAGGCTATGAAGTCTTCTAAGGAGTTGGGTGATAAGCTCGTTGACAACCTCGTAGAGAATACAGATACTCCAGAGGGACAGAATGCAAGCTTGGCAAGTATCAACCCTTACTACACCATGTTCTGTGACAAGGATATGAGCGGCTATAGCGAGGTGTTGATGTATCGTGCTTTTGACAAGTCAAAGGCTAACGTTACCCACAATGTGCAGATGCAGTTGCAGCGCAACGGCGGTGGTACTGGTTGGACACGTGGCCTCGTCAACTCATTCCTCATGCGCAATGGTTTGCCTATCTACGCTGCCGGTTCAGGCTACGACCCAACTTGGGAAAACCAGGGTGTGAAGGCTACCTTGCAGAATCGCGATTCTCGCATCCAGCTCTTCACCAAGATGGATGGATCTATCGAGAACTACACCAGTGAGGGTGCTGTTCCAACCGACCTCTCATGGACAGTAAAGGGCAACAACGAGACTCGTATGGTGACAGGTTTCGCTGTGAAGAAGGGTAAAAACTATGATTCCCAGCAGGGACTCAACCACGACTACGGCGAGAGTGGTAGCATCGTATTCCGTGGCACAGAGGCTCTCCTCAACTACATGGAGGCTTCCTGGTTGAAGAACAATACTATCGACGCCACAGCTGATAAGTACTGGCGTGCTCTCCGCATCCGTGCCAAGGTAGATCCTGATTACAACAAGACTATCGCAGCTACCAACATGCAGGAGGAGGCTAAGTGGGACTTCGGTGCTTACTCTCATGGTAAGTTGGTTGATGCTACTACTTACAACATCCGTCGTGAGCGTCGTGATGAGTTCATCGGTGAGGCTTCTCGCTGGGAGGACTTGATTCGTTGGCGTGCTTGCGACCAGGTAAATGGTTACCAGATTGAAGGTATGAAGTACTGGGGTTCTGTTTACGAGGGTACATGGCTCGATGGCACAACCAACCTTGTAAAGGTAGATGTTGAAGGAGGTAAGGGTAATATGAGTGATAAGACCATTAGTGGCGACTATATCCGTCCATACCAGATTTCTAAGGTTAACAACCTGGTATTCAATGGTTATCACTTTACCCCTGCTCACTATCTTTCTCCTATCGCACAGAGTGTGTTCCGTCAAACAGCAGCGGGTGATCAGACAGATCTTACCACATCTGTAGTTTACCAGAACCCAGGTTGGCCATTGATTGCTGGTCAGGGTGCAACTGCAGTAGAGTAAAGCGTGTGAACATATTCATTCTGCTTATGTCTTGAGATAATGAGCTCAAGACATAAGATACAAAAAAGGCTCGCAAGAAGTTTCGATTTCTTGCGAGCCTTTATGTTTTTTGAATATTTGCTAGAGCTTTTCAAGCCAAATCCATCAATTAATCTCTTCCATTCGTTTCAGGTTCCATCCTTCAAACTGCATGATAATCTTATGCAAGGTGGTACCCTGACGCAATGCTTCTACCCTAGGTGCTTCTGCATATTGCCTGATTTGCTCCACCGCCTGCTGCCACTGTTCCTCCGCCTTCGCCTCGAAATCCTTCTTTGTTAACACTTTGAGTTCCAGGATATAGCAATGTTTGGTAGCATAATGGGTCAAATCCGGCAGAAGGAAGAAATCGCAATAGCCGTGATTCAGTTCCAACTCCGGGGCAGTATAATAATAATCGTTCAGATTCAGATACGCCATGAAGAACCCCTGCAGGTTTCGTTCCGCCTCGATTCCATCACGTATAGAGGATACCTTGGCATAGGCATCAGCCATAAAGCGCAGGCCTTCTTCCCACTTGCCATCATACGCCATATCGTAATAATAATCTGTCAGCTGATTGGTATCCACATACGATTTTGCCTGATATTCTTCTTCCAGATATCCGTAATACTGTTTGCGGACATTATTGTTAGGGATGCCCAATACCAGTTTGGAGCCACGGGTACCCTTGATGGTCAGCATGCCATAATAGAAAAGCAGACTAGGGAATATCTCAGCCTTCGGTATCTGGTAGGCAGAGAACGACTCATAGAGTTGTGCTGAAATCTGTCCTTCTTCAGCAATCTTGCGAATAATACCCTTTCGCTCACCATCCAGTTTATCAAACTGCAGCAGTTTCTTCATCTTGCCATAATCGGTCTTGGTATTCGGGTCGATCATCTGCTGAGGAGAACGTCCGTAATCCATATAATTGCGAAGATAGTAAAGCACCATATCGCAATTAAACATTCTGATACTCTTATTCAATGCTTCTTTTGCAAAGCAATAGTTATCATACCAAGGCTTCATATCGTTGACGATAGCGTTGATATCACTATCTGCCGGGATGCAGCCATGATTTTTATAATAGGTAAACATCTCGATGACATCGGCAGTAGAGAATCCCAGCATCTCGTCAAATTCTGGTTTGATAGAGATATTCCATCCTATATTGAAACCGCTGGTTACATCATCGAGCGTAACAGGACTGACACCCATCATAAAAATGCGCTCGAAGTTGCCCTTGAATTTCTTGAAGACATCACGATAGAATCCATCGGCATGGGTGATGGCATGATACACTTTCTCGCCATGCTCATTGAGCACCACATTGGTAAAGTTATCATATTCATCTACTATCAGATAAAGAGAAAATCCCTTCTGTTCAGCCTCATCATGAATAAAAGCCAACTTATCCATGGCATACTCCGCCTTGCGCACCTTCTCTCTCGTTTCCTCAGAATAAGACTCGCCATAACGGCGCATGAAACCATCCAGTTTTACGGAACAATAGAAGTCGAAGTTACGCTCCAAGGAATCGATATTACCACTTACCTGCGAGAAGTCGAGAAAAAGCACCTGATACTTGCCCTGCAACTCCGTAGGATGCTGTCCTATCCAGAGATTGCCAAAAAGTGATTGGAACTTAGCGCTTTGGTTACAGTCATAGTAAGAGTGGAGCATACTCAAAAATATGCTCTTGCCAAAGCGACGAGGACGGATGAAGAAGAGGTTACGGGGCTGCTTCTCCAACTCGGGTATAAACATCGTCTTATCGACATAATACAAATTCTGCTCCATCATCGTGACGAAATCTGCCACTCCGTATGGTACTTCCTTAACTTTTTCCATATCTTATTTCCTTTCTACCTGCAAAGATACAACTATTTTTCAAGATACCAAGTTTTTTCGGAAAGAAAATCACCGATATTCCTTGCTTATTCCAAATAATGCTGCTAGCTTTGCCTACTTCACACTATAATGAGAAAAAAATATTATGGTTAAGAGTTTGGATGTATAAAGTATGGATTTTTTATCAAGAAAGAGTTGCTTAGGGCACAAAGAAGCAGAATACTAAACTGTAATAAAAAACGTTTTTTGAGGGAGTTAATCGCGGATAGGTGTAAAATGCGGAAAATATTAATCGCGGATAGGTGTAATTGTGGGGTGTTCGTATAGTTTGTATATGTAAACAATATTTTTTATACAGGCTGCTCGATAGACGAGGATGAGCAATAGCTAAAATAATATCTAGAAAGAAATAAATAAAAAAGGCTCGCAAGAAGTTTCAATTTCTTGCGAGCCTTTATACTTTATACTTTATACTTTGAACTTTGAGCTTGAACCAGTAAAACTAATCATAAAGTTCAATGTTCAAATCTCAAAGTTCAAAGTCCATTACACGAGTGTTGCAACGATTTCCTCGCGAGTTCCTGGCAACATATCGATGACAGGAATCTCTGGCATGGTGTAGCAACCTGGCTGGAGACGGAATGAAGCACGAGCCACGTTAACCAATACCTGAGCGGTGAGGGCAGGGTTGTTGATGCTCATGTTGAACTCGAAGCGCTGGTTCTGAGTCTTGCCAGATACACCCTTGCGAACGAGGTTCACACCATGACCCATATCCTTTACATCATCTACAGATGCAACGGCGAATACGTGAGTCTCATCGTGAGCGAAGTATGGGTCAGCCTTGATCTCTGCAGTTACATCCTCAAGCTTGGCACCTTCCTCCAACTCTACATAAACCATACGGCGGTGGATACCCTCGCCCAATGGAATCGTAACAGAGAGTGCTTCCTTAACACCCTTCTTGCCACGAACGCAAACTGAGTGTCCCATGCTCATACCAGGACCGAAGTTGGTATAGGTCAATCCCTTTGGAGCCAGACTTTCCATCAATACACGTACGATAGAGTCAGAACCTGGATCCCAGCCGGCAGAGATAACGCTCACCTTGCCAGCCTTCTTGCAGTTCTCCATCTGCTTGGTGCGGTAATCGAGGATACCTGTATGGATATCGTAGCTATCTACGGTGTTGATGCCGAGTGCAACGATCTTCTCTGCATATTCTGGGCAAGAACGGGTAGGAGTTGCGAGGATAGCAACATCTACATCCTTCAACTTGGTGATGTCATCTACTACCTCATAGTTAGCCAACTCTGCGGGTTTGTCCTTAGCACCCTGGCGACGAACGATACCTGCAATCTCGAAATCAGGAGCTGCTTCGAGAGCCTCTACTGTAAACTTACCGATGTTGCCGTAACCTACTACGGCTGCTCTAAACTTTTTCATTTGATGTATTTATTTCTTTTATATTGTTGTTTATTTTGGATAATTCCTTCTTGATATCTATTTCCGGTTGCAAAAGTATAGCTTTTTCTTGAAATACGTGACGTTTTAATAGATTTTTAACTCATAAAACTTGCAAAAGGTAATAAAATCATAGTTTCTAGGTAGAATGAAGGGGGAATTGTAAGGGTTCTGGAAGAGATTTCTTACAGTTTCGTGATTTCAAGGATTTAAGAGATTACCTCAGCTCTTCCTAATCTGTTTGTCGATGGATAATAGGTGATTTCTTTCTGCTTATGATGAAATTAGCTCCGATTCTTAATTAAATTAGCTCCTACTCTTAAGGGAAATTGCTCCTACCTTTAAAGGAATTACTTTCTACCCTTAAAGGAAATTGTTCCTAGAGTTAATAGAAATCTTCGTTCAGCGACGTTGAATCTCCGTTCAGCGACGTTGAATGTGCGTTCAACGACGTTGAATGTACGTTCAAAGTCTATGAACGGAGATTTCTTCTAGTTCTAAAAACAATTTCCATAGGGAGTAATGCCTTTTTCTTCTGGGGGTATCAATAATATAATCCTATGCCGGATACAATAAATCCTTATTCCGTGCGTTCATATTATAATATTAATTTATGAAAGAGGTATAACCAAGTGTTTAATCATCAAGGAGAAATATAAAATGATAGAATATATTCATGGCGATCTGACCGAACTGACCCCGGCAATGGCAGTAGTAGAGACTGCAGGAGTGGGGTACGGACTCAATATTTCGCTCAATACCTATACAGCCATTCAGGGCAAACAGGAAGTAAAACTCTACGTGCATGAGGTTTTGGTGGCAGGTGGAAGAGATGACTCTTTCACCCTTTTCGGTTTCGCCTCCAAGCAGGAGCGCGAACTCTATAGACAGCTCATCACCGTATCGGGTGTGGGAGGCAATACGGCGAGAATGATTCTCTCGTCGATGTCGCCAAGCGAACTCTGCAATGTGATTTCTACAGGCAACGACAAGATGCTGAAGACCGTGAAGGGTATCGGATTGAAGACCGCCCAGCGTATCATCATCGACCTGAAGGATAAAATCGTGAGTCTGGGCATCGCCGATGAGCTGCCGGCTAATGGCGGTAATGTGGTGATGGTGAACAATGATATCAAGGATGAGGCTGTCAGTGCCCTCACCATGCTCGGCTTCTCACCGGCACCTTCTGCCAAGGTAGTAGTGGATATCCTGAAGGCGCAGCCAGATCTGCCGGTGGAGCAGGTTGTAAAGCTTGCCTTGAAGCAAATCAAGTAACTTCAGGCGGAAGTAAATGAAATAACTTCAGGCGGAAGAATATCAAGTAACTTTATGAAGGGGCAAAGAATCTTTTATTTTTTGATGGCTTGGCTGATGGTGGCAACCTTCGGCTACGCCCTCGCTTTGCCTTTTCCGCAGAAAGATAAACAGGAAAACAAACAGAAAGATAAGCAGGAAGTCAGGCAGAATGACAAGAAGCAGGAAGATAAGCAGCAAGACAAGAAGCTGCCGAAGGCGCAGCCCATTCAGGTAGATGAGGATACTATTCCCGATTCCCTGCTGCATCCCCGCTGGAAAATCCAGCTTACCCAACCTTATTCCCTGAGCGATCTCTACCAGAGTCCGCTCGACCTCAAGCGTCCTGATGCCCTCCAGTATCAGGTCATCTACAATGATACCCTCAACCGTTATGTCATCGGCAACCGGATGGGCAATACCTGGCTCTCGGCTCCCATCATGCTTACTCCGGATGAGTATATGAAATGGACGGAGCAGAACGAGCGCAATGCCTTCTATCGCCAGAAGAACGATGAAATCTATCAGGCGAAAGGCAAGGAGAAGTTCGATTTCTCTGATATGCACTTCGAACTGGGACCTGCCGAGAAAATCTTCGGTCCCGGTGGAATCCGTGTCAAGACTCAGGGTACCGCCGAACTGAAGTTTGGTATCAACAAGAAGAATATCGACAACCCGTCGCTGCCTATCCGCAACCGCAAGACCACGATGATGAACTTTGATGAGAAGATCAATCTCAACGTGAATGGAAAGGTGGGAGATAAGATGAATCTCAACCTGAATTACAACACCGATGCCACCTTCGACTACGATGCCCAGAACATGAAGCTGAAGTATGATGGCAAGGAAGATGAGATCATCAAGCTGGTTGAGGCGGGCAATGTATCCTTTCCCAGCAACTCCTCGCTCATCAAGGGTGCCAGCAGTCTTTTCGGTGTAAGAACCGATATGCAGTTTGGCAAGCTCAAGCTGCAGACGGTGTTCTCGCAGAAGAAGTCGGCTTCCAAGAGCGTTTCGAGTCGGGGCGGCGTGCAGCTTACTCCTTTCGAACTCAATGTGGCAGATTATGAGGAAAACCGTCACTTCTTCCTCTCCCAATATTTCCGCAGTCATTATGATGCCTGGATGCAGAAACTGCCGAATCTGCTGACGGGTATCACCATTAACCGTGTGGAAATCTGGGTAACCAACAAGACGGGAACCACCACGAATACCCGAAACATCATCGCCCTGACCGACCTGGGAGAAAACGAGAAGGTGAGCAACCCGATGTGGGGAACAGGAGGAACGATGGTGCCGGCTAACCAGGCGAATACCGAGTATGCATCGATGACAGGTCAGTTTGCCGCTGCCCGTGACATCAACCAGACAGCCTCTGTCCTGGAAGGTGGCGGACTGATAGGCGGCAGCGATTTCGAGAAACTGGAGAGTGCCCGTCTGCTCAATTCCTCTGAATATACCGTGAACCAGGCGATGGGATATGTTTCGCTGAAGTCTGGTCTGCAGACCGACCAGGTGCTTGCCGTGGCATACGAATATACCTATGGCGGAGTAACCTATCAGGTGGGCGAGTTTGCCTCGGATATCACCGATACCAAGCAGGCTCTCTTCGTGAAGTCGCTGAAGAATACCAGTTGCAATCCACAGCAGGGCAACTGGGACCTGATGATGAAGAACGTATATTATCTCTCTTCGCAGGTGGAAAAGGATAAGTTCCGCCTCGATGTGAAATATCAGAGTGATACCACAGGTGTCTATGTCAACTACATTCCGGAAACGCAGGTGAAGAACCAGCCTATCATCCGTGTGCTGGGTGCCGATCGACTCGATAACAACAACAAGGCGCGCAGCAATGGTTACTTCGATTACGTAGAGGGCTATACCGTATCGAATGGTCGTGTATTTATGCCGAAGGTGGAACCGTTCGGCAGTTATATGCAGGATTATCTCGTCAAGAAGGGCGTGTCTGAGGAGCAGGCTGAGAAGTATGCCTTCACCGAACTCTATGACAGTACGAAGACCATTGCCAAGCAGATAGCCGAAAAGAATAAGTATCTCATCGTGGGACAGTTCAAGGGCTCGGCTGCCAATGTCATCTCCCTCGATGCCTACAATGTGCCGCAGGGTTCGGTAGTGGTGACGGCAGGTGGCGTTACCCTGAAGGAGGGTACCGATTATTCGGTGGATTACAATGCCGGCGAGGTGACCATCCTCAACCAGAGCATCATCGATGCCGGTACGGCGGTCAACGTCTCCCTGGAGAGCAATACCGATTACGGACAGATGAGAAAGACGATGGTCGGATTCAACTGGGAGTATGAGTTCTCCAAGAATTTCCAGATCAGCGGAACCCTGCAGCATCTCTCGGAGCAGGCGCTCACCAATAAGGTGGCGATGGGCAGCGAGCCGCTGAAGAATACCCTCTGGGGCATCAACCTGAACTGGAAGAAGGAGAGTCAGTGGCTTACCAACATGCTCGACAAGATACCGTTCCTGCATCTCACCCAGCCTTCCTACATCTCCTTCAAGAGTGAGTTTGCCCAGCTTCTGGCGGGCGAGGCAGGAGGAGTGCAGGACAATGCTTCGTATATTGATGACTTCGAGAATACCAAGGGAACCATCGACGTGATGACTCCTACTTCGTGGGTCATCTCCAGTGTGCCGTCGCTCAACTTCAAGGATGATTACAATGACAAGTCGGGCTTGACCAGCGGTTTCCATCGTTCCCGCCTTGCCTGGTACACTATCGATCCGCTCTTCACCCGAAGGGGCAGTTCGCTCACTCCGGGTCATATCAAGAGCGACCTCAAGCAGTTGAGCAACCACTATGTCAGAGAGGTGTATGTAAAGGAGCTTTTCCCTCTGCGCCAGCAGAGCACCTATCAGGGAGCCACCAGCACCCTGAGTGTTCTCAATCTGGCTTACTATCCGTCGGAGCCGGGACCTTACAACTTCAACGTATCCGATCTGCAGTCGGATGGTACCCTTGCCAACCCGTCCCGCAACTGGGGTGGAATGATGCGCAAGCTGGATACCAACGATTTTGAGCAGGCGAACGTGGAGTATATCGAGTTCTGGATGCTCGATCCGTTCATCTATTCCCGAGAGCAATCGGATGCAGCCGACTATGGCGGCGATTTCTACATCAACCTGGGCGAGGTAAGCGAGGATATCCTGCGGGATGGCAAGAAGTTTTATGAGAGCGGAATGCCGGTGGATGGCAGCAACAGCTTCACCTATACACAGTGGGGTAAGATTCCTACGCAGAGCACCGTTGCCTATGCCTTCGCCACGACGAGCGGAAGCCGTGCCCTGCAGGATGTGGGATTCAATGGTCTGACCGATGCCGAAGAGCAGAAATTCTACAAGAGTGCCTATCTCGACCAGATACAGGGCAAGGTGAACCAGGCGGTATTCGACAGTATCTTTGCCGACCCAGCCCGGGATAACTATCACTATTTCAGAGGCTCTGACTGGGATGAGATGCGTGCGCCCATCCTTCACCGATACAAGTACATCAACAACCCTCAGGGCAATTCGCCTGACAGCGAAAGCCGTACCGAGAGTTATGATACCTCCTATAAATCGACACCGGATGTGGAGGACATCAACCAGGACTATACGCTGAACGAATATGAGAAGTATTTCCAGTATCACGTCAGTATCCGTCCGGAAGATCTCGTTGTGGGCAGCAACTTCATCGTGGATAAGCGCGAATACACCCAGACTTGGCGAGACAACACGAAATCCACGGTTACCTGGTATCAGTTCCGCATTCCTGTGGATGAGTTTGAGAAGCGCCAGGGCAACATCAACGATTTCTCCAGCATCCGCTTCATGCGAATGTTCCTCACCAACTTCAGGAAGCCTATCGTGCTCCGTTTCGGTACGCTCGACCTGGTACACAGCAAGTGGCGTACCTACGACCAGCCGTTGGGTGCAGCCAGTGGCGGAACCTTGGAGGCGAGTGCAGTCAGTCTGGAGGAAAACGCCGAGAAGACACCGGTCAACTATGTGCTTCCTCCGGGTATCAGCCGCGAGCAGGACCCATCGCAGCCACAGCTTGTCGAGGCAAACGAGCAGGCTTTGAGTATGGTTGTGAAGGATCTGACCCATGGCGAGGCAAAGGCGGTATATAAGAACTCTACCCTCGATCTCCGCCAGTACAAGCGCATCCAGATGTTTACCCATGCCAATGCCCTGGAGCAGAACGCCACCAATCTGAAGAACGACCAGCTGGCGGTCTTCATCCGCCTGGGCAGCGACTATAAGAACAATTACTATGAGTACGAGATTCCGCTCAAGCTGACCGAACCTCGCAACAATTATAACCGCAACAGTTCTGCCGACAGAAAGCTGGTCTGGCCGGAGGAGAATATGCTCAATGTAAACCTGAGCGTATTTACCAGTCTCAAGAAGGAGCGCAACAAGGCGAAGGCTGCTGGTATGGCTTCCTATATGGCACCTTATATGATGATGGATGCAGAACATCCGAGCAACCGGATCACCATCGTGGGCAATCCAAGCCTGGGCGAGGTAAAGACGCTGATGATAGGTGTGAGAAACAATTCGGATGAGGTGAAGAGTGGAGAAGTCTGGGTCAACGAGCTCCGGCTTCTGGAGCATAACAACAAGGGAGGATGGGCTGCCAATGCCAATCTGAACGTGCAGCTCTCCGACCTGGGTAGCGTGAATGCCACCGGCCGCTATATGAGCGAAGGCTTCGGCGGTCTGGAAGACGGCGTGGCTAGCCGCAGTACCGATAATTATGGTTCCTATAGCGTGACCACCTCGTTGGAGATGGGTAAGTTCTTCCCCGACAAGGCGAAGGTGAGCATACCTTTATATTATAGTGTGACGAAGGAGAAGACCTCTCCGAAATACAATCCGCTGGATACGGATATGGAACTGATGGATGCGCTGGATGCCGCCGGTTCGAAGGCTGAGCGGGACTCTATCGAGAACATCGCCGTGACCAAAGTCACCCAGACCAACTTCTCGGTATCCAATGCCCGGGTAGGTATCGCCACCCGTCGTCATCCGATGCCTTACGATCCTGCCAACTTTTCATTTACCTACAGTCATGCCCATCAGCATACCACGGGTGAGACCACGGTCTTCGAGAATCGGGACAACTGGCGCGGAGCCCTGGATTATTCCTGGACACCGGTCTATAAGGCGTGGGAACCTTTCAGAAAGTGGAAGAACAAGAGCAAGTGGCTCGACATCCTGAAGCGGTTCGGATTAAACTGGCTGCCTCAGAACATTGCCTTCAATACGGAGATGACGCACGAGACCTATGAGCTGCAGGAACGCGATATGGAGAGTACGCTCAATTCGCAGCTGCCGCTCACCGTGAGCGACCAGTTCCTCTGGAACCGCGAGTTCTCTCTGCGCTGGGATCTGACCAAGAACCTGCACATGAACTTCCAGAGTGCCACCCATGCACAGGTAGATGTGCCTTATCCGGATGTGAATGCCGATCTCTATGCCGACCAGTATCATGCCTGGAAGGATTCTGTGTATCGAAGTTCGGTATGGCAGAGTGTGAAGAGTTGGGGTACGCCGCTCGACTATAGTCAGAATTTCACGGCATCCTATAAGTTGCCTATCCATCTGCTGCCAGTCTTCGACTGGGTGAATACCGATGCCTCCTACAATGCCAACTATACTTGGGAGCGAGGTGCGGAGGATGAGAACGGCAACTCGTATGGCAACACCATCAACTCCCAGCGCGAGCTGACGATTAACGGAAGCTTCGACCTGGTGCGCCTCTACAACCACATCCCATTCCTCAAGAAGGCGAATGACCGATTCAACCGCTCGATAAGCAGGAGTGAGATAGAGAGGAAGAAGAAGGAGAAGGAAGCCAGGCGGAAGCAGGCTTTGTTGAAGAATGCACAGCAGAAGAACGATATGCAGAAGAATGGGCAGAAGAATCAGGTAGATCTGGCGAAGGCGCTTCCGAAAAACCGGAAGGCTTTCGAGAAGGAAATCACCCTCCTGCCGGATACTACCCTGCTCATCAGACATGGCAAGAACAGCAAGCGACTCATCATTTCTGCAAAGACGGAGGATGGAAAGGTGTATCATCTGAAATATAAAAAGGTGGATAACAACCAGATCCGTATCAAGTCGAAGGTGGATAGTATGATGAAGCTGAAGATTACGGTGATGCCGAAAGAGCCGCTCGATAACGAAAGATGGTACCGGACAGCCCAGACGGTAGCCCGACTGGCAATGATGCTGCGCAAGGTGAGCTTCACCTACCGCAACAACTATCAGATGCTTCTGCCGGGCTTTACTCCTAACGTGGGTGATGCCTTCGGACAGAAGAAAGTGGGAACGATGGCGCCGGGACTGGATTTCGCTTTCGGACTGGTGGATGACAGCTATATCGGAAAGGCAAGAGACAACGACTGGCTGCTCTGCAACGACTCGATTGCTACACCGGCTACTACCTGCAAGACCGAGAATCTGCAGCTGCGTGCCACCCTGGAACCTGTCAGGGATTTCAAGATAGACCTTTCTGCCACCCGCACCATGACCACGCAAAAGAGCATACAGTATATGTATGAGGGTACACCGACCACCCAGAGCGGAACTTTCCAGATGACTACCATCTCGCTGAGTTCGGCTTTCGAGGGCATCGGAAATGCCAACAGTGGTTATCGCAGCAGGACTTTCGAGAAGTTTGTCGGCTCGCTCGATGGTTTCCGCCAGCGGGTGGAGTCACAGTATGCCGGAACGGTATATCCTGTGGGTTCTACCTTGGGTGGAGGCAAGTATGATGCTTCCCGCACACCGGTTAATCCGTATAGTGGTGATGTGATGATTCCTGCATTCCTCAATGCCTATACCTCGATGGGCGGCAGTTCGCTCTCCATCTTCCCGGCATTGAGCCGGCTCTTGCCAAACTGGACGGTGCGCTATAGTGGCTTGGGCAAGTTGCCATGGTTCCGTGAGCACTTCAAGAGTGTGAACATCAACCACGCCTACAAGAGCATCTTTGCCGTGGGCAGCTATAGCAGCTACAGTACCTATCAGGAGTATATGAATGGTCTAGGCTTCGTGACGGATGCCTCTACGGGCAATCCATCGCCTAGCAGCATGTTCAATGTTTCTCAGGTGAGCATCAACGAGGCATTCTCGCCATTGCTCGGTATGGATGTTACGCTGAACAACAATATGACTATCAAGGGTGAGTATCGCCAGACCCGAGTGCTGAACCTCAG
Organism: uncultured Prevotella sp.; assembly: GCA_900544825.1. Lineage (GTDB taxonomy): Bacteria > Bacteroidota > Bacteroidia > Bacteroidales > Bacteroidaceae > Prevotella. Next base: position 16,703 of record UQWP01000030.1, on the reverse strand, counting down.
TATGACGAGTGTACAGGTGAACGAGGCGCTGAGCAAAGACTGGGTGGTAGGTATGGGCTATCGCATCAACAATTTCAATCTCTTCGGTGCTCCAAAGGCACACAAGGTGAAGGGAAGAACGGGTGCCCAGCAGAACAGCGGAAACGGAAGCAAGGGCAAGAATCAGACCCGGAACTATGGTCCTAATCACGACCTGAACCTGCGTCTCGACTTCAGTTTCCGCAAGCAGGCAGCCATCGTCCGTGATATAGCCACGATGACGAGCAGCGCCAGCAGCGGCAACAATGCCCTGAAGCTGAGTTTCACGGCTGATTATACCTTGAGCAAGATGCTCACCATGAGTTTCTACTATGATCGCCAGACCAATACGCCGCTCTTGTCGAGCAGCAGTTATCCGACGACCACGCAGGATTTCGGTCTGAGCATCAAGTTCTCGCTGACGAGATAGCGGGAAATTCTTCTGCATCCAATAAGCAGAATGAAAATTCTCTAATTCTTGAAAATAAAAAAAGCTCGAATGTTTGATGCATTCGAGCTTTTTTTCTATCTTATTCTTTCTTCATTATTTCTTGTCGTAAGCGTGAACAGGGTAGTCGATGGTATAGTGGAGACCACGGCTCTCCTTGCGCTCTATTGCCATGCGGGTGATGAGGTAACCTACATTGATCATGTTGCGGAGCTCGCAGAGCTCCTTGCTTACCTTCACACGCTTGAAGAGATTCTCGGTCTCTTCGTAAAGAAGGTCGAGGCGGTCCCAGGCACGCTTCAGGCGAAGGTCGCTGCGCACGATGCCCACGTAGTTGCTCATACATTCGCCCACCTCCTTGACGCTCTGGGTAATCAATACCTTCTCCTCGTTGGTCAGGGTACCCTCGTCGTTCCATGCAGGAACCTTCTCGTTGAAGTCGTATTCATCTACATGCTCCAGACTGTGCTTGGCAGCAGTCTCGGCATATACCACAGCCTCTATGAGCGAGTTGCTGGCAAGACGGTTGCCACCATGCAGACCGGTGCAAGAGCACTCGCCCAAGGCATAGAGGCGGTTGATGCTTGAGCATCCGTTCAAATCTACCTTGATACCACCACACATATAGTGAGCAGCAGGACGAACCGGGATATACTCCTTGGTAATGTCGATGCCGATGCTCAGACACTTGGCGTAGATGTTAGGGAAGTGACGCTTGGTCTCCTCAGGATTCTTATGGGTAACATCCAGGCATACATGATCCAATCCGTGAATCTTCATCTCCTTATCGATGGCACGGGCCACGATATCGCGAGGAGCCAGACTCAGACGCTCATCATATTTCTCCATGAAACTCTCGCCGTTAGGCAGACGCAAGATGCCGCCGTATCCACGCATTGCCTCGGTGATGAGGAATGCAGGGTGGGTCTCTCCAGGATGATAGAGGGCTGTAGGGTGGAACTGTACGAACTCCATATCTGCCACCGTACCCTTGGCACGGTAAACCATCGCCTCGCCATCACCGGTAGCGATGACTGGGTTGGTGGTAGTCTGATAAACGGCACCACATCCACCGGTACACATCACGGTAACCTTGCTCAGATAGGTATCCACCTTCTGGGTGTCAGGATTCAGAACGTAGGCTCCGTAACAGTTAATATAAGGTGTACGGCGGGTAACACGGGCACCCAAGTGGTGCTGAGTGATGATTTCTACAGCGAAATGATTTTCCTTGATATCGATGTCTGGGCAGTTACGCACAGCTTCCATCAGACCGCGCTGGATTTCAGCACCTGTATCATCTGCGTGATGAAGAATGCGAAACTCGCTGTGTCCGCCCTCACGATGAAGATCGAACTTGCCATCCTGCTGCTTGTCGAAGTTGACACCCCACTGCACGAGCTCCTTGATCTGCTCTGGTGCCATGGTGACAACCTGCTTCACAGCCTGATAGTCGCTGATGTAATCACCAGCGATCATTGTATCCTGTATGTGCTTATCGAAGTTATCTACTTCCAAGTTGGTAACTGACGCCACACCACCTTGTGCAAATGAAGTGTTTGCCTCATCGAGTGAGGTTTTGCAGATCATACACACTTTACCTTTATGCGCTCTGGCTACTTTCAGAGCGTAACTCATACCGGCAACTCCTGAGCCGATAATCAGAAAATCATACTTATAAACCATGTGAGTTTATTCTAATAATGCTTAATTGTTTGCAAAAGTACTAATTTCTCTTTAAAAAGAGTAATAAGAGAGGGATTTTTTGTAATTTTGCAGCGAATTTTAAGGTAATATAGTCTTTTAGACTATCAAATAGTAGCTGAAAACGCTATTTTAAAGATAAAAGAACGAGATATGGCAGATAGAACTTTTCATAAGCGCTTCAATACGACGGCTCGTGTTGGAGTGGTGGTTTTCGCCCTCCTGGCAGGATATTTCTTCTGGGTCAAGATGGCGATTATTGGTATTTTCGTTGCCATCATCATTGTGGGCATGATCGAGCGTATTCTGAATACCACCTATACATTCAAGAAGGTGAAACCTATCGACCGAGATGATGAGATGGAATATCTCATCATCAACGAAGGCAGGTTCTCTTCCAACAGGAATGTGCCGGTATGTGACATCATCAGCGTGCATACCGCCAAGACCTTTCTGGGATTGGATCATTGTCTGGTGATAGAATACGGACATCATAATATGGTAACGGTGCAGCCCGATAATGAAGAGGCTTTCGAGAAAGAAATTAGTAAAAGACAATGAAAAAGATTATATATATGATGATGAGCTTCATCATGGCTACGCTCATGGCGATGCCGGTGAAGGCTCAGGATGTGATTGAAGGAGAAGTGGTGGAGCCGCAGGACGACACGGAAGTGACCGACTCCACGATGTTGGATTCCCTGGCTGCCGATACTTTGAAGCTGCCTTGGCCCGAATCGGTGCAGGTAGGTATCGGCAAACTCTTGGAAAGTAAGATGTTTGAGACATCGCAGGTGGGGATCATGGTCTGGGATATGGATGCTGATTCCTGCATCTACAAGCACAACGAACGACAGCTGATGCGCCCGGCAAGTACGATGAAGCTCTTGACAGCCATCACTGCACTTGACAAGTTGGGTGGTTCCTATCAGTTCAAGACTCAGTTGAAATATACCGGAACCATCGAGGACGGTGTGCTGACGGGTGATGTTTACTGTGTGGGAGGTATGGATCCCCGTTTCAACAGTGATGACCTGACGGCATTTGTCAACAGTCTCAAGGATATGGGTGTGGATACCATTCGGGGTAATGTATATGCCGACCGTTCGATGAAGGATGCGTCATTGCTGGGCGAAGGCTGGTGCTGGGATGATGATAATCCTGTACTTTCGCCATTGGTGTTCTCCCGCAAGGACATTTTCATGGACCGTTTCCTGGCTAAGTTGAAGGATGCAGGCATCGAATATGAGGAGATGTATGCCTCTTCCAAGACTTGTCCTGCCAATGCCTTTACTATCTGTACCCGTTTCCATACCATGGACCAGGTACTGCATAAGATGATGAAGGAGAGTGACAATCTCTATGCCGAGTGCATGTATTATCAGATTGCGGCTTCTACGGGCAACCGTCCGGCAAGTGCCAAGAGTGCCCGCAACGTGGAACGGCAGTTGATCAATAAGCTGGGACTGGATGCTTCCCGCTACAGACTGGCAGATGGTTCGGGCTTGTCGCTCTACAACTATCTCAGTGCCGAGCTGGAGGTGATGATGCTCCGTTATGCTTTCCGCAACGATAACATCAAGCAGCATCTGATTCATTCCTTGCCTATAGCAGGTGTGGATGGAACCCTGAAGAAGCGTATGAAAAGCGGCAGTGTCCACGGCAATGTCAAGGCAAAGACGGGTACCCTGACCGGTATCATCTCGCTGGCTGGCTATTGTACGGCAGCCAATGGACATGAGCTTTGCTTCTCTATCATCAATAATGGAATCATGCATGGCAGCAATGCCAGACATTTTGCAGACAAGGTTTGTAACCTGCTTTGCCAACCATAATTAAGTTAGAAGTTTATGGAAGAAATTCGTAGATTTGTAGATGAAATGATAACATGGGCAGGTATCACCGGCGATTACGTGCCTATGCTTCGTCATATCCTGCTCACCATCACCGCTATCTTGCTGGCGATGCTGAGCGATTTCCTGTGTCGTAAGATTGTAGTTCCGTTGATCTCGAAGATTACGGAAAAGACGGAGGCTTCCTGGGATGATGTGTTGCTGAATAAGAAGGTGCTCACTTCTGCCTGTCATATCGTGCCTGCAGTGGTAATATGGTCGCTCATGCCGCTTATCTATCTGGAATATCCTATATTCAAGGAGATTCTGGAGCGTGCTACGGGTATCTATATCGTGGTGATGTCGGTACGTACGGTATTGGTGTTCATCGGTTCCTTCAAGGGATTGGAGAATAGCGGAGAGCGCCGCTCTTCGGCTCAGCAGTATTTCCATACCTTCTGCGGTGTGCTCAGGGTATTGATGCTCTTTGTGGCTGGAGTGGTAGTGGTTGCCATCCTGTTGGGTAAGAGTCCGATGACCTTGTTTGCCGGCTTGGGTGCTACTTCGGCTGTCTTGATGTTGGTTTTCAAGGATACCATCCTCGGTCTGGCTGCCGGTGTGCGACTCACCAGCAATGATATGTTGCACAAGGGTGATTGGATTACCGTGAAGTCGGTAGATGCCAATGGTATTGTGGAGGATATGTCTCTTACCACCGTAAAGGTGCGTAATTTTGATAATACCATCGTTACTATCTCGCCAGCTACCCTGGTGAACGGTTCGTTCCAGAACTGGATTGGTATGCAGAAGAGTGGGGGAAGAAGAGTGAAGCGAATCGTTTATTTTGATTTCCGTAGCGTCCGATTGGTAGATGAGACCTTGAAGCAGACCTTGCTTGCCAAGCATTTCGCCACTGAGGATTCTTTCAAGTTGAAGGAATCTCTTCAGAAGGCGATAGAAAAGGATATTCAGGAAGGAAAGGATATTGAGGATTTGAAGAATCCTGCAGCTTTGGCTCCAACCAATCTTCAGCTTTATCGCAGGTTTATGGAGAAATATCTGCGTCAACGCCCTGAGGTAAATACGGAACTTACCTTGATGGTGCGCCACATGGAAGCTACCCAGTGTGGTCTTCCTATCGAATTCTATTTCTTCATCAAGGATAAGGTATGGGTTAATTACGAGCATATTCTTGCCGATATCATGGAGCATGCCTATGCGCTTGCCAATGAATTCGGCCTGAAGATTTACGAGCAATATCCGGAGCAGTAGGGGGCAAAAGCATAATAATGATCAATAACTCTTTTTTTTCAACAGAAATACTCTGTTGGTTTCGTGAGAACGGCAGAGACCTGCCTTGGCGCGAAACCAGGGATCCTTATGCCATCTGGCTGAGCGAAATCATTCTTCAGCAAACCCGCATTGCCCAAGGTTGGGAATATTGGGAACGGTTTATGCAAACCTATCCCAAGGTAGAAGACCTGGCAGCAGCCAGCGAGGATGATGTCTTGAAACTCTGGCAGGGCTTGGGGTATTACTCCCGTGCCCGCAATCTTCATACTGCTGCTAAGCAGATCGTGGCTTTAGGTGCATTCCCCAATACCCTTGAAGGCATCAAATCCCTGAAGGGAGTAGGTGATTATACCGCTGCAGCCATCGGCTCTTTCGCTTTCGATATTCCGGCAGCTGTGGTTGATGGCAATGTCTATCGGGTGCTTTCCCGATATTTCGGCATCGATACTCCCATCAACTCAACTCAGGGGAAAAAGGAGTTTGCTGCTTTGGCACAATCACTCTTGCCTGCTTCCGATGCGGCATCCTATAATCAGGGAATGATGGATTTCGGTGCGATTCAATGCACCCCCCAGTCTCCGAAGTGTCTGCTCTGTCCGCTTGCAGAAACCTGCGAGGCTTTGCGTTGCGGCAGGGTAGAGGAACTGCCCGTCAAGAACAAGACCGTGAAGGTGAAGACCCGCCATCTCTCCTATATATATATAAGGTGCAAATCTTTGGCTGCGGATGGTATAGGAAAATCCGAACCGATGGTTGCCATCCATCGCCGTGGAGAAGGTGATATCTGGCAGGGATTATGGGAGCCTTATAATGTTTCCGATGTCAAGGAGCTGCCTTCTTTCGTGAAGAATCCGATTTTACTGGCAAAAGATGTCAAGCACGTACTGACTCATCGCATCCTTCTTGCCGACTTCTATCTCCTGGAAACGGAAAACCGTCCTCCACTCCCAGATGATTACATCTGGATCAAGGAAAGTGAGATTGAAGACTATGGGGTTCCGAGACTGATAGAAATCATGCTGGAAAAAATTAATCCTGCAGAATAGGATAAGTACATAATGATCTCTTTATAAAAATACATAATAATCTCTTCATATAAAATAAAGATGATTCAATTCAATAAGAAAATGAGAGGATGGGTGATAGCTGGCGCCATCGCTTTGCTCTCTACTTTGGGCTTGTCGTCCTCTATGTTGCCAGCTGCACAGGGGGATGCACCGGGAATGGAAATCCCGGTTTCAAAGAAAAAGGTATCGCAAACCATCAGAAAGCGTTTTGCCTATACCGTGTCATACAATCACGATACCCGTCAGCCTAACTGGGTGGCATGGACCTTGAGCCGTGCTCATGCTTCGGGTAAGTTGAAGCGTGGCGACTTTGAGGATGATATGAATATGCCATCACCTAAGGGAACGAAGGCTGATTACTACAACAGCGGTTATGATAGAGGTCATCTCTGTCCGGCTGGTGATAACAAGTGGAACCAGAAGGCTATGGACGAGTGCTTCCTGATGACCAATATGTGTCCTCAGACCCATGCTCTGAATGCGGGAATCTGGAATAGCATAGAACAGCAATGCCGTACCTGGGCTAAGAAATATGGTAAGGTCTATATCGCCTGCGGTCCGATATTCCTGAATAAGCAGCATCGCAAACTGGGTAAGAACAAGGTGGTGGTGCCTGATGCTTTCTTCAAGGTTATCCTCCGCACCGGCAAGAATCCGCAAGCCATCGGCTTTATCTGTCGCAACCAGGGAGCTACCGGCTTGCAGAAAAAAGACTTCGTCAACTCGGTAGATGAGGTGGAGCGTATCACCGGCTACGACTTCTTCTCCAAACTTCCTGATAACATCGAGAAAAAGATAGAGGCAAAAGCTGATATCAACCAGTGGTAATAGAAAATCCCCTGATGCATATCTCATTGCATCAGGGGATTTTTATCTGGTTCTATAGGAAGTCTCCTATATGATAGGTTCTATGTTATAATCCTATCCTATCGTTCAATTTCCATTAATAGAATCTTAGTAGTTCTGAGCCTCAATCTGGAAGTAGCTCTGTGGGTGGTTGCAGACTGGGCAAACCTCTGGAGCCTGCTTGCCTACTACGATATGACCGCAGTTAGAGCACTGCCAGATGCAGTCGCCGTCGCGAGAGAAGACGAGCTTGTCCTGCACGTTCTTCAAGAGTTTGCGATAACGCTCCTCGTGGTGCTTCTCGATTTCAGCCACCATTTCAAACTTGATTGCAATCTCCTCGAAGCCTTCCTCGCGAGCTTCCTTAGCCATGCGTGGATACATATCGGTCCACTCATCGTGCTCACCATTGGCAGCAGCCTCCAGGTTCTTCTCTGTATCCTGGATAGCACCGCCCTCCAGGTACTTGAACCACAACTTAGCGTGCTCCTTCTCGTTGGCAGCTGTCTCCTCAAAGATGTTAGCTATCTGAACATAACCGTCCTTCTTAGCCTTACTTGCAAAATAGGTATATTTGTTACGAGCCTGTGACTCACCAGCGAATGCCTCCTGGAGGTTCTTCTCTGTCTTTGTTCCTTTTAATTCCTTCATAATGTATTCTGTATTACGTTATTAATATGTTCTTTAAATTAATTCTTCCACAAAGATATTGAAAAAAATCTAATTATGCAAGGAAATTAAAGATTATTTTACTTTCGACCTATTATTTAAATAAAATAAAGCAAAACCAAGCATCGCTATACCGAATATCCATGAAATGATGGCACTTGTTACCATTCCCAGTGTATGGGTGAAACCTGCCACGATGAATGTCAGGAAGCTGACGGCAGCTACAGTCAGCGCGTATGGCAACTGTGATGAAACATGGTGCACATGCTTGCACTCGGCTCCGGCACTCGCCATGATGGTGGTATCGCTGATAGGTGAGATGTGGTCGCCACAGACAGCACCAGCCATACAGGCAGAGATAGAGATGATACGCAATGGGTCGGCAGCTGGGAAGACGGCGATACAGATAGGTATCAGGATACCGAAGGTTCCCCAGGATGTACCTGTGGCAAATGCCAGGAAGGCTGCAACCAGGAAGATGATGGCTGGCAGGAGCATCTGGAGTTCAGAAGCACTGCTTGCTACTACGGTAGATACATATTCTGCTGCTCCCAGCGAGTCGGTCATGCTCTTCAGGGTCCATGCCAGGGTAAGAATCAGAATGGCTGGTACCATCGCCTCGAATCCCTTGATCAGACTACTCATCGCTTCATCGAATGGCAAGGTCTTGCGAACCGTAAACATCAGAATGGTCAGAATCAGGGCTGCCAATGAACCAATCACCAGACCTATAGAGGCATTGCTGCCTGCAAAGGAGTCAACGAAGTTCATATAGTTGGCATTGCTGGCATCGAAGAAACCTCCCGAATAAACCATACCTGCCATACAGAAGATAATCAACATAATGATTGGAATCACAAGATCGCTCACAGATCCTTTGCTCTTGGATGATTCTTCCTGCTTTGCTCCCACACCATGCTCCACAATCTGCAGCTTGGTATCGCTCACCTCGTCGAGCTTTCCGCCGTTGGTGCGCTCATACCATTCCTTCAGTCTTGCATCATACTTGCTCATCGCCTTGAAGTCGAAGCCCAAGATCACGATGCCAAACATAAAGAGGATGGTGAAGAAGGCGTAGAAATTGTAGGGTATTGCCTTGCAGAAAAGTGCCAGTCCGTTCTCGCCTCCCGATACGAAGCCCGATACTGCTGCTGCCCAACTGGAGATAGGGGAGATGATGCAGACCGGAGCTGCGGTGGAGTCGATGAGATAAGCCAGTTTCTCCTTGGTCACGCCATTGCGCACTGCGATAGGGCGCATCACCGAACCTACGGTAAGGCAGTTGAAGTAATCATCGATGAATATCAGAATACCGAGCAGAATGGTGGCTACCTGCACACCAATCTTCGACTTCACGTGCTTGGAAGCCCAGCGACCGAAAGCCGCAGAACCACCCGCCTTGTTCATCAGTGAAACGATGCTGCCCAAAACCACCAGGAATACCAGAATGCCTACGTTCCAAGGGTCGGAAAGGCAATGTATCAAACCGTATGCCTTGGCATCATCGCCTTCGCCTACAGTGTGGTTGGTCAGGTGAACGAGGAATCCGTCGAAACCTGTTCCCATCGAAATGCAATATTGAACGGCACCCAGAATGATACCGATAAAAAGAGAAGAATAGACCTCCTTCGTCTTCAACGCCAGAGCGATGGCGACGATAGGAGGCAGTAACGACCATGCGGTCCCAATCATGTTGTAATCCATTTGTTATTAATATGTTTCATGAATTTATAATGCGATCTCCTATAATACCATCTCTTCGTATTCCAATCCGAAGACATCGGCAACCGCCTTGAATACTACCTTGCCATTCACGATGTTCAATCCCCGATACAAAGCCTTGTCTTCCTTGCACGCCTTTCGCCATCCCTTGTCGGCAAGAGCGAGGGCATACTTCAGGGTGGCATTGGTCAGGGCGATGGTAGAGGTATGAGGCACGGCTCCCGGAATGTTGGCTACGGCATAATGCACGATGCCATCTACCATGAATGTCGGATCGGAATGGGTGGTTGGATGAGAGGTCTCGAAGCATCCTCCCTGGTCGATAGCCACATCCACCAATACGGTGCCTGGTTCCATCAGCTTCAGCATATCCCTGGTAATCAGGTGTGGAGCCTTGTCGCCCGGAACGAGTACACTGCCCACTACGATGTCAACATCTGGCAATTCCTTTCGGATATTGTGCTCGTTGGAGTAGAGGGTGTGCGCATTGATCGGCAATTCCATTTCCAACTGACGAAGACGAGGCAGGCTGATATCGGTAATCCACACATCAGCGCCTAATCCTGTTGCCATTCTTGCCGCCGCTTCTCCCACGGTTCCTCCGCCTAGAACCAGAACCTTGGCACGGTTCACGCCCGGTACACCGCTGATCAGCTTACCCTTGCCGCCCTTGGTCTTCTGCAGATAGTAGGCACCATTTATAATCGCCATTCTTCCTGCTACCTCACTCATCGGAATGAGCAGTGGCAGATGATGGTTGTCGGTTTCTACCGTCTCGTAAGCCAGGCAGACAGCACCGCTCTTGATCATGGCATCGGTGAGCTCTCTGTCGCAGGCAAAATGGAAGTAAGTAAAAACAAGCTGGTCCTGATGGATGAGTGGATATTCCTCGGCGATAGGTTCCTTCACCTTGATAATCATCTCAGCCTCTCGATACACACTCTGGATGTCGGGCAGGATGCTGGCTCCTACCTTCACATACTCTTCATCTGCAAAACCACTGTTTTCGCCAGCGGTATGCTGTACTATCACTTCGTGTCCATGTCGAATGAATTCAGCTACACCAGCAGGAGTCATTCCCACACGATTCTCATTATTCTTGATTTCTTTTGGAATACCAATCTTCATGATGTTATGTTTTTAAAGGTTATACATCATTTTAACGGGATAAAGATAGTGAAAAAATCAATAGGTTGTATCGTTTGTATAGAAGATTTAACATATCTTTCTTGTCTGGTTGAGATTAGAACATAAAAAAGATTAAAAAAGATGGCTGCTATCATCTTTTTGCTTATCTTTGCCCTCGTAAGCGTTTTAAACTTAATAAATGGAGGACTTATTATGAATGTCAATACAGGTATCAAGCAAGCAGTGATCTTAGCCATAGGCATTATCGTGCTTGGATTTTGTGTCAAGTCTGGACTTGAAAGTGTGATTGCCAAAGACCGCAAAGTGGTGGTGAAAGGATTGGCAGAAAAGGAAGTTGAGGCTGATAAGGTGACATGGCCTATCGTTTCTAAGGAGATTGGCAACGATTTGCCACAACTCTATAAGAAAATCAACGCTACCACCAGCACCATCCGTCAGTTCCTGCTGGCAAATGGTGTGAAGGCAAATGAAATCAATGTCAATGCTCCTGTGGTCATCGACCTCAATGCTGAGCGATATGGCGAAAACCGTCAGCCTTACCGTTACAACATCACGTCGATCATCACCGTGACTTCCCGGAATGTGAAGGTGGTTCGTGGTATCATCGCCCGGCAGGGTGACCTGCTTCAGAAAGGTGTGGCCATCGTGGATGGTGGTTACGAGAATCCGGTGAAGTACGAGTATGTGGCTTTCCGCGAGATGAAACCGAAGATGATGCAGGAGGCGATTGAAAATGCCGAGAAGACTGCTGCTCAGTTTGCCGAAAACAGTAAGAGCAAGATTGATAAGATTATGAACGCTGACCAGGGTCAGTTCTCGATAGAGGATAGAGATTCCAATACTCCTTATATTAAAAAGGTGAGGGTCGTGACTACGGTTACCTATTCTTTGAAAGACTAGTAATTAAATAAATATATAGTACGAAATGAAAAAAATGATTTACATGGTGATGGCGCTTGCCTCACTAAGCTACTCAACCCAGACAATGGCGCAGTCACAGGGATTGCAGAAAAAGGTGAATGCTTACTTCCTGCAGTCGCTCAAAGCGCAGCAGAAAGCATTGGAGAAAGACGGTAAGGCAGAATTCTCTAAAAACACACCTCTCGACACCAAGCTCCAGGCTGCTATCGACGGCAAGGATATTGCCAGCTACCAGAAGATGGTATGGACAGCCTGGTGTGATGCCAACAAGAACCTGAAGGAAGAAAAGCTCATAGAACCGGAAGATCTGGCATTGGCAAAAAACAGTTCCTGGAATCTGCCTCAGTGCCTGGAGCCCAATGCGGTGATGCCTTATTATTATGGTAAGAAGGGAGTGGCTGCCGATGGTAAGTTCCCACTCTTCCTGTATGTTCACGGATCGGGACCTAAGGACCATGAGTGGTCGAATGGTATCAAGCTCGGTCTGAGCTTCCAGGATTCTCCTTCCATCTATTTCATTCCTCAGATTCCTAACGAGGGTGAATATTATCGCTGGTGGCATCTCTCCAAGCAGTATGCTTTCGAGAAGCTGATTCGCCAGAACCTGGTAAAGGGTGAGGTGGATGCCAACCGTCTCTATGTATTCGGTATCAGCGAAGGTGGATATGGCAGCCAGCGTCTCGCTTCCTTCTATGCCGACTATTGGGCTGCAGCGGGTCCGATGGCTGGTGGTGAACCTTTGAAAAATGCGCCTGTGGAAAACTGTGCCAATATCGGTTTCTCTTTCCTCACCGGTGCTGATGATACCGGTTTCTATCGCAACGACCTGACCTGGTACACCCAGGTGGCTTTCGATTCTGCACAGTTGGCTCGCCCGTTGTCAGTGGATAAGACTCCAATCTTCCGTCATCGCATCCAGCTTCTGCCGGGTATGCAGCATCATATCACCTATGGTCTGACTACTCCTTGGCTCAAGCAGTTTGTGCGCAATCCATATCCTAAGACTGTGCTCTGGGAGGATTTCGAGATGGATGGCAGACACCGTTCCGGTTTCTACAATCTGCAGGTACTGGCTCGCCCATCAGAGTCTAGAACCTACTACGAGATGGATATCGACAAGAACGTGGTTTCCATCAAGGTGAGCAATGTGGATTATACCACTATCTTGAAGGATAAGCAGTGGGGCATCGACCTGAAGTTCAACCGCAGCTATTCTCCTGCCACTGGTGGTAAGTTGAGAGTTTATCTCAATGACCAGTTGGTCAACCTCAATGAGCCTGTAACCATCACGGTAAACGGCAAGCAGGTATTCCAAGGCATTGTCAAGGCTGATTTGCAGGCAATGGTGAACAGTTGTGCGGAATACTTCGACCCATGTCGAGTATATCCTGTTTCAATCGATTTGGCTTATTAATTTTAAAGAAAGATTAGATGAAGAAAAAGGTTTGTTTATATGCCATGATGGCTCTAGCCGTTATGGGATGTTCTCACAATAACAAGAAACAGGAAGGCAGCTCAAAGGGGCTGCCTTCTCGTTTCGCATCAGATAGTAAAGATACAAAGTTGTCTGAAACCACAGGTAATGCTGCTTCGGAAAAGAGTAAGCAGTCTGCCTCTGACGGAAAGGTACATTCCCTTACCGCTTCCGAATTCAGGAAGAAGATTATGGATTACGAGTCTCATCCGGAAGAGTGGGTGTTTGCAGGCTCCCGTCCTGCCGTCATCGATTTCTATACCACTTGGTGTGGTCCTTGCAAGATGATGGCTCCCGTGGTAGAATCTCTTGCACAGAAATATGCCGGCAAGGTAGATTTCTACAAGGTAGATATTGATCAGGAGTCAGAACTGGCTGCCGTCTTCGGCATCCGCAGCATCCCTACCTTCCTTTTCATCCCGATGAAAGGTAATCCTACTATACAGATGGGCGCCATGCAGAAGGAAGATTTCGAGGAAATCATCGGGAAAATGATGGGGAAGTGATAAATGGTGATTTTCTGCATACTTATAAGTAGGTATTTTCTGGCAAATACCTAGTTTTGATGATGCCCGAAATTTGGTGTTTTATCAGATAATAGCTAAATTTGCATCCGAAATAAGAAATGTTTTATGTAATTAAAGGTATTATTGTATTATGATTATTGAAAATGTTCATGCAAGAGAAATCTTGGATTCTCGTGGCAACCCTACTGTAGAGGTTGAAGTTTCTTTGAAGTCAGGTATCATTGGTCGTGCGTCGGTTCCATCTGGTGCATCTACTGGCGAGGACGAGGCGCTGGAACTTCGTGATGGCGACAAGAACCGCTATGGCGGCAAGGGCGTCTTGAAGGCTGTAGAGAACGTGAATCAGGTGATTGCTCCTGCTTTGGTTGGCTTCTCTGCCTTGGAGCAGCGTGCCATCGATTATAAGATGTTGGAGCTCGACGGCACCAAGACCAAGTCAAACCTGGGTGCCAATGCCATCCTTGGCGTATCTCTGGCTGTGGCTCATGCTGCCGCTGAGTATCTCCATATCCCATTGTATCGCTACATCGGCGGTTGCAATACTTACACCCTTCCTGTTCCTATGATGAACATCATCAATGGTGGTGCTCATTCTGATGCTCCTATCGCCTTCCAGGAGTTCATGATTCGTCCTGTGGGTGCTCCTTCCGAGAAGGAGGCTATCCGTATGGGTGCTGAGGTGTTCCATGCCTTGGCTAAGCTCTTGAAGAGCCGCGGTCTTTCTACTGCCGTAGGTGATGAGGGCGGTTTTGCTCCTGCACTCGATGGTATCGAGGATGCGCTCGACAGCATCTGCCAGGCTATCAAGGATGCCGGTTATGAGCCAGGAAAGGATGTGAAGATTGCCATGGACTGTGCTGCCAGCGAGTTCGCCGTTCAGGAGAATGGTGAGTGGTTCTACGATTACCGCCAGTTGAAGGATGGCAAGAAGAAAGATCCTAATGGCAAGAAACTGACTGCTGCCGAGCAGATCAAGTTCCTGGAAGAACTGATTACCAAATATCCTATTGATTCTATCGAGGATGGTCTTGATGAGAACGATTGGGACAACTGGGTGAAGTTGACAGCTGCCATCGGCGACCGTTGCCAGTTGGTGGGTGACGACCTCTTTGTTACCAACGTGAAGTTCCTGGAGAAGGGTATCAAGATGGGTGCAGCCAACTCTATCCTCATCAAGGTAAATCAGATTGGTTCTCTTACCGAGACTCTGGATGCTATCGAGATGGCTCATCGCCATGGTTACACCACCGTTACTTCCCATCGTTCTGGTGAAACCGAGGATACTACGATTGCCGATATTGCCGTGGCTACTAACTCTGGTCAGATTAAGACGGGTTCTATGAGCCGTACCGACCGTATGGCTAAGTACAACCAGCTTATCCGCATTGAAGAGCAGTTGGGCAATAATGCTTCTTACGGCTATAAAAAGTTGAAATAGAAGCGATGATATGAAATTGATGTGAACCAATTTCACCATAACAAAACACAATTATCATAGAATAGATCAGATACGAAATAGATGGGCATGGATAGCCGTGAGGTTGTCCATGCTTTTTTTATCTTCTATCATGTATAGTATCCCATGGCTTTCAGAAGCAAGCCACCTACGCCCTTCTCCTGGGTTTCATCACCTTTGTGTTGATGGAGAAATGTGTGTAATCAGATTCTGATGAGCAACATATAGCAGAGGGTGCCTGCTACTATCGACCACATCATTTTCCCGTGCATTCACCATCAGCACCATCAGAAAGGCTTGCAGGGAATGGAAACTGTCCTGCAGCATATTGCCCAGCAGGAACTCTGTGCTGCCAGCATAAACCGTGATGGCGAGCAGCATCGGGTACAAAAAGTTGAAGCCCAACTCATGCATGTTTTCTTTACAGTGAGAGTTGATGTGTATAAGACCGTTGCTTGCAACGAGAGTATCTGTGCAAATCTGTGAGAGACTCTTTCTGAATCACAATGCAAAAATACAACATTTCTCATTCCCAACTCACCGATGCTCAATGTTGCTCCACGATACTCATCGATTATCACTGATAAATATCAGGGTTCTCCCAAATGGAAGAAAATACTATCCATCTCATAATTTTTCCCACAAGGATGCCATTCATAAGTATGATACTTAGCTATCGTAACCATGATACTTAGCCATCGTAACCATGATACTTAGCTATCGTAACTATCTTGTTTACGCCAGACTTACCCTACCCACCCCTAGAAGGGCAGGTCGGGGGCGGTATTCTGCTGAGGCTTGCTGTTGTTTGCAACGTTCTCTAAATAAGAGTGAGGCTGAACATCAGGCTGAATACTGAACTCTGAACACTGAAAATAGGGTAAGAATAGCGTTTTATGGATCTTTTAAATCCTATATAACCCATTGATACATATTTCTTTATATTCTTTAGCATGCGCTGCTTATAAAAAGAGTGAAACGCTAAAGTTCAGCTTCAGCCCTCCTCGGCGACAGTAGTAATGTGGTACGCACTCTTTATTCTTCCTTGATTTTCCAATCTCTGATAGTTCTCTGGGTACTGTCGAAGCTGATACCGATTTTAACCAGTCGCTTACCTTCAGAATGATAAGGCAACATGTAGCCTTTCTCGTCTATCTGAGCCAAAGCTTCTTCTGCACTCTTATCTACCTTCAGTTCGAAGACGTATATCGTATCTGGCATGTGCATTACAGCATCAGCCCTGCCTATGGCGCTCTTCACCTCTGTGCGGATATAGATGTTGAGGAAACTGAACATCAGATAGAAGATAGTCTGATAATGCTTCTCGCTGTGATTCTCCAGATCGTATGGTATCGTAGCCATATAGGTGCGCATGTGTTCCAGTGCCGCCTCGATATCATTCCGGTAAACCGCCTTGCAGAACCCCAAAAGGAAGGCATTGTTATCAGAACGGCGAGGATTCACATAATGGGGAATCAATGAGTTGAGCAGTCCGTCGCGTACCTCCTTGTTTGGGATGCCCAGCGTATATTCCTGAAACATCGGTTCATATTTCTTGATGGTCAGATAGCCGCTCT
>UQWP01000029.1 GCA_900544825.1 uncultured Prevotella sp. | reverse complement strand
TAAAAAAAAAAAAAAAAAGACTAACAGATAGAGTTATATTTATATATATATAAATATAAAATTCTTCTTTACCTCTTTTACACCATAGGTAACAAGCGGAAAATGAAACTGTAACTGTCACTGTCACGCTTTGTGGTCTAAAAGTCCTTGCTGAAATCCTTTTCCTAGATGCCTCTAGCCTTGTAGATTTTATCCTTGGCATCATTGATTTCCTGGAACTTCTTCTCGGCGGCACGGCGAACATCCTCGCCCAGAGCGGCTACCTTATCGGGGTGGTGTTTGAGCGCCATCTTGCGATAGGCTGCCTTCACTTCGTCGTTGGAAGCATCAGGAGAGACGCCGAGGATGCGGTAGGCATCTTCCAATGAAGTGGCTGATGTGGCTGATGAGCCGCTGCCATGCATGCCCAGCATCTGATCTACATCTGATGCTTCCAGACCCATGTGGAGGGCTACTTCCTTCAGCGCCTGAATCTCCTCTGGAGAAACCACATTGTCTGCCTGGGCTATCATTACGAGGAAGTTGAGCAACTGCAGGCGCTGCTCGTACATCATGTTGGCACGTATCTGATGACAGCTGTCCTGTATCACCGTGCGATACTGCTGCATGCCCATGCGCTTCTGCTGCTCGAAGAGCTTGAGGAGGATTTCCTCGCCCTGCTGCTTCGCCGTCATTCCGAAGTTCTGGAGTAGGAACCGGCGCACCAGTTCCATCTCAGAATGCATGATCTTGCCATCTACATTGATGATGTAAGAGGCGAGAACCAGGAGCGAAAACATAAAACTATTTCGCTCTCCCTCGTAGGCGTGCTGCTGGCCGTAGCCGCCGTAACTTCCGTTTCCATATCCTCCGCTGCCATATCCGCTGTAAGCTTCGTAGGCATTGGAGTATTCTCTGTTGTTATATCCCTCGCTGCCAGGCTTGTTAACCTCGTCTAGCCCGTGGTCGAAGAGCGAGCCGAGGGCGAATCCTGCAAGGGCGCCAAGAGGTCCTGCGGTGATGAATCCCAGAAAACCTCCTATCCATTTTCCTGCTGCCATATATCCTATTTTTTCAGAATGATAATCAAGTTAAAAAGCCCCCGACTTCTGCTGCCGGGCAAGAGGAAAAGACCCATGCAGCTTCGGAAGGGGGCAAGTGCTGATTATAGAGGTAAAACTTTTTTTTTAGTTCTCGAAATAGTAGAGGAACTGGGCTATACCAGAAAGAGCTGGCTTGCGCTGGCCTTCTATCTCGATGGTAAACTTGATGCTGGTCTTGCAGATACCACGGAGATTCTGAATCTCATGGAGTGTTGCCACGAGGCGAACACGTGAACCGGTGATGACCGGCTGACCGAAACGCATCTCATCCATACCATAGTTTACGAGCATCTTGATGTTGTTTACCTCGATGATCTGCTGCCAGAGATAAGGCAGTACAGAGAGGGTGAGGTAGCCGTGAGCGATGGTGCTGTGGTAAGGGCTTTCTACCTTGGCACGCTCTACATCTACGTGAATCCACTGTGGATCGAGGGTTGCGTCTGCAAACTTGTTGATACGGTCCTGGTCGATCTGCAACCAGTCTGATTCAC
Organism: uncultured Prevotella sp.; assembly: GCA_900544825.1. Lineage (GTDB taxonomy): Bacteria > Bacteroidota > Bacteroidia > Bacteroidales > Bacteroidaceae > Prevotella. Next base: position 39,375 of record UQWP01000029.1, on the reverse strand, counting down.
CTAATTTCTCACCGAGGTGAGATGCAAAATCCTCATAGGAATTGATTACTAACTTTGCCATTTTTATCTTTTTTTTAATTGTTATTTGCGATATTCTTAAAGCTTTTGCCCTTTCAGGGCGTTAGTCTCTTCGGAAGATATCCCGGGTATAGACCTTTTCCTTCACATCATCGAGGCATTTATCGTATCTGTTGGCGATAATCGCCTGACTCTGCTTCTTGAAATCCTCCAGGTCGTTTACCACTCGGCTGCCGAAGAAGGTGGTTCCGCTCTTCAGCGTAGGCTCATAGATGATAACCTGGGCGCCCTTCGCCTTGATGCGCTTCATCACGCCCTGGATGCTGCTCTGGCGGAAATTGTCGCTGTTGCTCTTCATCGTGAGACGATACACGCCGATGGTGCAAGGCTTCTCTTCCTCCTCGCGGTAGTTGTTCTGGTTGGCGTAATCGTAGTAGCCTGCCATGTGGAGTACCCGGTCGGCGATGAAATCCTTGCGGGTGCGGTTGCTCTCTACGATGGCCTGGATCAGATTCTCGGGCACGTCGGCATAGTTTGCCAGCAGCTGCTTGGTATCCTTCGGCAGACAGTAGCCGCCATATCCGAACGATGGATTATTGTAGAAGGTACCGATGCGAGGATCAAGTCCCACACCCGATATGATGGCCTGGGTGTCGAGTCCCTTCATCTCGGCATAGGTATCCAGCTCGTTGAAGTAGCTTACCCGGAGTGCCAGGTAGGTGTTGGCGAAGAGTTTCACCGCCTCTGCCTCTGTGAGTCCCATGAAGAGAGTGTCGATGTTCTCCTTGATGGCTCCCTCCTGCAGGAGTTCTGCGAAGAGATGCGCCGCCTGGTCTAGCCGATCATCTCCTGCCGGTCTGCCCACGATGATGCGGCTAGGGTAGAGATTGTCGTAGAGCGCCTTGCTCTCGCGCAGGAATTCGGGGGCGAAGATGATGTTCTCGCTGCCCATCTTCTGGCGTATGTTCTCGGTGTAGCCCACTGGAATGGTGCTCTTGATGACCATGATGGCATCGGGGTTCACCTCCTTGACCAGCTGGATGACCTCTTCTACATGCGATGTGTCGAAGTAGTTCTTCACGGGGTCGTAGTTGGTTGGCGTGGCGATTACCACGAAGTCAGCGTCCCTGTAGGCTTCGGCTGCATCGGTGGTAGCCTTGAGGTTGAGCTTCTTCTCCGCCAGGTATTTCTCGATGTATTCGTCCTGGATAGGCGAGCGGCGGTGGTTGATGAGTTCCACCTTTTCGGGAATCACATCCACTGCCACCACCTCGTGATGCTGGCTCAGCAGCGTGGCGATGCTCAATCCTACATAGCCTGTTCCGGCTACGGCTATCTTTATATTTTCTTTTGCCATTACCTTTTCTATATTTAAATTGCTGCAAAGGTAATAATAAATAGGTAGAATGCAAAATGTTGCGCCGATTTTTATTAAAAAATAACGGAATTTGCGGCTGAAAAAGCCCTTCAAAATTTGCGTATTTCTGAGCATCTGTACGATTGGCTGGAAATACGCAAATTTTGGAGGGGGATAAATGGGCGTTTTGGGGGTGATGATGCAGTGATGGGAAAGAAGCCGGATGGCTGCCTTTTCGGCTGATAATTCTACATTGTCAATAAATCAGAATAATCGGGAATCTCTTCGAGGAATAAATATTTTTTATCGTCGTAATCCATCCGGCAGATATAGTGCTCCAGCCCGTTGCTCACCACCAGGTAATCTACGTGGAGCAGGAGATTATATACCGAAATCTGATCGAACACCTTCTGCGTGATGGGGATATGCGGCGCCTTGTATTCGATAATCATCCTGGGGCGGAGTTCGCGGCTGTAGAGCACGCTGTCGGCACGCAGCACCTTGTCGCCGCATTTCAGCTGGATCTCGTTGGCGAGCAGCGAGGCAGGGTAGCCCTTGTGCTCGATGAGATAGTGTACGAAGTGCTGGCGCACCCATTCTTCGGGCGTGATGGCTACGTATTTTCTGCGCAGCACATCCAGTATCTTGGGCTGCTGTCTGGTGCCCGAAACCTTCATTTCGAAGGTTGGTAAGTTCAAGCGAATCATTTTTTATACCTTATTATATATATAGTTCGATTTATTTTTGTACCTTTGCAAATGGATTGCAGGCTGGGTTCTCTGTGCAGACAGATGAATGGCAGGCTGGAATCACAGTGCAAAGATACAAAAAATAAATCAATGGCAGAAAAGAAAAATGCAATAAGTTACGAGTCGATCATGAAAGATCTCAAGGCTCGGAAGTTTGCGCCCGTGTATGTTCTGATGGGCGACGAACCTTTCTATATAGACAAGATCTGCGATTATATCGCCGAAAACGTGCTCCAGCCGGAAGAGCGGGACTTCAACCAGACCGTGCTTTTCGGGGCGGATACCACGGCGGTGCAGGTGGTGGATCAGTGTAAGGGATATCCGATGATGGCGGAATTCAGGGTGGTGATTGTAAAAGAAGCACAGAATCTGAAAAGTCTGGATGCCCTGGAAAAGTATCTCGAGAAACCGGTGAAATCCACCATTCTCGTCATCTGTAACAAAAACGGCAGTATCGACCGCAGAAAGAAGTTCATCCCGAGAGCCGAACAGGTGGGAGTGGTGTTCGAGAGCAAGAAGCTCTACGACCGTCAGCTTCCGGGTTTCATCGAAACCTATCTCAAGGCTCGCAAGGCAACCATCGAACCGAAGGCGGTGCAGATGGTGGCAGATCATATCGGAGCCGATCTTCATCGCCTCACTTCCGAACTCGACAAGCTGCTCATCTCTCTTCCTGATTCCGACCGACGGGTGACTCCGGATGTGGTGGAACGTGAAATAGGAGTGAGCAAGGACTTCAATGCTTTCGAACTTCGCAGCGCCATCATCCAGCGTGATGTTTTCAAGGCAAATCAGATAATAAACTATTTTGACAGCAACCCCAAGTCGGGTTCGCTCTATGCGCTCCTCCCGTTGCTCTTCAGTTATTTCCAGAATCTGATGATAGCCTATTATGCTCCGAATAAGCAGAACGAAAATGAGCTTGCAAAATTCCTGGATTTGCGCGGAACCTGGGCGGTGCGCGATTATACGATGGGAATGAGAAACTATTCTGGAGTGAAAGTGATGCAGATAATCGAGAAGCTGAAAGAGGTAGATGCGAAGAGCAAAGGCATCGATAATCCGTTTACTTCGGCAGGCGAATTGATGAGAGAACTCATCTTCTTCATCCTCCATTAGGCTGCTTTTCGGCTCCAAAAATCCGTCGATGGGCGAGGGTGGGAGAGAGGCCAATTTTTACTCCTCCTTCGTCTTGTCGGAGAAATGAAATGATCTGGAATCGGGGAGGGCGTTTAGCTTCCTGAAAGTGGTGAAAATAGCGTTCGTTATCGAGGAAACGGGCGCTATTTTTTTTGTTTTTCTCGTGGGAAATCTCTTGTTTGGATGGATTTTTCATCTAGATGGTCATTTTTCAGTTTTCGCTGAAATCGCATTTAACTATAATGAATATCAGATAGTTAACGAAAATAACCCCCTTCAATACTCGCATTTTTGAGCAAAACCCGACCAACGGGCTTGAAAACGCTCAAAATGGAAAAATTTGCCATCCTCAACCCCTCTTTTTTTAGTGTTTGCATTTATTAAGGTTTATGTTTCTGTAGTTTAGTAATGTAAATATGTATTTTGTAAATCGTTCTTTATATTTATGAATCAAAATCAAAGAAAACTAAATCTGAGAAAAAAGAGGGTGAATTTACAAACATAAATGTAAATCGGGCGGTTTTGAAATATGAATGTATAAATATACAATCGAATTATTGAAACGAAAACATATTGAAACCCAGTGATTTATAGATTTCTGTTATTTTATGTATGGTTATGATTTGGAATTTTGTGCAAGAAAGATGCATAAATGCGGCTGAAATGCCTATTTATAGGGAATAAAGGCTTTGAAACTCAGTGAATTAATAGTTTTAAATAAAGCAAACCATTGTAAAAGCTTTAGATTGATAAAGTTAGGTTTGTAAATCTAAACCATAAAACTAAGAAAGCAAAGATTGGAAGTTTAAATTTGTAAATACAAACCTAAAGTTTAAAAAACAAAATTTTTCCCGAAAAGTTTGGTAAAACCAAATTTTTGCTTTATCTTTGTAAAATCTAAGAAAAATGGGCCAAAAACGGGCCTGTTCGGAAATAAAACATCGTAAAAAATCAAATTCAAACATAGTGATGAAAGACAGAATCAGACAGATCATGGAGGACCAACACCTCAACCAACAGAACTTCGCGCAGCTCATCGGAAAATCGACAGCGACCCTGAGCAGCATCTTCAATGATCGCACAAAACCATCGCTCGACATCGTGGATGCAATCAAGAAAAAGTTGCCTCAGGTGAACCTTGAGTGGTTGCTTTATGGTACTCCTCCTATGTATATTAATAAGGTGGAAGGTGCCCAGGCGGGGGCTTCCGCCAGAGGTGGAAACGGAGCGGACGAGGATTCGCTCGATATGTATGGAGACGCTGTAGGTGTGGCTGGTACAGGCGCTTCGGCAGCAGGCATGGGCGGAAGCCATGGGGGCATAGGTGGCGCTGGCGGCGTGGTGGAGCCTACCCTGGATTTCGGAGGCAGCGAGGGTTCCGACTCCCCTACTTCTCCATCGCTCTTTGACCATCCTCAAACACACGGTGTAAAAAGGACACCTAAAAATATCGCCAATGCAGCGGTTAAATATGTGGACAAACCGCAGCGTAAGATTACCGAGATCCGCATCTTCTACGATGATCAGACCTGGGAGACTTTCGTCCCGAAGAAATAGATTGCTGCTCTGCTGTCGGGAATAAAAAAGGAATAAAGTAAGAGGGGAGCTGAAAAAATCGCTCTTTCTCTTTGTGAAGTTCGAATTTTGTTGTACCTTTGCACTGCCTATATATAAAATAGGTATAACAGCAAGCGTTAAATGTGCATTAACAGCAAGCATCAAATGTGCATTAACAGCAAGCATCAAATGTGCATTAACAGCAAGCATTAATAACAAGCATTAAAATAGCAATAAGATGAAAAAATATGTTCTAGACCTTAAGGTGGTTTCTGTAGAAGCACTCAGCGATAAGCATGTATTGATTAAGCTTACCGACGAGAAGCCTTTGCCGGAAATCCTGCCTGGACAATTCGTAGAAGTAAAGGTAGATCATTCGCCTGCCACCATGCTTCGCCGTCCTATCTCCATCAATTTCGTGGATAGAGAAACCAACCAGCTCTGGCTGCTCGTTGCCATGGTGGGCGACGGAACCCGCCAGCTCGGAAAGCTTCAGGCTGGCGATACGCTCAACTGTATGCTGCCTCTGGGCAATGGTTTCACCATGCCTACAGAGAAGAGCCAGAAGTATCTCCTCGTGGGGGGTGGTGTAGGTGTGGCTCCTCTGCTCTACTTCGGAAAACTCATCAAGGAGTTTGGTGCAGATGTAACCTTCCTGCTGGGTGCCCGCAAGGCTTCCGACCTGCTGGAGCTGGATGAGTTTGCCAAGATAGGAAAGGTATGCATCACTACCGAGGATGGCTCTGCCGGCGAGGTGGGTTTCGTAACCAATCACTCTGTATTGGAGAACGAGCAGTTTGACATGATCTCTACCTGCGGTCCGAAGCCGATGATGGTGAGCGTGGCTCGCTTTGCCAAGAAGGCTGGTGTGGAGTGTGAGGTTTCCCTGGAGAACAAGATGGCGTGCGGCGTAGGTGCATGCCTCTGCTGCGTAGAGAAGACCACCGAGGGACATAAGTGCGTTTGCAAGGATGGTCCGGTCATCAACATCAAGCAGCTCACCTGGGATATCTAGTCATTCCCTAGGGTATATCTGATTGGCTCCACTCGCCCTGAAAGGGCAGAAGCACCTAGCCCAGGGCATCGCCCTGGGTATAATATATACCAAATGGCAAGTCGCCCTGAAAGGGCAAAAGCATTTGTGTTCTAATTGTAATAGAATATTATTTGATTAAGAAAGATTATGGCTGATTTAAGTGTAAATATAAAAGATTTGAAGCTGAAGAATCCAGTGATGACTGCATCGGGAACTTTCGGCTACGGATTGGAGTTTGCTGATTTCGTTCCGCTGGAGGAAATCGGAGGTATCATCGTAAAGGGTACTACCCTGGAACCACGCGAGGGAAATGACTATCCACGCATGGCTGAAACTCCACAGGGAATGCTCAACTGCGTGGGCCTCCAGAACAAAGGTGTGGAGTACTTCTGCGAGCACATCTATCCTCAGATCAAGGACATCGATACCAATATGATTGTAAACGTGAGCGGACACTCGCCTGAGAGCTATGCGGAGTGTGCTGCACGCGTGAATGAGCTGGATAAGATTCCTGCCATCGAGCTGAATATTTCCTGCCCTAACGTAAAGGATGGCGGTATGGCTTTCGGCGTTACCTGCGAGGGTGCTGCAAGCGTGGTGAAGGCGGTGCGCAAGGTGTATGACAAGACCTTGATCGTGAAGCTTTCGCCTAACGTAACCAGCATTGCCGACATCGCCCGTGCGGTAGAGGCTGAGGGTGCCGACTCTGTTTCGCTCATCAACACATTGATGGGTATGGCGGTGGATATAGAGAAACGCCAGCCGCTGCTGAGCATCCGTACAGGCGGCTTGAGCGGTCCTTGTGTCAAGCCGGTGGCATTGCGCATGGTTTACGATGTGGCCCATGCCGTGAAGATTCCGGTAGTAGGACTGGGCGGTATCCAGAATGTCAAGGATGCCATCGAGTTTATGATGTGCGGTGCTACTGCCATCGAAATCGGTACTGCCAACTTCATCGATCCTGCCGTAACCAAGAAGGTGAAGGATGGTATGAACGAGTGGCTTGATGCTCACGGCTGCAAGTCGGTGACAGAAATTATCGGTGCCATCAAGTAAATGCTGGTCGCCAACAGATAAATTACACATTATTATATATAACAGACTGAACTATCGCATGTGGTTCAAGAACGGGCTGAAGGCCCAAAAGCTCCTAGCCCAGGGCATCGCCCTGGGTAATTACGGACACAAGCTTGTCGCCCTGTAAGGGCAGAAGCTTTAAAATACTGGGCAATATACAAAGCTTTTGCCCTTACAGGGCGTATTGCCGGCTGCTATCTTACCCAGGGCGATGCCCTGGGCTAGGAGCTTCTGCCCTTTCAGGGCGTGTGGGCTTACATGCGTAACTAAAATAGAATAGGTATGATGGATTTGAATGATATGAATCCCGTTCTGCTCGTAGCATCTCTTACGCAGCAGATAGCGGAGCAGGAGAAGCGGGCGGAAGCTTGCAGCGAGGATGCTGAGAACAAGGCTGCGCTGAGCAAGAACCTGCTGAGACGAGGCAATCTGCTGATGCAGATGGGCGATAAGGAGGGAGCCGGAAAGGATATGCAGAGATACCTGCAGCTGAATCCCGAGAAGATAGAGGAACTTACTGGAGAGTTTAAGGCTGAAGGAAGAGAACATTGCCGCTAATTGTCTGAACATGCCGGTAAATGTTCTTTCGAAATGATACGAATGCTGATAAAAATCTGCCAGTTTAGGGCTTTTCTGATAAAAATCTGCTGAAAATCTGCTGAAAAGCAGAAAATATAAGGAAAATAAAGAAAAAACTGACAATTTGTTTGGTGGTATCAAAGAAAAGTATTACTTTTGCAAACGAGTTGAGACTTTCATCGGTTGATGCTCGAAGCAATAAGTGAATAATAAATAAAAGAATAAGAAAATGGAAAAGTTGAACGCTTACTTTTTTAGCTATTACTTTTACTTTGCAAGCAATTGTAAAGCGGGAAGTTGCGTATATATTTCAACTTAGGATATAAGATTCTTGAAATCATCGAAACGGTCCCGCTCTATTGTGAGCAGGACCGTTTTTCGTAAAACTCGAATCCGTTTTCCATAAACGTTTTCGAAATAATCTGTTTTCAAAATCATTTTCCGAAAAATCCGTTTTCCTAAAAAAGGAGATAATGTAAAAAAGAGAGTGAAACAATGAAGAGAATTGCAATACAAGGAGAGTTGGGATCCTTCCACGACATTACCGCCCACGAGTATTTCCAGGGCGAGCAGATAGAGTTAATCTGTTGCGCTACCTTCGAGGAGGTGTTTGAGAACATCAAGCGAGATCCTACCATCATCGGCATCTGCGCCATCGAGAATACCATCGCCGGCAGTCTGCTCCACAACTACGAGCTGCTCCGGGAGAGCGGAACCACCGTGGTGGGTGAGCACAAGCTCCACATCGAGCACAGCATCTGCTGCCTGCCTTCCGACGACTGGAGTACCCTGCAAGAGGTTCACTCTCATCCTGTAGCGCTGATGCAGTGTGGCAAGTTCCTCGCCAACCATCCTGATCTCAAGGCGGTGGAGGCTGAGGATACCGCAGGTTCTGCCGCATTCATCGCCCAGCATCAGGTGCACGGATGGGCAGCCATCTGTTCTGCCTACGCCGCCAGGATGTATGGCATGAAGGTGCTGCAGGAGGGAATCCACGACAATCCGCACAACTACACCCGATTCCTCGTGGTCTGCAATCCGCAGAAGGCCGCTCTTCTCCGACCTATCGAAAAGGCCAACAAGGCGAGCATCGTCTTCAGCCTTTCACACGACAAGGGTTCGCTCTCCAAGGTTCTCACCATCCTGAGCTTCTACGACATCAATCTCACCAAGATCCAGTCGCTGCCAAGCATCGGTCATGAATGGGAATATCTCTTCTACGTGGATCTCACCTTCGATAATCTGACCCGCTATCGCCAGAGCATCGATGCCATCACACCACTCGTGAAGAAACTCACGGTGCTGGGAGAATATGAGGAAAAAGAATAGTAACATTTCAAAATAAAAGAGAATAAAAATGATACAACCAGCCAATAGAGTAACAGAAATACAGGAATACTACTTCAGCCGTAAGCTGAAGGAAGTGGCTAAGCTTAATGCCGAGGGACAGGACATCATCAGCCTCGCCATCGGAAGTCCAGACATGCCGCCTTCTAAGCAGACCATCGATACGCTCTGCGAGGTAGCCCATAACCCTGCTGCACACGGATATCAGCCTACGGTGGGCATCCCGGAGTTGCGCAAGGCGATGGCTGGTTATTACAAGAGATGGTATGACGTGGATCTTGACTGGGCTACGGAAATCCAGCCCCTCATTGGTAGCAAGGAGGGTATCCTGCACGTTACGCTCGCCTTCTGCAACCCTGGCGACGAGGTGCTCATCCCTAACCCGGGCTATCCTACCTATACTGCCATCAACAAGATTCTCGGCACCAAGATTACCTATTACGACCTGCGCGAGGACAATGAATGGCAGCCAGACTTCGAGGCGCTGGAGAAGATGGACCTCAGCCACGTGAAGCTGATGTGGACCAACTATCCGAACATGCCGACCGGAGGCGTGGCAAAGATGGAGACCTACGAGCGACTCGTGAAGTTTGCCCAGGACCACAACATCGTGGTGGTGAACGACAATCCTTATTCGCTCATCCTCAACGAGCATCCGCTGAGCATCATGCAGGTGCCGGGCGCCAAGGACTGCTGCATCGAATTCAATTCGCTCAGCAAGAGCCACAACATGCCGGGATGGCGTGTGGCTATGATTTCGAGCAACAAGCAGTTTATCTCCTGGATCCTGAAGGTGAAGAGCAACATCGACAACGGATGCTTCCGCGGAATCCAGCTCGCTGCTGCCGAGGCCATGCTCAACAATACCGATGAGTGGCACCGTGAGAACAACATCACCAACTATCGCCGCCGCCGCGACATCGCCGAGCAGATCATGCAGGTATTGGACTGCAAGTTTGATCCTAACCAGGTGGGTATGTTCCTCTGGGGCAAGATTCCGGAGAAATACGCCGATGTAGAAGACCTCACAGAGAAGATTCTCCACGAGGCGCGCGTATTCATCACCCCTGGATTCATCTTCGGAAGCAACGGCAAGCGATACATCCGCATCAGCCTTTGTGCCAAGGATGAGAAAATGAAGGAGGCGCTGGAAAGAATCAGAAAAGTCTTTGGAAAGTAAAAAAATAAAAAATTAAAATATACGACTATGGAATTAGAATTAGAACCATTGAATCTCCCTAGTGATCAGGAACGCCCTATCGTCATTGCAGGCCCATGCTCTGCAGAGACTGAAGAGCAAGTTATGACTACCGCCAAGCAGCTGGCTGCTAAAGGCTGCCACATGTTCCGCGCTGGTGTATGGAAGCCACGTACCAAACCAGGAGGCTTCGAGGGAAATGGCGAGACTGCCTTGCCTTGGATGAAGCAGGTGAAGGAGGAGACCGGTATGCTCACTGCTACCGAGGTGGCTACTCCTGAGCACGTGGAGCTCGCCTTGAAATATGGAATCGATGTTCTGTGGGTGGGAGCCCGTACTTCTGCCAATCCATTCGCCATGCAGGCACTGGCAGACAGCCTTCAGGGCGTGGATGTTCCTGTGCTGGTGAAGAACCCGGTGAATCCGGATCTTGAGCTCTGGATCGGTGCGCTCCAGCGTATCAACCAGGCTGGTATCAAGCGACTTGGTGCCATCCACCGCGGTTTCTCCAGCTTCGACAAGAAGATCTACCGCAATCTCCCTATGTGGCAGATTCCTATCGAGCTGCACCGCCGCATTCCTCAGTTGCCTATCCTCTGTGACCCTAGCCACATTGGCGGTCGCCGCGACCTCATCGCTCCTCTCTGCCAGCAGGCTATGGACCTGGGCTTCGACGGTCTGATCGTAGAGAGCCACTGCTCTCCTGATGATGCATGGAGCGATGCCAAGCAGCAGGTTACTCCAGATATCCTGGATTACATCCTGAGCCTCCTCGTAGTTCGTGATGAGCATTATTCTACAGAGGGCCTGCATCAGCTGCGCGGTCAGATTGATGAGTGCGACAACCAGCTGATGGATCTTCTTGCCAAGCGTATGCGTGTATGCCGCGAAATCGGTACCTACAAGAAGGAGCACAATATGACAATCGTACAGACCAACCGCTACAACGAGATTCTCGAGAAGCGTGGTGCCCAGGCTTCACTCTGCGGAATGAGCCCAGAGTTTGCTGCCCAGATCTTTGAGCATATCCACGAGGAGAGTGTTCGCCAGCAGTTGGAAATTCTGAATCAGAAATAAATTAAATGAAGAGTAGAGGACGAAAGACTTCGGCCTCCACTCTTCATTCTTCACATTATAATGAAATGAGAATTTTGATAATGGGAGCAGGAAAGATGGGAAGCTTTTTCATCGACCTGCTCAGCTTCGACCACGAGGTGGCTGTGTATGAAAAGGATGCCAAGCGACTGCGCTTCACCTATAACTGCTACCGTTTCACCAAGATGGAGGAGGTGGAGATGTTCCGCCCGGAACTCGTCATCAATGCCGTAACCGTGAAATACACCATCCCGGCATTCGAGGAGTTGCTGCCACATCTCTCTAAAGACTGTATCATCAGCGACATTGCGTCGGTGAAGACAGGATTGCAGGAGTTTTACGACAAGAGCGGCTTCCGATACGTGAGCACCCACCCGATGTTCGGTCCTACATTCGCCAACCTGAACCAGCTCTCCGAGGAGAATGCGGTCATCATCAAGGAGGGCGACTATATGGGTAAGATTTTCTTCAAGGATCTCTATCAGAAGCTCGGACTGAGCCTGCATGAGTACACCTTTGATGAGCACGACCAGACGGTGGCTTACTCGCTGAGTATTCCGTTTGTCAGCACTTTTGCCTTTGCGGCGGTGATGAAGCATCAGGATGCTCCTGGTACCACCTTCAAGCGCCACATGCAGATAGCCAAGGGCGTATTGAACGAGGATGACTATCTCTTGCAGGAAATCCTCTTCAACCCATATACATCTGGACAGGTGGCCCAGATTCGCGAAGAGCTGGCTGAACTCATCGACATCATCGATCACAAGGATGCCAAGCGCATGAAACTCTTCCTCACCAGAATCAGAAATCATGTGAAGGAAGACATCGAAATCAAGCAGCAGAAATAGGAAAAACAGAAGACAAAGAAGAGTAGTAGATTATGAGTGAACAGATTGATCAACAGAATAACACAGCTGAACAGCCTAGCATGTTTCAGGTGGTAAACGAGGGATTCACTACCCGAGAGGCGATTGAGGAAGCCAAGAGATGTCTGCATTGCAAGATTCCGCAGTGTAAGAAGGGATGCCCTATTGAAAACGATATACCGGATTTCGTACACGAACTGTCGATGGGTAACATGGGTGCTGCGATGAGCATCATCAATGCCAAGAGCAATCTGCCGGCTATCTGTGGACGCGTGTGTCCACACGAGAAGCAGTGCCAGGGACATTGTGTGCTCGGCAAGAAGGGAAAACCTGTACAGATTGGAAAATTGGAGCAGTTTATCGCTGACTTCGATACCAAGATGAAGCTCTCCCGTGAGCTCCTGCCACAGAAAACCCGTGGTAGAGTGGCTGTAATCGGTTCGGGTCCTGCAGGACTTACCGTAGCCGGTGATTTGGCAAGACAGGGATTCAATGTAACGATTTTTGAAGGACAGGCTGAACCGGGTGGCGTACTGATGTACGGTATTCCGGAGTATCGCTTGCCAAAGACTGTGGTGCGCGATGAGGTGAGCAAGATTGCTGCCTTGGGCGTGCAGTTTATCACCAACTGTATGGTGGGCGAAAACAATGTCACCATCGACAGTCTCTTCCGTGCCGGTTATGATGCCATCTTCATGGGTACCGGTACCAGCGTGCCTCAGAATATGGACTCTACACCGGGCAGCAAGCTCCATGGTGTAAGCCAGAGTACCTACTTCCTGCATAATGTAAATGCCTATAACGAAGGTGCTTTGCCCCGCGATATGGTTCCTTTGCGCGATGGCGAGAAGGTAGGTGTAATCGGTGGTGGAAATGTGGCGATGGATGCTGCCCGTACTGCCATCCGTCTGGGTGCTGACGTTACCGTATTGTACAGAAAGACCCAGGAGGAAATGCCTGCCATCAAGAGCGAATACGAGGATGCCGTAAAGGAAGGTGTGAAGTTTGAATGGAAAACTACCGTAGAAGCCTTCCTGAAGGGTAAGAATGGCAGACTGGGAAGCTGCGTGCTGAATACACCTGAGGGCGAAAGGGTAGAGAATTTTGATAGAATCTATCTGGCTATCGGTTCGCGCCCAGCCAACCGTATCGTTTCTACTACTGCTGGAATCGAGGTGGATGAGAAGGGATATGTAAAGGTGGTAGATCGTCCTTTCGGAATGACTACCCGTCGTGGCGTATTCGCCGGAGGTGATGTGGTGCATCGCCCTCAGACCGTAGTGCTGGCGATGAAGGCTGCCAAGGAGGTGGCTCAGGGTATCGCGCAGTATGTGGATGCCATCAAGCTCCTGGAAGAAGCCAAGCGTATCGAAAAAGAAGGTTCCTGCTCGTAGAGGTTAATATCTGCTTAATCTGGTTAATATCTATTGCAATATTTTGCGGAATGAAGGATTCTTGTTATTTTTGCCTACAAAAAAGCAAAGATTATGAAGAAAATTATATTTTTGATGATAACCCTGCTGTCGATGGCTTCCATGGTCTTTGCGCAGAAAACATGCGTCATCGCATCTGCCGAGGATCATGTGCCTATCAGGGAAGCCCTCATTCATACGAACAATAACCATTGGGCGCGTACCGACTATCGGGGTTACTGGAACATGCGCTACCAGTTTGATTCTGCTACCGTATCCAAACCGGGCTATATCAAGGCAACCATCCGCTATCAGGAGTTGCCTGATACCGTTTTTCTCCTTCCCGAAGCCAAACAGATTGGTGAAGTGACCGTTTGGGGCAAGAACCAGGAGCATATCGACAATATGGAAGAGCAGATACAAGAGAAGGTGAATTCTGTGCCAACATCACCGGGAGGAATCGGCTTCGATGCCTTCGGCTGGATGGACAAGCAGGGCAGCCGCGACCGGAAGCACAAGAAGCAGGCTCAGGAAATCTTCAAGAAGATGGACAGAAAGGATCCTATCGTCTCTGCCTACGAAAAGGCTACGGGAAAGAAGTATGAACTGAAAAATCCTATCAATCTGAGCGCTAACAAGAAAGAAACTTTGGAAAAGCAGGATAAGACCAGGCAGGAATCATCAGAGAAAACGCTTCCAAATGTTCAAAATGAAGCAAAAGAGCAAGAAAATGAAAAATAATCGAGATTGAGTTGGCTTTCTCGGAAAAAGTTCGTAACTTTGTGCCCGAAATAAAAAAGTACAATTAAGAACATGTTTGAAAATTTAAGTGATAGACTAGAACGTTCCTTCAAAATTCTGAAGGGTGAGGGTAAAATTACCGAAATCAACGTGGCTGAGACCATGAAGGATGTGCGCCGTGCACTCCTCGATGCCGACGTTAACTACAAAGTTGCCAAGGAATTCACCAACAAGGTGAAGGAAAAAGCACTCGGCATGAATGTTTTGACAGCCGTGAAGCCAGGCCAGCTGATGGTGAAGTTGGTTCACGACGAACTCGCTGAGCTGATGGGAGGCGAGGAAGCTCCATTGCATTTGGAAAGTCGCCCTGCTGTAATCCTGATGAGTGGTTTGCAGGGTTCTGGTAAGACTACCTTCAGCGGTAAGCTTGCCAATATGCTCAAGAACAAGAAAGGCAAGAAGCCTTTGCTCGTGGCTTGCGACGTATATCGTCCTGCTGCTATCCAGCAGCTCCATGTAGTAGGCGAACAGGTGGGTGTGCCTGTATATAGTGAGCCTGATAACAAGGATGTACTCAGCATCGCTGACCACGCTTTGCAGCAGGCTAAGACCAACGGCAACGATGTGGTCATCGTCGATACTGCCGGTCGATTGGCTGTTGATGAGCAGATGATGCAGGAAATCAGCAACCTCAAGAATCATCTCAACCCGGATGAGACTCTCTTCGTAGTTGACTCCATGACGGGTCAGGATGCTGTAAATACAGCCAAGGAGTTCAACGACCGCCTCGACTTCAATGGTGTAGTTCTCACCAAGCTCGATGGTGATACTCGTGGTGGTGCTGCCCTCAGTATCCGCACTGTGGTTACTAAGCCTATCAAGTTTATCGGTACCGGCGAGAAGATGGAGGCTATCGATGTGTTCCATCCTGCTCGAATGGCAGACCGTATCCTCGGAATGGGTGACGTGGTTTCGCTGGTAGAGCGCGCACAGGAGCAGTTTGACCTGGAGGAGGCTAAGAAGTTGGAGAAGAAGATTCGCAAGAATCAGTTCGATTTCAATGACTTCTACAATCAGATTCAGCAGATCAAGAAGATGGGTAACATCAAGGATCTGGCTGCGATGATTCCGGGTGTAGGCAAGGCTATCCGTGATGTTGATATCCCAGAGGATGCCTTCAAGGGTATCGAGGCTATCATCCAGAGTATGACTCCTAAGGAGCGTACCAATCCATCTATCCTCAATACATCTCGCCGCCAGCGTATCGCCAAGGGTTCTGGTACCAATATCCAGGAGGTAAACAAGCTCATCAAGCAGTTTGAACAGACACGCAAGATGATGCAGATGATGACTGGCAACAAGATGGCGCAGATGATGGGCCGTATGAAGGGTATGCCAGGTATGCCTAAGATGCCAGGTATGTAATTCAGAAGCAGAGAGCCAAGGCTCGAAGCTTATCAATGTAAAATTCTTAAAATAGAAAAAGTAAGATGCAGCTAATAGACGGAAAGGCTACAGCAGCCGCCATAAAGGAACAGATTGCTCAGGAGGTGGCTCAGATTGTAGCCGCAGGAGGCAAACAGCCACATCTGGTGGCTGTGCTGGTGGGTCACGATGGTGGCAGCGAAACCTATGTGAAGAACAAGGTTCTGGCATGCGAAAAGTGCGGATTCAAATCTACGCTGATCCGTTTTGAGGAGGATGTTACTGAGGAGGAGCTTCTGCAGTGTGTAGATAAGCTCAACAAGGATGCTGACGTGGATGGTTTCATTGTGCAGCTGCCTTTGCCGAAGCACATCGACGAGCAGAAGATTACCATGGCGATAGACTATCGCAAGGATGTGGATGGCTTCCATCCCGTGAATGTGGGTAGAATGTCGCTGGGTATGCCTAGTTTCATCTCGGCTACTCCGCTTGGAATCCTCACCCTGCTGCAGCATTATCAGATAGAAACCAGCGGTAAGAAGTGTGTTATCCTGGGCAGAAGCAACATCGTGGGCAAGCCTATGGCCCAGCTGATGATGCAGAAGCAGTATGGAGATGCTACGGTTACTGTGTGCCACTCGCACTCCAAAAATCTGAAGGAGGAGTGCCGGGAGGCGGATATTATCATTGCGGCTATCGGTAAGCCTGATTTCGTAACAGCCGATATGGTTAAACCGGGAGCTGTTGTCATCGACGTGGGTACGACTCGTGTACCTGACGCCACCAGAAAAAGCGGATTCCGCCTGAATGGTGACGTGAAGTTCGATGAAGTGGCTGAAAAGTGTTCTTTCATCACTCCAGTACCGGGCGGAGTGGGTCCGATGACCATCTGCTCGCTGATGAAGAATACGCTTGCCGCAGGAAAAAAAGAAATTTATGATTAAATCTCTCTATTCCATTAGGGAGTGTATTAGGTTTAGTTGTTAGGTTGGGGGCAGGTTGCTGTGAAGCATTCTACCCCTTTTTTATTAACTTTATACGATTTTTAAGTCGTATCATCTATATATATTAATGTAATACAATTGAGAATCTAAAAACAAGCAAAAAATAAATAAGAAGTAATATGATGAAACCAAAGTATCTACTCTTCTCGGCTGCCCTGTTGGCTATGACCCAAGCTGTGGCGCTGACTCCTGTCAGAAAGCAGACTCAAATGCCAGCTGCCAAGAAACAAGTTAATAAGACGACTTTGTCTGTTGCAGATAAGGATGCACCTGCCTATACCATAGTGGGCAAGGATTCTACCTGCCAGATTTTCGTGTATTCTCCAGCTCCCAACCAGGGACTGCATCTCGCTTATCTTACAGACGATGAAAGATGGGTGGATGTAGGTCAGCTCTGTGCCTCTGACTTCGGACCTTGGGGCAGTGAGAAAAAGATGTATCGCCCATTCGTTCTCAAGGCAAATGATGGTACCTGGCGGGCTCTTTGGAGTGTAAATAAGACCTCACCACAGTTTGCTGTGGCTTATTCTGAAGATCTCGTAACCTGGCGACCACAAGATTATCCTATCATGAAGGAGAAGAATATCAGTGATGTGGCTGCCTATCAGATGGAAGATGGAACCTTCGACCTTTATCTGAAGACGGAGAAAGGCAAAAGATACGTTCATGCCGACAAGGATTTCCGCATCTTCCAGGAAGATTCGCTGGAAGCTGCTGCAGATGAAATCCTCTGGCAGCGCGATACGGCTACCATCAATGGTAAACTGATAGAGGGTAACGACTTCGAGATTCCGGCCATTCATCTGAACTATATCCGCGCCTGGCATAAGGCTCTGGCTGAGGAAGCAAAGGAAAACAGCCGGAAGCTGCCTAAGAATGAGGCTGATTTGAAGGCTTATATCGCTGATGTAGAGGAGAAAATCAAGAATGAGCAAGGTGAGGAGGCTGTCCTTCAGCACGCTAAAATGGTAAAGGAGGCGGATGCAGCAGATGCTTTCACGGCTAAGCTCACGGTGAATCCGCAGAAGAGTCATCGCATCAGCGACAAGCTTATCGGCATCTTCTTCGAGGATATCAGCAGAGCTGCCGATGGCGGACTCTGTGCAGAACTCCTGCAGAATGGCGATTTCGAATACAATGGTGAGCGAAAAGGCTGGAATGCTGCAACTGCCTGGATGGGAATTGAGGCTTCATCTTCTTCTGTATCGTCATCCTCTTCTGCCATCATTTCTACAGAAAATGGGGTAAGCGTGAATAATCCGCATTATGCCATCCTCTCATCTACACCTATTTATAATATAGGATGGGAGGGAATCGTCATCAAGTGTGGTGCCGCTTACGAAGTGAGTCTGTATGCCCGTTGTATCGACGGCAAGAAAAAGCAGCTTACTGTAGCACTCGTAGATCAGGAAGGACTTCCGATAGCTCAGGCTAAGCTGAAGGTGCAGGGACCTGATTGGGCTGAATACAAGGCGCAGCTTGTCATCACAGACAAATATAAAGGTGAACGGGGCAAGGATACCCGTTTTGCCCTCTTGCCTAAGGGAGAGGAAAAGGTAGCCGTAGATATGGTGAGCCTGATGCCGCAGGATACCTACAAAGGTCATGGTCTGAGAAAGGATCTTGCTGAGATCATCGCTGAGCTGAAGCCTCGCTTCGTGCGTTTCCCTGGTGGATGTATGCTCCACGGACAGGGACTCGGCAACATCTATCATTGGAAAGAGAGTATCGGTGAACTGAAAGACCGAAAACCGGCTCTCAATATCTGGAACTATCACCAGACCCGTAAGCTGGGGTTCTTCGAGTATTTCCAGTGGTGTGAGGATATGGGCGCTGAGCCTCTGCCAGTATTGGCTGCTGGTGTACCTTGTCAGAACTCCCAGCCTAATGCGCAGGGCATCTGCGGACAGCAGGGCGGAATCCCAATGGCAGAAATGCCAAAGTATGTGCAGGATGTTCTCGACCTGGTAGAGTGGGCTAATGGTGATCCTGCCACATCGAAGTGGGCAAAGATGAGAGCGGATGCCGGACATCCGGCTCCTTTCAATCTCAAGATGGTAGGTATCGGAAACGAAGATCTGATTTCCACCGATTTCGAACAGCGCTATCTGATGATCTGCAAGGCTCTCAAGGAGAAGCATCCGGAAATTGAAGTAGTAGGTACTGTAGGTCCATTCCATAGTCCATCTTCCGACTATATCGAGGGCTGGAAGATTGCAAAGGAGAATAAAAAATGGATTGATGCGGTAGATGAGCACTATTATGAGCAGCCAGGATGGTTTATCAATCATCAGGATTACTACGATCATTACGACCGTAAGGCTCCGAAGGTGTATCTGGGCGAGTATGCTGCAAATGGCAATAATGAATTAGACCGCGCTTTGGCAGAGGGTATTCATCTCTGTAATGTGGAACGTAACGGAGATGTCGTGGAAATGACTTCTTATGCTCCTCTGCTCTGCAAGGATGGCTATCATAACTGGAACCCGGATATGATCTACTTCGATAATTCGGAGAAAATCCGACTCACCGAGAGTTACAAGATGCAGAAGATGTTTGGTCAGCATTCCGGTGATACTTATATTGTATCTAGCCTGAACCTTCCTGCAGCTCTCAAGAAGTACGTGGGCACCAGCGTGGTAAAGGTTTCCAAGACCGGTAAAACCTGGCTCAAGGTGGTGAATGCCTTGCCTCGAACGCTGAAACTCCAGGTGGAAGCACAAGGAGCTGGTGCTGGCAACAAGCAGGTTGAGGTGAAGGCTCGTTCTGCCGAGGTCTTTGAACTCTAATCTGTTTGTATAAGACATATAAGGACCCTTGTATTATTGCACAATCGGGCTGCTTTTGTGTAAAGGGTCTGATAAATTGTAAGCAATTTAGCTTATTTCCTAACAAAAATCCGCAAAAATTGAAAGTTTTTGCGGATTTTGTTGTTTGTTTCATAAATTCTCACTATCTTTGCAGTCAAAATTGTAAGAAGAAGGCTTGAGAGAGACCTTCTGGTAATAAAGAACAAGATAATATAAAGAGATAATAACGATATGAAACATCCATTAAGAAGTAGCGTCTGTACTGAAGGCAGAAGAATGGCAGGTGCCAGAGCACTCTGGGTAGCTGCAGGTATGAAACATGAGCAGTTTGGCAAACCTATTATCGCCATCGTGAACAGTTTCACGCAGTTTGTTCCGGGACATACTCATCTTCACGAAATCGGTCAGATTGTCAAGAAGGAAATTGAAGCTATGGGTTGCTATGCAGCTGAGTTCAATACTATCGCTGTTGACGACGGTATCGCTATGGGTCACGACGGAATGCTCTATTCACTCCCAAGTCGCGATATTATTGCTGATTCTGTGGAATATATGGTGAATGCGCACAAGGCTGATGCTATGATCTGCATTTCCAACTGTGATAAGGTTACCCCAGGTATGTTGATGGCGTCTATGCGTCTGAATATTCCTACTGTATTCTGTTCTGGAGGTCCGATGGAGGCTGGTCGCTGGAAAGGCGAGAATGCTGACTTGATTACCGCTATGATTAAGGGTGCTGATACCAGTGTCAGCGATGAGGAAATGAAACAGATTGAGCAGTGTGCTTGCCCTGGATGTGGTAGCTGCTCTGGTATGTTTACCGCTAACTCTATGAATTCTCTCACAGAGGCTATCGGTTTGAGTCTTCCTGGCAATGGTACTATTCTCGCTACTCACAAGAACCGCATCGAACTCTTCAAGGCTGCGGCTCGTCAGGTTGTAAAGAATGCCTACGCTTATTATGAGGATGGCGATGAGAGCGTATTGCCACGTAGCATTGCTACCCGTGATGCCTTCCTCAATGCCATGACTCTCGATATTGCAATGGGTGGTAGTACAAATACAGTGCTCCATCTCTTGGCTGTGGCTCAGGAAGCAGGTGCCGATTTCAAGATGGAAGATATCGATCAGCTCAGTCGCAAGGTTCCTTGCCTCTGCAAGTTGAGTCCTAATACTCAGAAGTATAGCGTTCAGGAATGCAACCGTGCCGGTGGTATCCTGGGTATCCTGAACGAACTTAACAAGGGTGGCCTTATCAATGGTGCTGTGAAGCGTGTGGATGGCAAGACTCTCGATGAGCAGATGAAGAAATACGATATCACAGGTGCCGAGATTGATCCTGAGGCTGACCGCATCTATCATTCTGCTCCAGGCAGAAAATTCTCCACTCAGATGGGTAGTCAAGATGCACAGTGGGAGAGTCTTGATACAGATAGAGAGAATGGCTGTATCCGTGATCTCGAACATGCTTATACCAAGGATGGTGGTCTTGCAGTACTCTTCGGTAATATCGCGCAGAATGGTTGCGTAGTGAAGACCGCAGGTGTGGATCCTGTACTCTGGCATTTCGAGGGTCCAGCAGTATGCTTCGATTCTCAGGAAGATGCCTGCGAGGGTATCCTTGGTGGTAAGGTGAACTCTGGTGATTGTGTTGTCATCACACACGAGGGTCCTAAGGGTGGTCCTGGTATGCAGGAGATGCTGTATCCAACTTCATACATCAAGAGCCGTCACCTCGGTAAGGAGTGTGCCCTCATCACAGATGGTCGATTCTCAGGAGGTACATCTGGCTTGAGTATCGGTCACATTAGCCCAGAGGCTGCTGCTGGTGGTAACATCGGCAAAATCAAGGATGGCGATATCATCGTTATCGATATTCCTAGCCGCTCTATCAATGTGAAGCTTTCCGACGAGGAACTTGCTGCACGTCCACAGCAGCCGCTGAAGCGTAATCGTCAGGTTAGTAAGGCTTTGCGTGCATACGCACAGAGTGTAAGCTCTGCTGATAAGGGTGGTGTAAGAATCATTGATTAATCCTTTCCTGGTTTCCCAGGCAAGAAGGTTTGTCTTTGACAACAAAGAAAATAAAGTTTTTGAATTATTCAGAATAAGATATAGATAAATGGCAAAAGAAGTAATAACAGGAGCTGAAGCATTGATGCGCTCCCTGCATAACGAAGGGGTTAAGACCATCTTCGGTTACCCAGGTGGTAGCATCATGCCAGTGTTTGATGCACTGTATGGTTACACGAGAGGAGAGAAGAAGATGTTCGATCACATCTTGGTTCGTCACGAGCAGGCTGCTGCTCACGCTGCACAGGGCTACGCCCGAGTCAGCGGCGAAGTGGGTGTTACTCTCGTTACTAGTGGTCCTGGAGCAACTAATACGCTCACCGGTATTGCGGATGCCATGATGGATTCTACACCTATCGTGGTCATCGCCGGACAGGTGGGTGTGGGCGCTTTGGGTACTGATGCCTTCCAGGAAGTTGACCTGGTGGGCGTTACCCAGCCTATCTCTAAGTGGTCTTATCAGATTCGTCGTCCTGAGGATGTGGCATGGGCTGTAAGCCGTGCCTTCTTTATCGCTCGTAGCGGTCGTCCGGGACCTGTAGTACTCGACTTCACCAAGAATGCTCAGATTGCTACTTGTGAGTGGGAACCGGTGAAATGTGAGAAGGTTACATCTTATAATCCATATCCGAAGATTGATGAAAAGGCTGTAGCTGAAGCTGCTGAACTCATCAATCAGGCAAAGCGCCCTTTCGCTCTCGTCGGTCATGGCGTAGAACTGGGTGGTGCTCATAATGAACTGGTTGAATTCCTGGAGAAGGCTGATATCCCGGCTGGTCGTACCCTGCTCGGTCTCTCAGCTCTTCCTAGCAACCATCCGCTTAATATGGGTATGCTCGGTATGCATGGTTCTTATGCTACCAATATGAAGACTCAGGAGTGTGATGTGCTCATTGCCATCGGTATGCGATTCAGCGACCGTATCACGGGCGTTCCTTCCAAATATGCTAAGCAGGCTAAGATTATCCATCTTGATATTGATAAGTCGGAAATCGATAAAGTCATCAAGACTGATGTGGCTGTGATTGGCGATTGCAAGCAGACGTTGCCTGCCATCACTCGTCTCTTGAACAAGAATGTTCATCGCGAGTGGAGAGATTCCTTCGAGGAATATCGCAAGCAGGAGCAGGAGAAGGTTATCGAGAAGGATATTCATCCTACTGAAGGCCCTCTGCTGATGGGTGAGGTGACCAATGTGGTGACTGAAGCTACCAATAATGAGGCTGTTCTCGTGAACGACGTAGGTCAGAACCAGATGATCAGTAGCCGCTACTTCAAGTTCACCAAGAAACTGAGTATTGTTACCAGTGGTGGTTTCGGAACCATGGGCTTCGGTCTTCCTGCTGCTATCGGTGCAACATTCGGCGCACCAGACCGTACCATCTGCTGTTTCTTCGGTGATGGCGGTTTCCAGATGAACATCCAGGAATTGGGTACCATCATGGAGCAGCAGGCACCAGTGAAGATGATTCTCTTGAACAATAACTATCTGGGCAATGTACGCCAGTGGCAGGATTTGATGTTTGAGGGACGTCGCTCTTTCACCCATATGCTGAACCCTCGTTATGAGGAAATTGCCAAGGCTTATGGCATTCCTTACGATGTGGTAATCGACCGCAAGGATCTGAAGGCGAAGGTTGAGAAGATGATCAGCACCAAGGGACCTTACCTTTTGGAATGCGCCATCAAGGAAGATGAGGATATTGTTCCTATGACTCTGCCGGGAAAGAGTGTGGACGAAATGCTGCTTGAACTCCACTATTAATGGCTTTCGGCTATATATATAATAAGGTGTAACTATACATTTTAAATAATAGAAATAAAATGGAGAATAACAACGATAAGAAATTATATACATTGCTTGTCTATTCTGAGAATATTGCAGGTATTCTGAATCAGATTACGGCTGTATTTACAAGAAGACAGGTGAATATCGAGAGCTTGAATGTGTCGGCTAGCAGTATCAAGAACATCCACAAATATACCATCACGGTATGGAGTGATGCTGAGCAGATTGAGAAAATCAACAAGGCAATAGAGAAGAAAATTGATGTGGTGAAGAGTGATTATTATACAGATGATCAGATTTTCATCCACGAGGTAGCACTCTACAAGATTTCTACTCCTATTCTCTTGGAGAATCCTGAGGTTTCCCGTACTATCCGCAAGCACGATGCTCGTATGATGGAGGTGAATCCTACCTATAGTACTGTACTCTTGGCGGGTCTTACTGAGGATATCGCTGATCTTTTCCATCAGCTCAACAGTTTCGATTGTCTTTTGCAGTACAGTCGAAGTGGTAGAATTGCCGTTACAAGAAGCTTCGATGAGCCTATCTCTGATTATCTGAAAAAGAATTCAGAAGAATAGTCTCGGACAGGAATTCTGAAAGAATATATTGATTCTGGAACAAACAGATTTAAACGAGGAAAATCCCTTTGCTTACCTGGTTGGAAGACCAAGAGCAGAGGGATTTTTTAGTTTCTTGTATGTAATAAAGATATAGGGGGCTTCGTTATATATATAATAAGGTATAAAACAATAAATCAAAAACCGAAGAATATGAAACAGGAATTATTAGATAAGGTAGGTTGCTACGAGTTTCTGGCGGAACCTTTCCATTGCGATTTTGCAAGTCGTCTGTTTATGGGGCATTTGGGAAATCATCTTCTGAATGCTGCCGATTTCCATAGTAATGATCGTGGTTATGGAATGAACTATCTGATGCCCCGACACAAAACCTGGGTCTTGAGTCGTCTCGCTATCGAGATGCAGGAAATGCCAAAGTCTTATGATAAGTTTTATGTAGAAACCTGGGTAGAGAGTGCGATGAAGTACTTCACTAGCCGAAACTTTAAGATCTGTTCATCTGTTTCGGATGGTTCTGAAGCAGAGAAGGTATATGGCTATGGTAAAAGTGTCTGGGCGATGATCGATACAGAGACCCGTCAGCCAGTGGATATTTTCAGTATCCATGATGGACTTATCAAGGAATATATAGAAACAGAGAAACCTTGTCCTATTGCAGCCAGCTCTCGTGTCAAGATGGGTAAGAATGCAGAATTGGTACGTACTATTCATACCTATTATAATGATGTAGATGTAAATGGCCATATTAATTCTGTGAAATATATCGAGCATGTACTCGATCTTTTTGACCTGGATTATTACAAGACTCATTTTTTACAGCGCTTCGAAATCGCATACGTAGCAGAGAGTCATCAGGGCGATCAGCTGAATTTCTATGTAGAGAAGGTGGGTGATGGGGGAAAAACAGAAAAAGAAGCTTCTGTTAACGAACCTCAAAAAATGGAAGAATTTTGCATAAAAATAACAAAAATCAGCCAAAATAGCGATATTGAGGTGGAAGTTGTAAGGAGTAAGGTGAAATTTATAAAAAAATGAAAGAAAAATTTGGTGGTTTCATAGAAATTCATTACCTTTGCACTCGAAATAAAAAATAAACCCAGTGCCGCTTCCTCGTGTAGGTGGTGGACGGATCAAACAGGCTCTCTTTGGATAAGAATACAGCTCGCATCCGTATGGACAAGTATAACCCGCGGCTCCACAATAGGCAAGCCGCACAAAAATTAAGTTACAATTATGGCAGAAATGAATTTCGGTGGCGTAATGGAAACTGTTGTCACCAGTCATGAATTTTCATTGGAGAAAGCACGTGAAGTATTGAAGAACGAAACTATCGCAGTTATCGGTTACGGTATCCAGGGTCCTGGTCAGGCTTGCAACCTTCGCGATAATGGTTTCAACGTCATCGTCGGACAGCGTCAGGGTAAGACCTACGAGAAGTGTTTGAAGGATGGCTGGGTACCAGGCAAGACTTTGTTCTCTATCGAGGAAGCTGCTGAGAAGGGTACTATCATCTGTATGTTGCTTTCTGATGCCGGTCAGATTGCTTGCTGGCCAAAGATTAAGCCATACCTCACACCAGGTAAGACTTTGTATTATTCACATGGTTTCGCTATCAACTGGAGCGATCGCACAGGCGTTGTTCCACCTAAGGATATTGATGTTATAATGGTTGCACCTAAGGGTTCTGGTACTTCTCTCCGCACTATGTTCTGCGAGGGTCGTGGTTTGAACTGTTCTTACGCTGTTTACCAGGATGCATCTGGCAAGGCAGAGGAAAAGACTATTGCCTTCGGTATCGGTATCGGTGCAGGTTATCTGTTCAAGACTACATTCCAGCGTGAGGCTACTTCTGACCTTACTGGTGAGCGTGGTTCTTTGATGGGTGCTATCGAGGGTCTCTTGGAGGCTCAGTACGATGTACTCCGTGAGAATGGTCACTCTCCATCTGAGGCTTTCAACGAGACTGTTGAGGAGTTGACTCAGAGCCTTGGCCCTCTCTTTGGTGCTAAGGGTATGGATTGGATGTATGCTAACTGTTCTACAACAGCTCAGCGTGGTGCTCTTGATTGGGCTCCTCGTTTCCGTGAGGCTATCAAGCCTGTTATGGAGTGGTTGTATTACTCTGTTAAGACTGGTAATGAGGCTCAGATTTCTATCGACAAGAACTCTCAGGCTGATTACCGTGAGAAGTTGAACGCAGAACTCGAGGCTATGCGTAACAAGGAGATGTGGCAGGCTGGTGTTACTGTACGTAAGCTTCGTCCTGAGAATAACTAATTTTTTTCTCGTACATAATGTTATAAAGGGAGCGGTCCGCGATGGGTCGCTCCCTTTTACGTATATGATAAAGTCGAAAGGAGGTTGCTTTTCCAATCATCCTTTCGACTTTCAATGATCCTTTTATCTTTTCAATTATCCTTTTTTTTCTATGACTTTGAGGTCTTCTATGATGATTTCTTCTTCTGCAATCTTTCTGCGGAATTCCTTTTCTTTCTCTTCCGTTTCCTTCGCCAGGCAAACATCACACTGCTGGCATTTCGTTTCATTATGTTCACCAAAATAGGCGAGTAACTGGCGTGAGCGGCATATCTCATCATTTTTGGCATATTGCAGCATGCTTTGAATACGCTTCATATATTGCTCTCTTCGGCCTTCCCATACCTCTTGCGGAATCTGTACCTTGTTGCCATCCACACGGTCGCGTGTATAGCTGATGAAAGGTATCTTGCGGCGGGGGATGAATTTGATGATGTGGCGGGCTGCCAGGTTCTTTAATGCAAAATATACCTGCTGGATGTTTAATTCCGCCTGGCGGGCAATAAGATGCTCGTCTATGAAGGTAAGATCCACAAACAGACTGCCGTAGCTGCGCAGTAATGCTGTGATGACCGCCTCCTGTGTAGGAGGAAGCTGATCGAGTATATAAAGTTCGTTTCTGCCCAGGAGAAACATAACGCGGGCTTTACCATCTGGATCGTCCTCGTAGTGCAGATAGCCGCTTCGTTCAAGAATCCTGAGGGCAGAATCTACTTTGGTAGGGAAAAACTTGTAGGTGATGCAGAATTTATCGATGTCAAACTCGAAGGTCTTGCCACATCCGCTACCTACACCTATCTGGTAGAAGTAGGCAAGATGTTCGTAAACGTCCTGTATCATTTCTTTAGGTGGAAAGGTATCATCTATTCGTTTCTTGAGTTTCGACTCGTCGCTTCTGTCAAAAAGCAGTACAGCATAGGATTTCTCCCCATCTCTTCCGGCACGTCCAGCCTCCTGGAAGTAAGCCTCAAGTGAATCGGGACAGTCTATGTGAATCACCATCCTCACATCGGGTTTGTCTATTCCCATTCCAAAGGCGTTTGTGGCGCACATCACCCTTACTTCGTCTGCCTGCCAGGCTTTCTGTCGCACATCCTTCTCATCAGGAGCGAGTCCGGCGTGGTAAAAGGTGGCGGAAATACCTTTCTTAGACAATAGTTCAGCCATTTCCTTGGTGCGTTTTCTACTTCGGGCATAGACTATGGCTGAGCCTTTCACGCTTTGCAGGATATGCACCATTTCACCCTGCTTATTGGAAGTGTTGCGTACAACATAAGCGAGGTTCTTGCGTTCGAAGCTCATCTTAAACACATTCTTTTCTGCAAAATGGAGTCTTTCCTGTATATCATCCACAACTTCTGGAGTCGCAGTCGCTGTAAGAGCAAGGATAGGTGCCTGGGGAATCATTTCCCTGATTTTGGCTATCTGCAGGTAAGAAGGGCGGAAATCGTAGCCCCATTGGCTGATACAATGGGCTTCATCTACTGTGATGAAACTTACATGGATGTGTTTGAGCTTGGTCTGAAAGAGTTCTGATGCGAGTCGTTCTGGTGAAACGTAGAGAATCTTTACGCCCCCGAAGATACAGTTGTCGAGCGTCTGGAGAATTTCGTTTCTCGATTTGTCTGCATAGATGGCATCAGCCAGTATACCTCGTTCTCTAAGATGCTGTACCTGGTCTTTCATCAGGGCGATGAGAGGGGTGATAACGATACATACACCTTCCTTGACCAAGGCAGGCACTTGGAATGTGATGGATTTGCCGCCACCTGTAGGCATAAGACCGAGGGTATCCCGTCCGCAGGCAATGCTTTCGATGATATTGCGTTGAATGCCTCGGAAATCAGGATACCCCCAATACTTTTGCAGAATAAGTTGAAATTGATCTGCCATTTTTTCTTAGTCATTTGGCCTGATAGCCTCTATTTGAAGTTGGACTTGATTCTTCTTGAAAATATTGTCCTCAATGGTGTATGCAATGTCGAAACTGCGGCGGCTTTTGATGTATCGGGCAGCCGCGCTTTGCCCGAAGGCAATTCCGTTCATTACGGTACTCGATTTAGAATCTACCAATTCCAGTTTGATATGCTCTTGCTCTCTGCCCACCACCTTGCTGGTGCCGTAATCATATACGTTCTGCGTGCAGAATACGGGTTTGCTATTGCATGGACCAAAAGGTGAGAACTTCTTTAAATCTGAGTGCAGCTGCTTCGTTATGTCCTTGAAGTCTATCATCGCATCTATGTTGAGCATCGCTTCCGTCTGTTCGGGAGCGATATGTTCTGCCACGTACTGGTGGAATCTGTCTCTAAACTCCTTCACGTTTTCCCATTTCATCGTAAGTCCGCAGGCATAGGTGTGACCTCCGAAGTTGATAAGCAGGTCGCGGCAACTCTTGATGGCAGAATATACATCGAATCCTGTTACGCTGCGAGCCGAACCTGTTGCAAGGTCTCCGTCACGGGTCAATACCACGGTAGGACGGAAGTAGATTTCCGTAAGTCGGGATGCAACGATGCCGATGACTCCCTTTTTCCAACCTTCATCATAGAGTACGATGCTGGAGTTGTGTTTCTGTGTCTCCAGTCGTGACACGATTAGATTGGCTTCTTCTGTCATCTGCTTGTCTATGTCCTTGCGTTGTTCGTTGTACTCATTGATGTGCTTTGCCATTTTCAGAGCCTGACCGAAGTCTCGCTCTACCAGCAGATCCACGCTTTCCTTGCCGTTCTCCATACGTCCTGATGCATTGATGCGTGGTCCTAGCTTGAAGACGATGTCACTCATAGACAGCTCTCTTCCGTTGAGTCCGCAGATATCGATAATCGCCTTGAGTCCGATACTTGGATTGGTATTGAGAAGTTTGAGTCCGTGGAAGGCAAGGATTCGGTTTTCATCCACCACAGGCACTATGTCGGCAGCAATGCTCACGGCACAGAAGTCGAGTAATGGGATGAGGCGTGAGAAAGGAATGTTGTTGTTCTTGGCAAAAGCCTGCATGAACTTGAATCCTACGCCACAACCGCAGAGATGTTTGAATGGGAACGGATCATCCGGGCGTTTGGGGTTAAGTATGGCCACAGCTGGTGGCATCACGTCGTCAGGGACATGATGATCGCAGATGATGAAGTCTATGCCAAGATTCTTGGCATATTCTATCTCCTGGATAGCTTTGATGCCGCAATCTAGGATAATGATGAGTTTTACACCTGTTTCGTGCGCAAAGTCTATTCCCTTTTTGCTTACTCCATAGCCTTCGTCGTATCGGTCTGGTATGTAGTAATCAATGTTGGAATAAAACTGTTGCAGAAACTTGTACACCAATGCTACAGCCGTGCATCCATCCACGTCATAGTCTCCATAGACCATGATGCGCTCCTTTCTTCCCATAGCATCGTTGAGGCGATCTACTGCGATATCCATATCCTTCATCAGGAATGGATTGATGAGATCTGACAGCTGGGGGCGGAAAAAACGCTTGGCTGCAGATTCTGTCGTAATGCCTCGATGGATGAGAAGCTTGGCTAGGATAGGGCTGATACTGAGTTTGTCGGCTAGTTCTTTAGCCGATTTCTCCAGCTCTGGTGTCGGTTCTTCGTAATTCCATTTAAAATGCATTTTAATTATTTTTTATTTCTGCCCCCAAAGTTACGAAATTAAAATGACAATCGAAAATGTTTATGAAGTATTTTATTTAAAAATATCTAGATTTAAGTAAAAATAATACTTGTAGGTAAACAAAAAGGCAGCAAACTTTGCTGTTTGCTGCCTTTGGTTCTGTTTATTTTGAATAAATTAGATGCCGAGCTTCTTGCGGATATCCTTAGGAATGGCATTCTTGTTTACCATGAAGTCCATAGTCTTGTAAGCTACGAAAGCCTTGGTCATATACCATGTTCCCTTGTAGTCACCATACTCACCCCATGAGTTCTTTACCATATAGTACTCCTTGCCGTTCTGGTCCTTAGCGATACCATAGATGTGCATTCCGTGGTCGTCGGTAGTCTCCCAGTTGTCGAAAGCTTCCTGGCGCATAGCCTGGGTAGGAACAACTTCTGGTGCGTTTACACCAAGTGAATCGAACTTCTCCTTCTTCTCGTCCTTAGAGAGTTTGAACCAGTGGTCTGCGTCTGTACCTGCCATAGAACGAACCTTCTTGACGTCGTATGCGATACCGAGACCCTTACGAGTAAAGCCGTCCTCTGTTACGTCGCCACCCCAAGCTATAGTGTAGCCGTTGTTGATAGCGTTGTCGATGATCTTGCAAAGGTCATCCATTGGTACGTTGTAGCTCAAAGGCCAACGCCAGTTATCCTGTACCTCAACAGCAAACTTGCTCCACATTGGGTGGTGAGTGTAGCTGGTGATGGTAACATAATCATCGAGGTTCAAGCCGAGGCTCTGGCAGAATGACTGTGGAGTGTACTGCTTGCCCTGATATGTGAACTTCTCTGGAGTCTTACCGATATATGAGTCGATGATACCCTGAAGACCGCTCTTCCAGGCAGAAGAAATCTTCTTAGCATTGCTCTTAGCTACAGCCTCTACGTATGGAGTCATTACGTCGAAGAACTCACCGAAGTTAGCGAGTGAGTCGCCTGTCAAAGTACCTGGAGCTGGCATTGCGCCCTCCGGTACGATTCCGTAGTGCTGCAAAGCATAAAGTACATCGTATGCGCTACCGCCCTGAGAGAAGCTTACGTCGCCGTGCATTCTCACTGCCATAGTGGCGCGGTCCATATAAGTCTTGTTAGCTACGAACATCTCGCTGAGGTCGTAGGTTTTACCTGTATGCTTCAGAATCTCGCTTTCGAAGTAGCTGAGTGTAGAGTAAGCCCAGCACGTACCGCTGCGGTTCTGGTCCTTGATGCTTGTAATAGGATTCTGCTTCACTACAGTGAATACAGGCTTGTTCTTTGCAATAGTAGCAGAATCAGTTGCTGATTTCGCATTTGCGCCAGTGGCAACCATAGCCAACATGGCTGCAACAATCATTGATTTCTTCATGAAATTTTTCTCTTAAATTAATAATGTTATTCTATACTTATATCTCTCTGAGAAGAATCCTCAAGTATAGAAAAACTTGAGGGTTCTTTGTCTGTTTGCTTGAATGGATTTATCCTGTTTAAAGAATCTCTCCCTTGTGGGCTGCCATATACTCCTCTACATCCTTTGGATGGTAAGGAATACGGTCGGTTCCGAGGAATCGGCAACCATCCTTGGTGATGAGTACATCATCCTCGATGCGGATACCTCCGAAGTCTTTGTAGGTCTCAATCTTATCGAAGTTGAGGAACTCTGCACAATGACCTGAAGCTTTCCAGTCGTCGATGAGAGCAGGAATGAAGTAAACGCCTGGCTCGTCTGTTACTACGAAGCCTTCTTCAAGGCGACGACCCATACGCAGGCAGTTTGTACCAAACTGTTCCAGATTAGGGCGAACTTCATCGTCAAAGCCAACGTTTATCTGGTCGAGGTTCTCCATATCGTGAACATCCATACCCATCATGTGTCCTAATCCGTGAGGCAGGAACATAGCGTGAGCACCTGCACGAACAGCCTCTTCTGTATCTCCCTTGGCAAGACCTAACTCTTTCATGCGGTCGAAGAGTAAGCGGCATACAGCAAAGTGGACATCAGCCCATTTCACTCCTGGCTTTGCAACTTCCAGTGCGTAGTCGTGACAAGCCTCTACGATAGAGTAGATTTCCAGCTGGCGCTGGCTGAACTTACCGCTTACTGGCATTGTACGGGTATGGTCTGAACAATAATTGTTCATAGTCTCTGCACCTGCATCACAAAGAGCCAGTCTTCCTTCCTCGAGCAGATTCATAGATGGATAACCATGCTGAATCTCTCCATGCTGGCTGAAGATTGTAGGAAAACTAACCATTGCTCCATAAGAATGAGCAATTCCGCTTACCTGACCGGCAACATATTTTTCTGTGATTCCCGGACGGACGAGCTTCATAGCTGTGGTGTGCATCTTATATCCGATAACAGAAGCACGCTCCAGTTCTTCAATTTCCTCTTGAGTCTTGGTAGAACGCATCTTGACAACAGCCTTGATGAGATCCATGCTTGCCTCCTCTTTCTGCTGGTTTGGATGAATGCCGAGGAGGTCGAATACCTGAAGCTTGATGTCGTAACGGTAAGGTGGCAAGAAGTGGATCTTGCGTTTCTTCGCCATGGCATCGTTACAGATGGTCTTCAGGCTCTTCATTGGTGCAGAATTATGTACGCCCACCTGCTCTGCGAGATTGTGGACGCTATCTACGCTTCCGTACCATACAATATCTACCAAGTCGATATCATCACCGACTAAAGTTTCGATGTCGTTATCTATATCAATCACACCAACCAGACCGTCTCGCTGCAAACCGAAATAGTACAGGAATGTAGAGTCCTGGCGGAAAGGGTAATACCCGTTATTAGGGAAATTACAAGGTGAGTTGTTGTTTCCGAAAAGAATGATGACGCCGCTCTTGACGAGCTTCTTGAGTTCTTGTCGGCGGCTGATATAAGTGTCCTTGCTAAACATATTTTTAGAATTTTACTTTATTTTGCTGCAAAGTTAGCAATTATTTCGCAAAAATGTATTATCTTTGCAATCAAAAATAGAAAAAACTAGCGAATTTATAAATAATTAATATAAAAACGCTCTTTTTGAGGGACAAAATGTAAGAAAAAGGGTTTTCTCAGGGTGCAAATCGTTAGTAAAGCAGAGAGTAATAATCTGTAAGAGTATGAATGTTGATTGGTGTAATGCAATCAAAAAACAGTGGAAGGTAAAGATTATGAAGTTGAATTTGGAAAAAACTGGTTTAGTCTTGGAAGGTGGAGGTATGCGTGGCGTCTTTACCAGTGGCGTACTTGATGCTTTTATGAAGCATGATGTTTATTTCCCATATACGGTGGCGGTGTCGGCAGGTGCCTGTAATGGTATGTCGTACATCAGTCGCCAGCCGCGTCGTGCCCGTATCTCAAATATCGATTATTTGGCGAGGTATCAGTATATCGGTATCCAGCATCTGGTAACGCAAGGGTGTATTTTCGATCGAGAGTTGCTCTACGATAAGTTCCCGAACCAGTTGCTTCCTTACGATTTCGATACCTATTTTAAATATGCCGACCGATTCGAGATGGTTACCACGAATTGTCTTACGGGCAAGCCTATGTATCTTTCGGAAAATCATGATCGGCAGCGTGCCCTCGATATTGTACGTGCTTCCAGCAGTTTGCCATACGTGAGTAAAATCGTGAATGTGGATGGAATTCCTATGCTCGATGGTGGAATAGCTGACAGTATTCCCGTGATGAGAGCTATTGATAAGGGGTATGAGCACAATGTGGTTGTCTTGACACGCAACAAAGGATGGAGAGATACTGGCAAAGATAGGAAGCTACCTTATTTATATAAGAACTATCCGCGTTTGCGAGTGGTCTTGAGTCATCGTCATAAGGTTTATAATGAGCAGATTCAACTGATTGATGATCTGGAGGCTGCTGGCAAGATAACCTGTATCCGTCCGATTCGCCCTATGGAAGTAGGGCGCATAGAGAAGGATACGGATAAGTTAGAGCGTCTTTATGAAGAAGGATTTATGCTGGGTGAAGCTTTCTGCGAGAAATATCTGTAAAAATGAGAATAGCTTGCCCATTGTCTAGAAAATCAGACAATGAGCAAGCTATATTGATATAAAATGCTATAAATCGAATGTTTATTCCTTAAGCAGGTCTGGGCGCAGACGCTTGGTTCGCTCCATGGCTTGGTCGAACTCCCATTGACGAATCTTCGCCTCGTTGCCGCTAAGAAGAATCTCTGGCACTTTCCAACCCTTGTAGTCGGCAGGGCGGGTATAGATAGGAGCAGAAAGAATGTCGTCTTGGAAGCAGTCGGAGAGGGCACTCTGCTCATCGCTGATGACTCCTGGTACGAGTCGGATTACCGCATCTGAAATAATAGCTGCTGCCAGTTCGCCACCTGTGAGCACATAATCACCTACGCTGATTTCTCTGGTAATGAGATGATCGCGCACGCGCTGGTCGATACCCTTGTAGTGACCGCAGAGGATGATGAGGTTTCCACCCAGTGACATTTCATTGGCTATCTTCTGGTTGAAGGTTTCACCATCTGGAGATACATAGATGACGTCATCGTAGTCACGCTCTGCCTTCAGGGCAGTGATGCATCGGTCTATCGGTTCGCATTGCATCACCATTCCGGCACTTCCTCCGTAGGGATAGTCGTCCACTCGTTTCCATTTATCTAATGTATAGTCGCGCAAGTTATGGAGATGGATCTCTGCGAGACCCTTCTTCTGCGCACGTGCCAGGATAGATTCGTTGAAGAATCCCTCCAGCATCTCTGGTAATACTGTAATAATGTCTATTCTCATAACATCTGCAAAGATAATAAATAATGTGTATAGTGCCAAATGTTTTATCGTTTTTCTTTTTCTTCTGCGATTGTTTTCTGATTTTCTGATGCTTTTACTATTGTTTTCTTGCTTTTCCTGTGTTTTTACTTTGAAATCTTTATTTATGGTAGGAAAATAGCAATCTTTCGCATAAATATGCAACAAATTCATCAAAAAACAAGAAAAATGCTAGCAAAATGATAAATTTCCGATAAAATGTGCTACTATTTGCAGAAAAAGTCGTATATTTGCAAACAAAAAAGTTCGGTAGTGCGTATTAGGCTGTTGTATGGTGTGCGCACACGAGTGTATAATTAATCAAATAATTAGTGAATAAGATGATACTGGACATTGAAATGCTGAGAAGCTTTTATGCTTCATATTCTGAAAGTGTAAAACAGGCTAAGGCTACTGTGAAACGACCTCTCACTTATGCCGAGAAGGTGCTTTTTGCGCATCTTTTCGACCCTGATGAGTTGCGCCCATATAAAAGAGGTATAGAATATGTGGATTTCCGACCTAACCGCGTGGCGATGCAGGATGCTACCGCTCAGATGGCGCTCTTGCAGTTTATGAACGCCGGTAAGGATAAAGTGGCTGTTCCTGCTTCAGTACATTGCGATCACTTGATTCGTGCAGACGTGGGTGCTACTCAAGACCTTCCTGAAGCATGTAAGACCAACAAGGAGGTATATGACTTTCTGAAGTCGGTCTCTCAGAAATATCATATCGGATTCTGGGGACCAGGTGCTGGTATCATCCATCAGGTGGTGCTTGAGAACTATGCATTCCCTGGAGGTATGATGGTAGGTACCGATTCTCATACGCCAAATGCCGGAGGTCTCGGTATGGTAGCTGTGGGTGTCGGTGGCGCTGATGCCGTGGATGTGCTCACAGGTCAGCCTTGGGAGCTCAAGATGCCTCGTCTTATCGGTGTGCATCTTACAGGCAAGCTCTCTGATTGGGCTACTCCTAAGGATGTGATTCTTGAAATTCTGGGTATCCTCACCGTAAAGGGTGGTACCAATGCCATTCTCGAATACTTCGGCGATGGCTTGGATAGCATCTCTACTACCGGTAAGGCTACCATCTGTAATATGGGTGCAGAGCTGGGTGCCACCTGCTCTATCTTCCCATTCGACCAGAATGCCAGCGAATATCTCCGCAAGACGGGTCGTGAGGAGATTGCTTCTCTTGCCCAGAAGAATGCTGCCGAGCTTCGTGCCGATGATGAGGTGCTTGCCAATCCATCTGCTTTCTACGACCAGATTGTAGAAATCGACCTCTCTAAGGTGGAGCCACATCTCAATGGTCCGTTTACTCCGGATGCGGCAACCCCTATCTCTCACATGAAGGCGAAGGGACCTGCCAACGACTATCCTATGGTTGTT
The DNA here is from genome assembly GCA_900544825.1 of uncultured Prevotella sp. GTDB lineage: Bacteria > Bacteroidota > Bacteroidia > Bacteroidales > Bacteroidaceae > Prevotella. Next base: position 3,394 of record UQWP01000029.1, on the reverse strand, counting down.
GAAGTGGGCTTGGTAGGTAGCTGTACCAACTCTTCCTATCAGGATTTGGCCCGTGCGGCAAGTGTGGCCCGACAGGCTTACGAGAAGGGTATCCAGGTAAAGGGTCAGCTCATCATCAACCCGGGTTCTGAGCAGATTCGCTATACTGCCGAGCGTGATGGCATCCTCGATGACTTCAAGAAGATTGGAGCCTTGATCATGACCAATGCCTGCGGTCCTTGCATCGGACAGTGGAAGCGTCATACCGATGACAACACCCGCAAGAATGCCATCGTTACCTCTTTCAATAGAAACTTCCGTCGTCGTGCTGATGGCAACCCTAATACGTTCGCCTTCATCGGCAGCCCTGGGCTCACCGTGGCACTCACCATCGCCGGCCGTCTGGATTTCAATCCGGCAACCGACACCTTATTAGATAAGGATGGCAACAGCGTGAAGCTCGATGCGCCTACAGGTTTCACCTTCCCTCCAAAGGGATTTGCTGTAGAAGACAAGGGCTTCATCGCTCCTAGCGAGGCGAATGCCAACATCGAGGTAGTGATTGCTCCAGACAGCAACCGCCTGCAGAAACTGGCTCCATTCGCTCCTTGGGATGGAAAAGATTTGATAGATATGCCTCTCCTCATCAAGACCGAGGGCAAGTGTACCACCGACCATATCTCTATGGCTGGACCATGGTTGAAGTTCCGTGGACATCTGCAGAACATCTCTGATAACCTGCTGATGGGTGCCGTTAACGCCTTCAATGGCGAGAGCAACAAGGTGAAGAACCAGTTGGATGGCAACTATGTAGAGGTTTCTACTGCAGCCAAGGCTTACAAGGAACAGGGCATCAGCAGCATTGTGGTAGCAGAGGATAACTATGGCGAGGGTTCATCCCGTGAGCATGCAGCCATGGAGCCTCGTTTCCTGAATGTGAAGGTGATTCTTGCCAAGAGCTTCGCCCGTATCCACGAAACCAACCTGAAGAAGCAGGGTATGCTCGCCCTTACATTCTGCAACAAGGATGATTATAATAAGGTACAGGAAGACGACCGCATCTCTCTGACCGGACTGAAGGAGTTTGCTCCAGGTTCTAAACTCACCGTCACCTTGAAGCACAAGGATGGTTCTGAGGATAGTTTCGAGGTAGAGCATACTTATAATGATACACAGATTGCATGGTTCAAGGCTGGTTCTGCATTGAACTTTGCTGCAAAGAAGTAATCTTGCTGCAGGAGAAGTAATAGTTTGTGCCATGCAACTTAAAAAGTAACAGTTATGAATAAAGAATATTTGATATATAAACTAAGTGATGAGGTAAAAAACTCATGTAAGATTGATAAGGATGCATTCACGAAGTTCAATGTGAAGCGTGGACTCCGTAATGAGGATGGCTCTGGTGTGCTGGTCGGATTGACCAATATCGGTAACGTTGTTGGTTATGAGCGCGACGAGGATGGCAAGCTGAAGCCTACCGAGGGTAAGCTCTACTATCGTGGCTATGAGCTTGATGATCTCGTTACTCCTCTCTTGAAGGAGAAGCGGTTCGGTTTCGAGGAAGTTGCCTTCCTGCTCCTTTCCGGTCAGTTGCCGGATAAGGAGGAGCTGGATGCTTTCAGGGAACTCCTGAACGACAATATGCCGCTCGATCACCGTACCATTACCCACATCATCGAGCTGGAGGGTTCCAACATCATGAACATCCTGGCTCGCTGCGTGCTCGAAATGTACACCTTCGACCCTAATCCGGATGATATCAGTCGTGATAACCTGATGCGTCAGAGTATAGAGTTGATTGCGAAGTTCCCAACCATCATCGCTTATGCATACAACATCTATCGTCACTCTGTACAGGGCAGAAGTCTGCACATCCGTCACCCACGCGAGAATCTCTCTATCGCAGAGAATTTCCTCTATATGATGAAGCACGAGAACTACTCTGAGTTGGATGCGCGTATGCTCGATCTGCTCCTCATTATCCAGGCTGAGCATGGTGGTGGTAACAACTCTACCTTCACGGTGCGTGTTACCTCTTCTACCCGCACGGATACCTACAGTTCTATCGCTGCCGGTATCGGTAGTTTGAAGGGTCCTCTTCATGGTGGTGCCAATATCAAGGTTATCAATATGTTCCATCATCTGAAGGAGGCTATCAAGGATTGGACCAACGTGAATGAGCTTAATCTCTATCTGAAGCGAATGCTCAACAAGGAGGCTTACGACAAGACAGGTCTTATCTATGGTATCGGTCATGCGGTCTATACCTTGAGCGATCCTCGTGCCGTAGAGCTGAAGCGACTGGCTGGCGAGCTTGCCAAGGAGAAGGGTAGGGAGGATGAATACAACTTCCTGAAGCTTATCGAGCAGGAGGGTATCAAGTGCCTCCAGGAGCATCGTGGCGGCAGCAAGCCTGCCTGTGCCAACCTCGACTTCTACAGTGGTTTCATCTATGAGATGATAGGTCTTCCACAGGAGATTTATACCCCAATCTTTGCGATGGCGCGTATCGTGGGTTGGACAGCTCATCGCATTGAGGAACTTAACTTCGAGGGTCGCCGCATTATCCGTCCTGCTTACAAGAATATCCTGGGTGAGTTGGATTATACTCCATTGAATGAGCGATAAAAGAATCGCATCTAGTGATGAATCAATAGATTCATATAGAAATAATTATACATAAAGAGGCAGTGCTGGTAGAGGCATTGCCTCTTTGTGTAATGGCCTTCATTTCTGGCTATTTAGTGCCTTCTGACTCAAAAATGACTCTGAAAAAAATATTTTAGTGAAATATCGTTAATTTATTGTTGCTTGTTGGTAAAGATTTGCAGATTACAGATAAATGTAGTATCTTTGTCAACGATTGCATGAAATGCAGCTTACAATAGTAAATAACAAAATTGGACTAACTTATGAGCTGACTGGTGTGGCAAAAGGTTTGCCTCATAGACTGAAAGCTAAATTAAAAAGGAGTAATAAAAGTTAATGGAAAAAGAATTTGAAGAGTATTGGAGCGCACACAGCAAGAGAATGCTTTTGAATGCTCCTCGCAACCTGCGGCAGGAATACTTGGAATCAACTAAATTGGATACGCCTATGGATTGGGTGTGTTATATCCTTCCTGTGGCTGCAGGTATTCTCATACAGCCTCATGTCAATCTGAAGAGTGAGGTGCTGTCTTGGGCCATTATTTTATTGATAGTGGTGGTGCTGTTTGTTCTTTTGCAGATGGTGAAGCCTTTTTTTCAGAAAAAGAAGTCAACCATCCAAGCAATTGATCAGATTAAGCAGTATTACTACGAAAGATATAAAAAATATGGTCTGGAAAAAATGGAGCCTTGGAATTAAGGTTCCATTTTTTCTTTTGTTTGACTAGCATGTGTGTTGTCTAATGGGTGCAAGTCCCTAACGAGCC
>UQWP01000028.1 GCA_900544825.1 uncultured Prevotella sp. | reverse complement strand
GGTCGAGACCTTCCACGGTGAATCTATTGATAGGTTTACCATTGTAATTGATACGACCATTCTTCTCTATATCCACGCCTGGCAGCTTCTTTAGTACATCTTTCAGGGAGTTATCTCGTTCGTTGGCAAATCGGGTAAGATCGAAAGAGATGGTGTCTCGACCCGTGATGCGAGAGCCTTTCACCTGCACTTCCTTCAAGACAAAAGCTGTTGAAGCCATACTGATGATGGTTTCTTTTCCCGATGAAACCGATGCTTTTGTCTTTTTATACCCCATAAACGTGGCCTGCAGTTTGTCGTTGGCTTGCTTTTCGGTGATAGGGAGCACGAAGGTTCCGTCCTCCTTTGTTCTTGTAAACTTCAAGGGCTTTCCATTGCGGAGCAGCGTGATGGAGACGTTGGCTAGACGGTTATGGGTCAATGAATCTTCTACATAACCATGAATCCCGGTAGCAGTGTTGTCGTCATCGAGTAAGATAGGAGTGTTTCTCTTGCTCTGCATCGCCATTGGGATGCAGAACAAGAGAAAGAAAGCGATAAAACTGATAATTATTCTCTTCATAATTCGCCTTTTTCTATTTATCTGTTTGCAAACCTTTTAGTTGCTCCTTTACTTTCGCTGTAAGTTTAGCTTTTTCCTTTTCATCCTTCAACTTATCAGCTTTTGCCAAGAACATCTGGAGATAGAGTTTTGCCTGTGGCTTCATCTTGGCTCCGATATACATTTGCGCAGCATTATAATAGTTGTGAGGATCGTCCTCGTCATCATATTCGATGCACTGGGCGAAGGCATGACCTGCATTCTCGTATTCCATTTTATAGTAATAAAGCTCAGCAAGTTGCTGGTTTACATATAGTCCACGACTGCGAGGGTAAGCCACGGTTATAGACCGTTCCAGGTTGATGATGGCGTGTCTTGCCAGGTTTTCCTTTTCCACGATGTTCTTAGTCTGTTCGGAAATCTTCTTGCAAGTCATGCCCAAGTAGAAGAGACAGTTCATATTTGGGTTGTCTTTCTTCATCTCTGCCGCCTTGTTCAGATAGGTATAGACTTCTCGGTACTTTTCCAAGTTATAATAGCACAATCCTATGACGAGGTTAGACTCAAAATTGTCGAATCCATCGGCTATAAGCTTCTTGTATCTAGGGATGGCTTGCTCGTATCTAAGCTGTAAATAGAGTGAATAGGCAAGCTCCTTGTTGATGAGAATATTCGTGGAGTCACGTTTTTCAACATACGACAAGGCGAATGCTGAAACGCTTTCAGGCTCCCCATGGTTGTTCCATTGCTGAAGTAGGGTGGCAAATACCTCCCCGTCGTATGGGTATTTGCCATAGATAGTCATGCCATATAATTCTACCTTTTTTTTATCGCCAAGATTAAGATAGGAATAGAACATCATGCGCAAGTCTTCATGGTTGAGACTGTCGTTAGGAATGCTATCCATACAGGCGATACACTTCTTGTTGTCGCCACGAAGACGATAGCAAGAAGCGAGCTTTCTGAGAACATTCAAATCGTGTGGATGCTCATTGATATATTGCTGGTAATAGGTGATGGCATGGTACGAGTCATGCTCGTTCATGCAACTGTCGCCCTGCAGTATCAAGTGTTGGATGGGAGTCTGTTCTTTCTTGGCTGATATTCCGATAATTCCAAGGAATACCAAACAGATGATGAATAAATATCTTTTCATGCTTATATTGTTCGTTTCTTGTTATGATGTAGATACGATCAGTTAATCGAGCTGGAGTTACTCCAGTTCGATAGGGTTGCCCTTGTTGCTTCGGTTTAGAGCCTTGATGGCACCTTCGGGTAATTTCTTAAACGTAAATCCAGTTTTTCTCGCTGTTGCTTTGAGAGCTTCTGCGCCATCAAATTTATGCTTAGCCTCTCTTAACTCTTTCTGTGTTACTTTCTCTCTTGCCTTTTCCGTGAAAGTTATGCTTTCGGTCCCATTCAATGTGCTCATACCGATAGCATTGAATATGTATTGTTTGTTCTGGTCGTAAGCAAGTAAAACAAGACCAGGCAGTCCGGAAATTTTCCAAGGTCCTTCGCTTATAGGTATGTCTTCTGGGTACCAGGCATACCAGGTTCTGCCTTTGAAGAGTGCTTTTGCCAACAGGCATCTATAGCCAATGATGGTAGTTGTGCTATCTGGGATAAGCTGCCAGTTTGGCACCTCTAATTGTTCTGTACATTGGTAATAGTTACCAAGGACTTTATCCAGTAAAGTGGTTTGCCCCTTTGATGGATAGTTCTTGTAGAATTCCCAATGGATTCTGCCACCTCTAGGAATTTTACTCATGTCATATTGCCCCGTCTTAGCTTGTTCATCCATGATAGAATCGGATATTTGCTTGGTTCTATCATAGAAATGAGTAGTCTTGCTACCGATGTCCAGTCGCATTTCGCTCACCCAATAGTTGTAGGGAACTGTTGTGGTATCTGGTACCATTTTCCCATTGTAGGTGATGCGATAGTTTACCTTGTCAATATTGACCACTTTCTCATTTTTGTTGCCTTTCTGAGCATTCAAGCTGCATACTGTGAGTATGGCTGCTAATAATAATGTTATTCTTCTCATAGTCGTTTGATGTTTAGAATTTCGGATGCAAAGGTAATACAAATGATAGAGATAGCCAAATCGGGATTACACGTCAGTGAGTACGGATATATTGATAACGAGAGAGTTACGATTAGGAAAAACTTAAAATACAAGCTTTTTGTAATGATTCGATAAGTTAATGGAGTATAGCGAAAAACTTATGGGAGTGCTTATCTGATGATGTCATCGAACGACTCTGCTCCGGTGTCACTCTTGATTCTCGACTTTCTTACCCTGATATTCGAGAGAGAGTATTGCAGGATTTGCATTACTTCCTCATCGTTCTTACCGATATGGTAGAGGATGCAGAAGAGGCTTTGCGATGGATTCAAGTCGTAGTTTTCCAATCGTTCGCTATACTTCTCGTCTATCACCTTGAAGCTGGCGAGAAGTTGTCGGATGCCTTGCTTACCTATCTGGCTGATGTTTTGATTTTGTATCGTCATCGAATAATACACCAAGCCTTGGCTGATGTCTGTGAGCTCGGTAATTTGAGCCTTGTATTCTTCGATGTCCTTGTCACGACGTTTCAGTTTGCGAAGCTGGGTGGTGATTTCGTGGTTTAATAGTTCGCATTGTTCCGATAACGAAGAGTTCTCCACATCTTTTAACTGGTGCAGTGACTCATGCAAGTTTTTTATAGTTTGGTGAGCCTTTCGGATTCTGGAAATAGAGAGGTAAGTCATCGTCAAGAGAATGATGAGCACGATGATGATTCCTACAAATATATAGGTCTTAACCTTTTCATAGCGATAACGGGTGTTACCACCCTCGTACATCAGTTTTACTTGATTTTCCTTTTCTGAGTTTTCGTCTTTGACAAGCAAAGGAGCTTCTTGTCGTAATTCGTGGGCAACACGGTTTGCCATGAGCGTATCTCCTTTTTGTAGGGAGAGGAAATATAAGGGGAGATAATACTTATATCCTAAAGCAAAGGAATAGGATCCCCATGACTTTATGAGTTCTTGATCCATGCTATATTCTTCTTTGATATGCTGCATGGCGAAGGCATGGGTTTCCTCGCTGTTTCTTGTGAGCAAGCGATAGAAATCGATGTTGTTGTCATATTTTACCCCATGATTGTCTTGCGCTTTCTTTGCATAGCTTATCAAGATGGAATCAGGCACATTGCCCCTGTCCATCAAGGCTTGGAAGTAATGATAGTACATGGGTCCCAAGGTGCTGTCCTTGTTCTCTTTGATTTGATTGGCAACTTCGAAAGCTTGGTCGGCAAGTTCTTGGTCTTGGTTGTTGATGCTACGATAGAGTAGTGCCCAGGCACGGTAGCGGATATTGTTGGTTTGGCGAGCCTCGTCTTCTAACTCTACGGTGTAAATGTTTTGGTGGGTAATGCGACACAATATGTCGTACATATCCAGCTTCTCCTTTTCTCTCATGTTGCTATCGTAGGCGATGGCCTGTGAGAACCATTTGATGGCTTTTGCGGTATCTCGATAGTTGTTGAGTATCGAGGCTCCCTTATAATATAAGGAACGTGCAAGAAGGGGTTCATCCTTTTCGTTCACGAAGATGTTGATGGCATCGTCTATGTTGTTTTCTTTATAGATCCAACCATTGAGTTGATATTCTATCTTGGCTGTTAAGAGCTTATAGTAGCCTTTGTTGTCGTTGCTGTCAGCACGAGAGAGGAATACCTTAGCTTGTGCTGGGTATTCGTCGGCAAGGTCGTCTATCTCAGGGAAGGATAGGCGATATCCTGAGTCCATGCAACTAGAGAGAATGGCTAGCTGCATGATAGTGAACAGAAATATGATGATTTTCTTGCTTGTATAAATCATATTGTTATCGTCAAATTATCAACTTTACATTTGTTGTTTCAGAAATCTTTTTGCAAAAGTACAATAAATTGTCGATAAGAGCAAGAAAATAAGCTTTCTATTTCAGATTTTTGTAGAAATTCGCAAAAATCTGAAATGAAAAGCCTTTGAGATGTCTCTATCGCTCGATTGGATTGAAGACACGTTTCCTTGCTTTTGGTTTGATCGGTTTTCCATTCTCATCTGTCCACTTTTCGTCCCTTAGCATCTCGCTTCCATCGTCTCTCAGCTTGATTTTGGTGAGGTCAGACTGGGAAACTTTCTCAGCCTTTTCTGGCTTGGCGTATTTGAGAGTCTCCTTGCCTTTCAAGTCTTCCAGTCCGATGGCGTTGAGATAGAATTGTTGCTGTGCATCGTAGGCACGGAGTATGAGACCTGGCAGACCGCAGAGTTTCCAAGGACCTTCTGACACAGGGATATCCTCAGCATACCAAGCTAACCAAGTTCTTCCCTTGAAGTTGGTCTTGGCGAGTTGGCAATGATAGCCGATGATGGTTGTGGTGCTGTCTGGGATGAGTTGCCAATCAGGAGTCTCGGCCTTTTCGATGCAGTGATAGGTTCTCAAAGCCCACGATTCTTGAAATAGGGTCTGCCCATTCTTAGGGTAGTTTTTGAGAAATTCAAAGTCCATACATTTTACCGGCTCGGCTTTTCTTAGATCAATGACACCGCCAGTAAGTATCATTTGTAAGACTTGCTGCTCCCATTGCTTCTCGGACTGGTTATAGAAGTGAGTGATGTTGCTACCGATGTCGAGTCGCATCTGTGCCTTTCGATAAATATATGGTATTTGCGTGGTGTCGTTCACCTGTTTTGCATCGTAGGTGATGCGATACTTCACTTGGTCGAGGGGAGCGTGTCCACGCCCGATCTCATCTGTGCTTTTGCGGTCAGGCAGCCTAATGCGAGGATGGCTGCAAGAATCATTAGAATCTTTTTCATGTTTTCTATTTATTTCTTGATGTTTATTTACGAGTAAGACGCAGAGATAGGAAAATGGTAAACAGAATAATGACGGTTCAGTTGAACTATCTTAAACAGGAGTAGTCTATGTAAATAATATTCAAGAAAGAGACAGCCTTGAAGAAACGCCCGTAAAATGGGGCAAGAAGAGATTGAGAATTTTCCCTTAAGGATTTTTATTTTTTTCCTTAAGGGAAATAAATTATTCCCTTAAGAGATTTTTTTCACCATACTTAATCTGTAAGGTTATTTCTTTGTAGATTTGCTCCAAATAAAAAACCACTAAAAAGTCAAAATCCCTTATAACCTTGTCTTTTGTCCTCAAAAATAAATAACTCCCGTCTCTTTTCTGAGATGGGAGTTCTTGTTTAGAAGGAATACTGGGCGGAAACCATCAGTTCACGAGGGCGAAGATGATAGCTGTCGGTCAATGTACTGATGCCGCTATAGATGGTTTCCATATAGTTCTTCTTGTTGAAAAGGTTTCGAAGCTCTGCAGAAAGGCGGAGCTTTTTCATTCTCCATACTGCCGATGCATCTCCCAGGAGTGTATTCACCTTGCTGCCTCCTTGCAATTCGTTATGGTAATGTACCAGCGAGAAGGTGAGGTCGATATGACTGATGGTGGCGGTGGCTGAGAAGGTCTGCTTCCAGTTGAATAGCGATGAAATTGCTTGATTTTGCCTCTTGGAGTCATATTTCGTGAATTCTCCCTCATAACTCAGGGCACACCAGGATGGCGAGTAGTCAATGCTTGGCTTCAAGGAATAGGTATTGGCAGTATAGCCGATAGCTTTCCTCGATGAGTATTGTTCGCCCTGGCTGTAGTTGTAGGTGGCTGTGAGTCGGGTCTTCAGATGCAGATCGTAGAATCCCTTGGAGATGTAGAGCGAACCTCCGATGTTATCGCTCTTGCTGTCCTGCTTATATAAAGAGGTATAGTAGTTGCCGTTCACGATGCGCAGGTCGGAAGCTGTATTCATCCAGAAACGGTTGGCGTTGATTGAAGCTGAGAAGAAAATCTCCTTGATAGGACGCTTGTATTCGTAGGAGAGATTTCCGTACAGCGAACGGGTGATAGGAATGATGTCGCCCGAAACATACCAGGAACGATAACTGCGGCGGTATTGGCTTAAGGCATAGCTCTTCGCATCGCCCGTACTGGTAGTATATCCGAAATAGGTTGTCATTTCCTGGCGGAAATTCAACTTCTTGTTGAGATATAAGAACGGTGAAACCGCCCATAATGTCTTCTTCGGATGGGTGAAGCGCTCCCAGATGAGGTCTGGAGAAAACGATATTCTGAAGGTCTCCGTCTTGTATTGCCAGTATGGAGAGACCTTACCTGTCAGGTTGAGAGTACTCTGACTGATAGCTCCATTTGCTTCATTTTTGATATGGATGTTGTTAGCATCTATGCTTATCTGATATCGCTGCATCCAGTGGAACCGGTTCTTCTGCCATGATAGGGCGTGGGCTGTATGCCATAGGTTACTGCGTAGGCGGTTGCGGTCATCATTCACATAGAGATCGGATACTCCATGGTGATAATCGGCAGTGGAGCGCCAGGAGAGTTGACCCTTCTTGAAGACAAAGAGACGGTAGAGACTACCTGCAATGTCTATCTTTGGGATGCGGATGCGCTGGGTAAGCGTATCGTTGATATTCGACAAGCCATCGTTCTGGCTTACGTTGAGGCTGATGTTCTCATTGCCATAATGATTGGTTTGGTTTACCTTGTTCTCCCATTCCAGTCTGAATACATCGCTGATCATCGTCTTGTGGTTCTGCTCCGTGGTTGTAATCGGAGCTTCACCGCCAAGGTTGTAAACAGAGGTGTTCTCCCGTTGCTGGCGGACAACCTGGCGCAGATAGTTCGCCTCAATACGGCTTTCTGCATCCTGCTTGTTCTTCCTGATATGGTTGATGGAATACTTCTGGGTGGTGTTGAATCGTAATCTTTCATCGTCTATTGGCGCTTCCAGACTGGGTGCACTATGCCAGGAAGGCAATGCGGCTGCTTTCAATCTGTCGCTGTAGGAAGCAAGGGGTTCCAGAGAGTAGCCAAGATTCTTGCCGGTTCTATCGTATGCCGCATCATACATCAGCTGTTTTTTCTTGCCTATCTGCATCAGATTGAGTTCACCGCCAACGTGGGTAGGATTGCCAACCAGCAGATAGGGCTTGATGGTAGGCAACAGTTTGTCTCTGGCACTATCCTTAAGGGCGATATTCATTGCGATATTATCGATAAAAGTCTTGTTCTGGAGTGCCTTGATCGGTTGGTCATGCTCGATGACTTCGGCCTTTTTTACGTCTTTCGCCTTGATGTTCTCCTCTAGCTGGTTGTATTTGCCACCAGTCAGGTCGAGACCTTCCACGGTGAATCTATTGATAGGTTTACCATTGTAATTGATACGGCCATTCTTCTCAATGTCTACGCCTGGTAGCTTTTTCAGAACATCCTTCAGACTGTTGTCTCGTTCGTTGGCAAATCGGGTGAGATCGAAAGAAATGGTATCCCGTCCCGTAATGCGTGAGCCTTTCACTTGTACTTCTTTCAATACAAAAGCGGTGGAAGCCATGCTGATTACGGTCTCTTTTTCCGATGAAACCGCCGTTTTTTGCTTTTTATAGCCCATATAGGTAGCTTGCAGCATATCACCGGCTTGCTTTTGTGCTATGGGAATCTGGAAAGTTCCGTCTTCCTTGCTGCGCGTAAACTTCAAGGGCTTTCCATTGCGCAGCAGAGTAACCGATACGTTGGGCAGGCGGTTGTGTGTAAGTGAATCTTCCACATAACCGCTAATTTTCTCTTGGGCAAACGCATGGCACGCCACGAGCAGAATAGTGAAAAGAACGATTATTTTCTTCATCTTCTTTTTTCTTTTATACCTTAGATACTTATCTTGCTAATCTTTTTAAGATGCTTGTCTTGCTAAAAAGTAAACTGCTAGTTATCTTTCAATCGGATTGTATGGCTCAGCACGCTTGGAATGCTTCAGGATATTTCCTTTCTCATCCTTGATCTTTACGATTGCAGCATACTTGGCATCTTGAAGCAGATAGCCGATAGGGTCGGCATAGTATTTCTTGTAAATGGAGGTCAGTGATTTGCGGTCTATAGGCTCGAATGTCTTACCTTTATAATAGATAGGTATGGAACCTTTGCCGGTTGTGAGTCCTACAGCCGTAAATCCATAATCGTTCTCGGAGTCGCGAGCCTTGAGTATCAATCCCGGCAGTCCGCCCAGTTTCCAGGGACCATTGTCAATAGGGATGTCTTCCGTGTACCATGCTATCCAAGTTCTACCTTTAAACTTGGCAATTGCCTGGTGGCACTCGTAACCGCAGATGGAATCGATGCTGTCAGTGAGTTGCCAGTCTATCGGTTCCATCGGTTCAATGCACACGTATCTGTCGGCTGCAAAGAAATCGAGATAGGCAGTCTTGCCCTGTTCTGGATAGTTCTTATATACTTTCCAATTAATCTGTCCGCCATTACCGGAGAAATTGACAGGTATTCCTTTTGCCATATTCGCAGAGATGGTAGAGTCTCTTTGGAATATCGGATAACTGTAGAATGCGGAATACTTGTTGCCAATCTGCAAGAGCATTTTCTCTTCGATGCGGCCAATGATGGTGTCGGTCTTGGTATATTTCTTTTCGTAAATATACTCGGCATCATACACTACCTGATACTTTACCTGATCTATGGAATCTCCCATGCCGATGCTTGATTCATCGAACAGGTTTACTGTTTGAGCTTGGAGCATGCAAGCATACAATGCAAGCCATGTCATCAATAATACCTTTTTCATAATCTTCGTCTATTTATTCTTTGTTTTATCTGCTTTATTCATTTTGACGATGCAAAGGTACTGTGATTGTCCGATGAAATCGATGATTTCTGTTACTGAGTTATTACTTTTGCTTCTTTTCGCCTATTATTATTTTATTACTCATGCCTTTGTTTACGGATTTTTCAGTAACTTTGCCGTCAAATTCAAAAGATCAGGAATGTATGAACAGTAACAGTAAGCTGAAAATAGTGTGGATGGTATGTGGGGTAGCAATCGTATTGTTGTTCTGCACGCAGGCTTATTGGCTCCATCTGCAATGCCAATATAGTTTAAACCAGCAGGTAGAGCAATTCAAGAAGGATTGTGATGAGGTGTTGGCGCAAGATTTGAAGAATAGAAAAAAGTTACAGGAAAATTCATCTACGAAAGGTAGAAGAGATACGGTTATGCTTAAGGTAGAATCTGAATATGATATGAAGAAGGGATGTAGCCGTACTACGCTTTCTTTCTGGAAGAATCATCGCTTTCTTGTCCGTTTGAATAATCCTGATCTTACGGGTGATGATGCTTATCTCATCATCAGCAGATATCTGGCTTATATAGGTAAGCATCCTTCCTTGGCTGCCTATCAAAGATTGCTGGATGATAAGGGATATGGAAAGATATCTTCTTTTCGACATCTGGATTACAAGACCGTCTTTCTGAATGCAAGATATGATGTCGAAGGCAAATGGTCACGAGTAGTGACGGTGAAGTATCAGACGAATCCTATGTTTCGCCAAGGTATTTCCTTTCAGGTGTCCATTCCTGTTACTCGAACGCTCAAAGCTATGATGTGGCAATTGATAGGAAGCATCTTTCTCTTTTTCATCTTGATAGGATGTCTGTATTATCTGGTTAAGACTATTGTCTTCCAGAAACGCATTGATGGCATTCGCCATGAGTTCCTGAAGAATATGATTTATGAGTTGAAGCAGCCGAAAGAAGACGATAAAGGCGAAGAATCCGCCGTTTCAATCGGTTCCATCGCCTTCTATTATGCGCAGAATGAACTGCAATGTGGTAATTCCAGAGTAGTCATCACATCTCGTCAAGCAGAAATTCTGAAGCTTCTTGCCGAGAACCAGAACCAGCTTGTGGAGCGGGATTTCATACTGAATGAAGTCTGGGGGGATGACTCATACTCCAATTCCCTTGCCCTGAACGTGCAGATTACATATCTTCGCCGGGCATTGAACCTGGATGAAAAGGTAAGCATCGAAGCCGTCATCAAGAAGGGATATATCCTGCGTACTTGTTGTTCTTAGTTATCAACTCTCATCTTTTTAGAAAGGTGGGAGTTTTTTTATCTTAATTTATTTTGTCCTTCACCTATTTTGTTGTAACTTTGCAGGCAGAAATTCGAATTTAAATTATTTTATGTAATTATGGCAAAAAAAGCTCTTTTAATGATTCTCGACGGATGGGGAATCGGTAAGCATGATAAGGGTGATGTTATCTTCAAGACTCCAACTCCTTATCTCGATTATTTGACAGCAGTTTCAGCACATTCTACTCTCCAGACTTGTGGCGAGGACGTAGGTCTTCCTAACGGTCAGATGGGTAACTCTGAGGTAGGTCACCTCAACATCGGTGCTGGTCGTGTGGTATATCAGGACCTCGTTAAGATCAACAAGGCTTGCGAGAGCGGTGATATCTTGAAGAATCAGGAGATCATCAACGCTTACAGCTATGCTCAGAAGACAGGTAAGAAGCTCCACTTGATGGGCTTGACTTCTACCGGTGGTGTTCACTCTTCTTTGGATCACCTCTTCAAGTTGATTGAGATTGGTAAGGAATATGGTTTGAAGGAGACATACGTTCACTGCTTCATGGATGGTCGTGATACAGACCCTAAGAGCGGTAAGGGCTTCATCGAGGAGGTTCAGGCTTGCTGCGATAAGAACGGTGCACACATCGCAAGCATCGTAGGTCGTTTCTATGCTATGGACCGTGACAAGCGTTGGAATCGTGTGAAGGAAGCATACGACTTGCTCGTTGAGGGTAAGGGTAAGCAGGCTGACGATATGGTGAAGGCAATGCAGGAGAGCTATGATGAGGACGTAACTGACGAGTTCATCAAGCCAATCAATAACTCAAAGGTTGACGGTACTATCCAGGAGGGTGATGTTGTTATCTTCATCAACTACCGTAACGACCGTGCCAAGGAGTTGACACAGGTATTGACTCAGCAGGATATGCCAGAGGAAGGCATGCATACCATCAAGGACTTGCAGTACTACTGCATGACTCCATACGATGCAAGTTTCCAGGGCGTTCACATCCTCTTCCCTAAGGAGAACGTAATGAACACTCTCGGTGAGTACTTGAGCGCACAGGGCAAGAAGCAGCTCCACACTGCAGAGACAGAGAAGTATGCTCACGTAACATTCTTCTTCAATGGTGGTCGTGAGACTCCATACGAGGGCGAGGACCGTATCCTGGTTCCTTCTCCAAAGGTGGCTACATACGACCTGAAGCCAGAGATGAGCGCTTACGAGGTTAAGGATAAGCTGGTTGGTGCTATCAACACACAGGAGTACGACTTCATTGTTGTTAACTTCGCTAATGGTGATATGGTAGGTCACACTGGTATCTACAACGCTATCGCTAAGGCTGTTCACGCTGTTGACAACTGCGTAAAGGACGTTATCGAGGCTGCCAAGGCTAACGATTATGAGGCTATCATCATCGCTGACCATGGTAATGCAGACCACGCTATCAACGAGGACGGTACACCAAATACCGCTCACTCTTTGAACCCAGTTCCATTCATCTACGTAACTGACAACAACTCAGCTACTGTTAAGGATGGCCGTTTGGCAGACGTTGCTCCTTCTATCCTCCACATCATGGGCTTGGAGCAGCCAGCTGATATGACAGGTGAGAACTTGATTATTGACTAATAATAATTTCGGAAGTCAAGGCTTTTTGGAGCCTTGACTTCTTTAACTTAAAACATTATGGACGTAAAGATAGAAGAAAGTTGGAGACAGCATATAGGAGAAGAGTTCGACAAGCAGTATTTTGTTGACCTTACAAACTTCGTAAAAGAGGAATACCTGCGTACGCCCTGTTATCCTCCTGGCCGTTTGATTTTCAATGCCTTCAATCTCTGTCCTTTCGATGATGTGAAGGTGGTGATTATTGGGCAGGATCCTTACCATGAGCCGGGACAGGCGATGGGATTGAGCTTCTCCGTGCCTGAAGGAAACACTTTTCCACCATCATTGATTAATATATTCAAGGAGATTCAGATGGATCTCGGTACTCCGATGCCAGCCACGGGAGATTTGACCCGCTGGGCAAAGCAGGGAGTATTGTTGCTCAACGCCACCCTTACCGTTCGTGCCCATCAAGCGGCAAGTCATCAGCGCAAAGGCTGGGAGGAGTTTACAGATGCCGCTATCAAGGCACTCAGCAAGGATAAGGAGCATTTGGTGTTTATCCTTTGGGGCGGTTATGCCCGCAGCAAGGCTAACCTTATCGATACGAGCAAGCACTTGATATTGCAGAGCGTGCATCCTTCGCCATTATCTGCCAACAGAGGCGGATGGTTTGGCAATCATCATTTCTCCCGTTGCAATGCATATCTGCAGCAGAACGGGATTGCGCCTATCCAATGGTAGGCACACCTATTAATATATAGCTATCCACTCATGGGTAGCTATCATTTTTAATATATATCAAAGACATTTATTCATCTCAAAAAACATTATGAAGAAAGACGAACTGCGTATTCTGCAGGTGGGCAACGTATTGGTTTCACCTGATATCATCACCGAAAAATTCTGTTGCGACCTTGATGCCTGCAAGGGTGAGTGCTGCATCGAAGGCGATGCGGGAGCTCCTGTAACCCTGGATGAAATCATGGAGATAGAGGATACGCTCGATGTGGTTTGGGATGATCTCTCGGCTTCTGCTCAGGCTATCATTGATAAGCAGGGCGTGGCTTATACCGATATTGAGGGCGATTTGGTAACGAGCATCGTGAATGGTAAGGATTGTGTGTTTACCTGCTATCAGGATTTGAAAGACCTGGGCGATGGACATACGATTCCTAACTGCTGTCTCTGTGCCTTGGAACGTGCTTATCGCGAAGGCAAGTCGAAGTTCAAGAAGCCTATCTCCTGTGCCTTGTATCCAATCCGTGCCAAGGATTTCGGAAACGAAGTGTATGGCATCAACTATAACAAGTGGCGTATCTGCAAGGATGCCATCAAGAAGGGTGAGGAGTTGAATCTTCCGGTTTATAAGTTCCTGGAAGGTCCGTTGATTGAGAAATTCGGCAAGGAATGGTATGATGAACTTTGCGAAGTGGCAGAGCAGTTACTCGCCGACTTGGAAGATTAATAAAAAAGAGATTTCGAAAAGCCTGGTAGCTTATTCCGAAATCTCTAATCCTTCAATATCCACGATATCACTTTCCTTGAATCTTCCTTTCCAGGTAAGAGTGTATATCTTTTGCTTGCTGAATTTAAATCGGCAGAATGCCTGCTCATCCAGTTCTCCGTTGCAGATGTACAGGAAATCATTGATCTTTAATCTGGTTCCTTTGCCGGCTCCTCGCAGCGTAAGGCGGATGGTGCCATAGAAAGGTCTGCCAAAGTCGATGTTGTAACCGGTGGAGTCTCTGTATGTACAGGCAGGTTTCAATATCTTGTAGAGCTTGTTTTCATCCTTGATAACCTTCTTGTCACCGAAAGCTTTATAATTCGCTACATAAGCTGTATCCTGCCTATATTCGTCGGTGATGACGCAACCGGTAGGGTGAATCCATCCGTAAGGTTGGTATTCCTCAGATTTCCAAGCCTGCGTATTGGTGCGGGCATGGAAGCGTTCGCCTTCTCCATTGCAGCATTCCTTGAGTTGTCGGCAGAGCCATTTGCCGTCTGCTTTCTGGTAGAAAGGAATGCTGTCCTGCTGCCATCCGTAGAACTCCAGCGATAGTTGTTTGCCGTAACTAGGTTTGCCTTGTGGGGCATACCATACAGCAATCACATTCTCGCCATTTTTGAGGAAGCGGGTTACGTCGATGGTTCGGTTCAGAAGAATGCTGTCCTTGATGCCGTCGAATTTCAGACTTCCCGTTACGTTTCTCTCGTTGATATAGAGTTTGTAGTTGCCTGTACTTGCTATGTTCATAAAGGCTTGGGTAGGGCGCTCATCCATAATATAGCTTTGGCGGAACCATACCTCTGAAGAATCGTTGGGCAGGGGATAGGAAATCCAGTGGGTACCGAACTCCTGTGCATGGGAGCTCAGTACCCAAAGTATAGAAATGATGAGAGTTGTTATGTATCTCATTGATTTACTTTTGTCCTTTTCTTTAATGTTTTGTCTTTTACTCTAATAGATAACTATAGTCTTTTACTCTATAGATATAGATAAGATCGATATGGATCTTTTATCTGATGGTCTTTGTTTCTCCAGCCTTGAAGGTGAGGACTTTCTGTTTGCCATTGTAGTGGATGGTCAGATTACCCTCGTTCTTGCTGGTGATGGTTGCCTGAGTCAGCTTGCCTTTGTTCCATGCGAGCGAAACGCCATAGTTGCCACGGGCCTTCAGACCTTTTATCTCTCCTGCCTGCCATTCCAGAGGAAGAGCAGGGAGCAGATCCATCGTCTCGCCATCGCATTGCATCAGCATCTCGCAAACACCTGCGGTGCCTCCGAAGTTGCCATCAATCTGGAAAGGTGGATGGGCATCGAAGAGGTTAGGATAGGTGCCGCCACTATGATGCTTTCTATCCTTGTAAACCTCTGGACTTACGTAGGTGAGCAACTTGCGATATATTTGATAAGCCTTGTCGGCACGATGCAGACGAGCCCAGAGGTTGATTCTCCAACCGGTACTCCAACCGGTAGAATTGTCGCCCTTGATCTCCAAAGTCTTGGTTGCGGCTGCAGCAAGTTCGGGTGTCTTTGCTACCGAAATCTGGTGGAACGGATAGAGACCGAGCAGGTGAGACTGATGGCGATGATGCCAATCCTGGTCATCCCAATCGTGATACCATTCCATCAGGTTGCCTCGCTTTCCGATGTGGTAAGGACGCAGACGATCGACGGCAGCTTGCAACTGCTGCTGGTAATCACTGTCGATACCTAGGGCTTTCGCTCCCTTGATAGTGTTCTTGAAGAGCTCACGGATGATGGCGAGGTCGGCGGTTCCGCCATAGAAACTGCTGCCACGGTAGCCTTTATCTGTGATATAGTCTGCTTCTGGCGAAGTACAAGGAGCAGTAATCAGTTCGTTCGGATTGTGCGGGTTTGGGATGAGCCACGCTAACAGGAAATCGGCAGCGCCCTTCATCAAAGGATAGGCTGTGCTGCGGAGATATTCCGTATCACGGGTATAGTCGTAGTGATCCCAGAGAGTTTCTACAAGCCAGGCTCCCCCCATCGCCCAGTTGCTCCATTGCGGGCTCTCATTTCCGGTTCCCACTGGGTTGCTCATCGCCCACGCATCGGTATTATGTCCGGCGCACCATCCCTTATCGATACCGTAGAAGTGCTGGGCATTGTGGCGACCTGTCACCGACAAGCCTTTTACCAATCCATCTACAGGAGCAACCAGTTCTGAGAGATTGGCAACTTCTGCTGGCCAGTAATTCTCTTCCAGATTGATGTTGATGGTATAGTTGCCACGCCATGGAGAACGGAGGGCTGGTGCCCAAAGGCCCTGCAGATTGGCTGGTACCCCTTGGGTGCGGCTACTGCTGATGAGCAGGTATCTGCCATATTGGAAATAGAGCTGCTCCAGATAAGGGTTGTTCTCGTGGTTGTCGCTATAGGTGAGCAACTGCTGGTCGGTAGGGCGGGAAGCATCAAATTTGGCACCTTTCAGGTTCAGGCTTACTCTATCAAAGAGTTTCCTGTAATCAACGATATGGCGCTGCTTGAATTCATCATAGGTGAAGTTGGCAAGATGCCAGGCATCATCAGATACTCTTTCGATATACGGAGCCCCTTCCTTCACCGGGTGCTTGTCGAAGCCATTGTAGCTTGTCTCGTTGACGAGATAGATGATAGCCTCGCTTACATCTTTCAGATGGAGTACCGAATCGTCAGCCCACACCTGTCCATCGGCGTTCTTTACCTGGAGCATCGCACAGTAATGTGTACTGTTGGCTTCATCACCCAGAACATGACCTGTCATGGTAATCTGGCCTCTGGATGCTTTCACCTGATGAGGAATGAGGGAGGTTAGGGAGATGTCGCTGTTGATAGCTCTCTTTTGAGAGGCACTCAACTTGATGGCAATCATCTTGTCGGGATGTGAGGCAAAGTACTCCTTGGTGTATTGAATACCATTGCGCTTGAATTGTACTGTAGCAAGGGAATTGTCGAGACTTAACTCACGATAGTAATCAGTAAATTCTCCCTGGTTGCAGTCTATGATATTGATCATGCCCAGCGGCTGGTAGAACTCAGAGTTGTGTCCTTGTACATAGTGCTGCAGGGAATCGGCAGTCTTGTAATCCTCCTTAAACAGGGCTTCCCTGATTTTGGGAATCCACTTGTAGGCTTCGCCTCCTTCGTTAGGGTTTACAGGAACGCCCGTCCAGAGAGTGATGTCATTGAGCTGTATGGAATCATTGTTGGCTCCGCCGTAAACCAGCGCACCCAGTTTGCCGTTGCCCAGTGGCAGTGACTCTTCGAAGGCGTATGCAGGCTTGTTGTACCACAACTTGTTGGGTAGGGGAGTTTTATCAACTGTTGCCGCCTGGCAGTTCAAAAAGCCTGAGGCAGCTAGTGCAAACGTAAAAAGCAGATGCTTCATAAATTTAGTTTTGTTAGTTGTAAAAAACATGATGTCGGGGTTGTTGCTCTTTGAAGGCGGCAACCTAAAAAAGGGGGAAGACTCCTGCTGAGTCTGCCCCCAATATATGGTGTTCGCTTTATGCGTCGATATTGGCGTATGTAGCGTTCTGCTCGATGAACTCTCGGCGTGGCTCCACATCGTCGCCCATCAGCATAGAGAAGATCTCGTCTGCCTGAGCCGCATTCTCGATGGTAACCTGCTTGAGCAAGCGTGTTGCTGGGTCCATAGTGGTTTCCCAAAGCTGCTCTGGATTCATCTCACCCAAACCTTTGTATCGCTGGGTGTGGATATTCTTATCTTCTGTGCCCTCGCCATACTTGTCGATGAAAGCCTGGCGCTGCTGTTCTGTATAGCAATATTCGCTTACCTTGCTGCGATAAGTACACTTGTAGAGAGGTGGGGTAGCGATGTACAAGTGACCTTCCTCGATAACTTTAGGCATGAAGCGATAGAACAATGTCATGATCAGTGTGTCGATGTGAGAACCATCGACGTCGGCATCGGTCATGATGATAATCTTGTCGTAACGCAGCTTGTCTGTGTTGGCTTCCTTGCTGTCCTCACCATCTACACCGAAGCGAACTCCGATACTCTGGATGATGTTCATGACAGACTCAGCCTCGAATACCTTATGCCACTGAACCTTCTCTACGTTCAGAATCTTACCACGCAATGGGAGGATAGCCTGGCGGAAACGGTCGCGTCCCTGCTTGGCAGAACCACCAGCGGAATCACCCTCGACGAGGAAGATCTCGCATTCCTTAGGATCCTTCATTGAGCAATCGGCAAGCTTGCCAGGAAGACCGCCACCTGTCATGAAGTTCTTGCGCTGTACGCTCTCACGTGCCTTGCGGGCAGCGATGCGGGCTGTAGCAGCCAGGACAACCTTTTCGCAGATGCGCTTAGCCTCGTCTGGATGTTCCTCCAGGTAATCAGACAAAGCTTCGTTTACAGCCTGCTGAACGGCACCCTGTACCTCGCTGTTTCCGAGCTTGGTCTTGGTCTGTCCCTCAAACTGTGGCTCAGCTACCTTGATGGAGATAACGGCAGTAAGACCCTCGCGGAAGTCTTCTGGTGCAATCTCTACCTTTGCCTTTTCAATCTGCTTGGAGATGGTTGGATCAGCTTCTGCGTAAGCCTTCAAGGTACGGGTCAACGCCATACGGAAACCGGTCAGGTGGGTACCACCCTCGATGGTGTTGATGTTGTTGACGTATGAGTGGATGTTCTCTGAGTAATCAGTGTTGTACATCACGGCAATCTCGATAGGAATACCCTGCTTCTCTGTCTTCAGGTAGATGACGTCATCGAAGAGGTGGGTGCGATGGCGATCCACGTAGCGAACGAATTCCTTCAAACCGTCCTTTGCATGGAAAACCTGCTCCTTGGTCTTTCCTTCCTCGTCTGGGCGCAGATCTCTCAAGGTAATCTTGATACCTGCATTGAGGAATGCCAACTCGCGCATACGGTTGGCGATGATGTCCCACTTATAAACCGTGTGAGTAAAGATAGTTGGGTCTGGCCAGAACTGCTGGCGTGTACCGCGCTTGTTGGTCTCGCCTACCACCTTCACCGGATAGAGAGGCTTACCCTTCTCGTATTCCTGCTGGTAGATCTTGCCGCCGCGGAAGACCTGTGACAACATGTGAGTAGAAAGTGCGTTTACACAACTTACACCCACACCATGCAAACCTCCGGAAACCTTGTATGAGCCCTTGTCGAACTTACCTCCGGCGTGGAGCACGGTCATTACGACTTCGAGGGCTGATTTATGAAGCTTCTCGTGCATATCCACAGGGATACCACGACCATTGTCTTCTACAGTGATAGAGTTATCCTCATTGATGGTAACTTCGATGTCGGTACAGTAACCAGCCATCGCCTCGTCGATAGAGTTATCAACGGTCTCGTTTACCAAGTGGTGAAGACCCTTTTCGGAAATGTCTCCAATGTACATTGCCGGACGTTTGCGAACAGCTTCCAAGCCTTCAAGAACCTGGATGTTGCTCGCTGAGTAATTATTTGCGGTGTTTTGATTTTCTGCCATTTTTAGAATTGTCTTATTTCCGTGCAAAGATACAAAAAAAAGCTGAGAAACAGCTAGTTTTCTTTGTGAAAATTAGCGAAAAAGGAGAAAAAAGTAAGGTGTTGATGTGTTGAAGGTCGAAGGGGTATAAAAAGAGTAAGGCTGCAACCCCTCAATGAAGGATAGCAGCCTTATTTATCTCTTTTGCTTTGACTTGGAAGTTAGGCCAACTTAGCGATGTGCTGTGTAAGACCAGACTTCAAGTTAGCAGCCTTGTTCTCGTGAATAACGTTGATCTTAGCCAACTTGTCCAAAAGCTTCTGTACTGTAGGATAGAGCTTTGCAGCCTCCTCCTTGTCAGTCATGTTGCGCAACTTGCGAACGGCATTGCGCATAGTCTTTGCATAGTACTTGTTATGCAAAGCCTTCTTCTTGTCCTGACGGATTCTCTTTACTGATGATTTGTGATTTGCCATCTCTATGTTTTATTTTTATATTCTTTATTAATGTTTGTAGTCCCTAGCAGAGTCGAACTGCTCTTTAGAGAATGAAAATCTCTCGTCCTAACCGATAGACGAAGGGACCATTGCTTATTTGCGGGTGCAAAGTTACTACTTTTATTTGAATCTTGCAAATTTTTCCGTGAAAATTTTCGCTAAATGCTTGCTTTTTTGTAATTTTGCCCTGTTTTTTAATAATTATAGACAAAATGGAAGTAAAAACTAGAGCTATCGTACTGCAAACCATTAAGTATGGGGATGCACAACTTATCGTGGATTTCTTCACCGAAAAGTTGGGCAGAGTCTCTTTTATGGTCAAAATTCCCAAGTCTTCTAAGGCGAAGATGAAGCGTCAGCTGTTTCAGCCCCTGATGATTCTCAACCTGGAGTTCGATCATCGTCCGAAGGCTAACCTGCAGCGGTTGAAGGATGTATCCATTGCTCTTCCCTTTGTGGATCTTCCCTTTTCGCCTTACAAGTTGGCGATGTCTATGTTTCTGGCTGAGCTTTTGGGGCAGGCTACCCGTAATGAGCAGGTGAATGTTCCTTTGTTTTCCTTCATAGAGGAGAGTGTGGCGTGGCTCGACCATGCACAAGGGAATTATGCCAATTTCCATATAGTCTTTATGGTTCGGCTAACCTTCTTTCTCGGATTTTCGCCTAACCTTGAGAGTGGTGCGCATGGCGATTTCTTCGACTTGGAGGAAGGCCGCTTTGTATCCTTCGTGCCTACACACGTACATTATTTAAATAAAGAGGATTCTTTGCGTATGTTGGGGCTGCTACGCCTGAGCTATGAAACAATGCACCTCTACACAATGTCCCGATTTGATCGAAACCGCTGTGTAGAGGTGATATTGCAATATTACAGGATTCATGTTCCGGGATTCCCGGAACTGAAAAGTTTTTCTGTTTTACAGGAGTTGTTCGCTTGAGAAACGTTTCTCTAGATGAACGGTTTTCCTTGGAACAACAGCTTTGCCTGATAGTTTAGGCGAAGCTGATGACTCCCTGTACTGTGTCGTTATCGTCTTTCTTCTTAGCCTCCTCTGTTTCTGCATTGCCAGAAGCCAGATTGCGGATGTCTTCGAGAGTCTGACGGGTACGCTTGAAGGTAGGGGTATTCTCTACCTGAAGGATTACGTCCTCATTGTCGAGATCCTCAGGACGGAACAGGAAGATGTGTGGATGACGCTTATACTGGGTAGAGTTGCCATCTGAGCCATAGTAGCGCTCGCGTCTGTTCTGACGTTCTGCCCTTGTCTCTTCCTCTTCTGCGATACGACGAGCTTCCTCTTCTGTATGCTTCTTCATGTGGCGGTTCATTCCCTCTACGTCTTCGAGACCGAAACCTGTTGCCAATACGGTAACCTTGACACGGCTGCCCAGCTCTGGGTCGATGGCGAGTCCCCACTTCAGCTCGAAGTCGTCTCCGAACTTCTCCATGAAGTCGTTTACATCGTTCATCTCATCCATGGTCAAACCAGGATTGTCCTTCTTCTCGCTGGCGAAAGCAATGCTCAGCAAGATCTTCTTGGAGTTGAATACATCGTTGTCGTTGAGCAATGGTGAATTCAATGCATCCTCGATCGCCTTCTTGACACGACCTTCGCCCTCACCGTAACCTGTACTCATAATGGCAACGCCACCGTCCTTCAATACGGTCTTCACGTCGTTGAAGTCAAGGTTGATGAGTCCGTGAACGGTGATGATCTCAGCGATACTCTTTGCGGCAACGCTCAAAGTGTCGTCTGCTTTTCCGAAGGCATCGAGTACAGCAAGGTCTGGATAGATCTGGCGGAGACGCTCGTTGTTGATAACCAGCAGGGCATCTACGTGCTTAGACATCTCTTCAACACCATCCAGTGCCTGGTCAATCTTCTTAGGACCTTCGAAGCGGAAAGGAATGGTTACGATACCAACGGTAAGGATTCCGAGTTCCTTGCTCACTCTTGCGATGACAGGCGCAGCACCAGTACCGGTACCACCACCCATTCCGGCAGTGATGAAAGCCATCTTGGTGCCGTCGTTCAGCATGTGCTTGATTTCTTCCAGGGTTTCCTCGGCAGCCTGGCGAGCCTTGGCAGGCTTGTTACCGGCTCCCAGACCTTCCTTACCCAACTGCAGATGTACAGGTACAGGAGAATCGTTGAGTGCCTGATTATCAGTGTTACACAATACGAAGCTTACGTCGTGGATGCCTTCACGGTACATGTGGTTGACAGCGTTACCACCGCCACCACCTACACCAATCACCTTGATGATGCTGTTTTCCTTTTCTGGCTCTCCAAAGTCCAGAATATGTGGAGTATTTGTGTTATCTAGCATAATAGTCTATTCTAAAATATGATTATATTATTCTTCCTCAGAGATGGTATCCTTCACAAACTTCTTGAATCCTCTCATGAACTTGTGAACGAGGCTGTTCTCTTTTCTGCGTTTTGCTTCTTCTTCGGCTTCCTTTTCTGCCAGGAGTCTTGCCTCTTCCTCTTCCTGTTCTCTCTTGCGGCGAGCCTCTTCTTCAGCCTTCTGCTTTTCTGCTGCAGTCAATACTACGCCGGTACCTACGGTTTCGTTCGGGTTGCGAGGAGCCTTGTGAGCCTCTGCACCTGTTCCTGTTGTAGGACGGTTGTCGAGGTTGTCGAAGAGATCGTTGTTGAATTCGCTACCTGCGCAGTTCATGTCGCCCTTAGCCAAGAGTCCCAATACGGTATTCATCATACCTGTATGATTGGTAATCTTAGGATCCTTTGAGTTGACTGTTTGGGTAACAAACTTTGCGATGCGTACCTTGTCGATATGGGTATGAGTCTTGAATACCTTGTCGATTTCAGGCATATTGCTTCCACCGCCGGTGAGGATGATACCTCCCATCAGCTTGTCAGAGAATTCTACAGGTACCTGGAACCAGGCGTTTTCTACGATTTCCTCTACGCGAGCCTCTACAATCTCGATAAACTTCTTGCTCTCTATGGTTCTGTCCTTATCAACAGAGTAGTTGAGTGTTGGGTCGATATTGCTGATATCGGTGTAAGCCTTTGCATATTTCAGCTTCATTTTTTCAGCATCAGCTTCCTCCAGCTGGAGACAAGTCAGGTCCTTGGTGATGTTGTTACCACCCAATGGGATGACAGAGAGATGGCGCAGGATACCCTTGTAGTAAACGGATACGGTAGTGGTATCAGCACCCAGGTCAACGAGCATACATCCGGCTCTCTTCTCAGAGTCGGTCAATACGCTGTCAGCCATAGCCAATGGTGCGAGATACATCTCTGCAATCGAGATATTTGCATTCTCGAAGCAGGTATTGATATTATTGTAGAAGTTCTTGCGCCAAAGAATATTCAGGAAGATACCCTCCAGATGGCTGCACTGTATGCCTACAGGGTCAATCTGGTACTGGTTGTCTATCTTGTATTCCTGTGTTGCAGCGTCAAGAATTTCTTGATCAGGATAAGTCATGTTGCGGTTGATGTCCATCAGCTCATTAATCATATCCTGCGAGATGATAGATGCGCCTGGCAGATCTTTCACGATGACGTTCTTGAGGCTTCTGATAGATCTGCCTCCTACACCCACGTAAACCTGGGTAATATCTTGTTTGAGGAAGTTCTTCAACTTCTTGATGATGCTAGTGAGGCACTGGCATGTTTTGTCGATGTTATAGATAACACCCTTTCTGATACAAGAAGACGAGTTCTCCTCGACGGTAGCCAGCACGGTGATGCTGCCGTCTAAATTCTTCTGACCAGCTATACCTGTCATCTTAGATGAGCCAAGCTCGATAGCTACAATAAATTCCTTTGGCATAGTCTTTATATATTATCTTTTTCTGTTTCAATTATAAAATTAGCTGTTATGATGCTTTGTGCAAATTATCTGGTTGTCAAACTCAATATTGATGTATGAGTATTTGTTCCAGCCAGCTTGAGAGAGACCATATTTGTAGAACTTTTCCAGACGGTCCATCTTCCTGTTGATGAAGTCTTCTACATCTTGCTCTCTTTTGCTGATGATATTGCTTTCCGGCAGGTTACCTATATATATAATGTGGTTTCCTACTCGTGGCACCAGTTCAATGCCCCTGTCGGGCAGTACGTTGATCTGCTCTATCTGATTTCTCCAAAGATTGTTCTTCATCAGGGCCTTGCTTACCAGCGATATGTATTTCTGGGCAAACCATTTGTTGATATTGCCTGTGGCGATGATGATATCGCTCGTATAGTTGGTGTTGGGCATTACCTGATAATGATCATCTATATAGTAGTCCTCGTTGTTGATGCTCTTGATTCTCACAATTGGCATACGCTGGGTGAGGTAGATATCCACCAGTCCGTCTTGCGTCTTGTAGCATTCTGCGGTCTTCACGAAGGGACTGGTCTTTAAGGTTTCCTCTATCTTCCTGGCGTTCACGTTGCTCAGCGGTTTCTCCAGGGGATAGAGCTTTTTAATCTCCAGTCTCTTCTTGATTTCCTTTGCATTCAGAAAGCCGTTGGTCATCTCATCCTCGATGTTGATGTTCACCTTGGTGCATAGCATTCCCTTTTCATCAGGTTGGTTAAACTTGGTGAAAGCAAATCCCAGATAGGTTGCCAGTGCAACATCCAGGGTGATGAGTAGGGTTTTCTGCCAATTGATATGCATTGATTACTTTCTTCTTGTTTGGATAAGCCCCTGTCTCCGGGGGCTTATTTTGATTCTAGAATCTTTGTTATCTCTGGAACGTAGTTATCCAGATCGCCAGCTCCCAGAATGACGAGTACGTCGAAGTCACGGCTCTTCACCAGATCGAGTACGTCTTCCTTGTGAATCATGCTCTTCTCTACGCCTGGTTTCAGGTTGTCGTAGATGAGCTTGGAGGTAACTCCCGGGATAGGCTGCTCGCGAGCAGGATAGATATCGCAGAGGATGACTTCATCGAGGAGACTCAGGCTGCTGGCAAAGTCCTTGTAGAAGTCACGGGTGCGGGTGTAGAGGTGAGGCTGGAAGATAGCTGTAATCTTGCGATCTTTGTAAAGCTCATGAATACTCTTTGCACTCTGGTAAATCTCTTTTGGGTGATGAGCGTAGTCGGAAAGGAATACGAGCTTGTCGTTCTTGATCTTGAAGTCGAAGCGGCGGTCCACGCCTCCGTATGTCTTCATTCCGTTGCGAAGCTCATCGGCTGTACAGCCATTCAACTGTGCCATTGCCATTGCTGCGACACCATTGGTGATGTTGATTGGCACTGGCTGTCCGAGCTCTACGCCTGTAACGTTCTCGATAGGAGAGATGAAGTCGAATGTGATTCCGCCATTCTCTATCTTGATGTTCTCAGCGTGGAAGTCGCCTTCGTCCTGGCTGTATTCGTATATCTTAACGCCGTCCTGTACGTGCTGCTTCATCTCCAGGTCTTTGTGGATGATGAGCGCACCGCCCGGCTGGATCAATTCAGTATAGTGACGGAAGCTTTCGAGATAAGCCTCCTTGGTGCCGTAGATGTCGAGGTGATCAGGATCTGTAGATGTGATGACGCTCATCCATGGGCGCAACCAGTGGAAACTGCGGTCAAACTCATCAGCCTCGATAACTACGAAGTCGCTCTTGTCTGAGAGGATGTAGTTGGTGCCATAGTTCTTGGAGATACCTCCGAGGAAGGCATTGCAGTCGAGATGGCTCTGGTGCATGATGTGGGCACACATGGTAGAAGTAGAAGTCTTGCCGTGTGTACCTGCCACGCACAGTCCCTTGTGGGTGCGGGTCAGGGTACCCAGAACCTGTGCACGCTTCTCGATGGTGAATCCATTCTCGCGGAAGTAAACCAGCTCCTTGTGCTCAGCAGGGATGGCTGGTGTATAGACAACCAGCGTGTTCTTGGCATCCTTGCAAGCCTCAGGGATGAGATCTACATTCTCTTCGTAGTGGATGAGCATTCCTTCTTTCTCCAACTCGTGGGTTAGGTTAGAAGGAGTCTTGTCGTATCCGGCTACAACCAACTTCTTGCTGAGGAAGTATCTGGCGATGGCGCTCATACCGATGCCGCCAGCACCTACAAAATAAACTGCTTTAATATCCTTGATTTCCATTATCTTGTTGCTAATTTGATTACTTCGTCGGCGATGACGTCGGCAGAGTTCTTTAATCCTAATTTCTTGATGTTCTCACAGAGCGAGTTGAGTTTATCCTCGTTCTTGACGGTGTTGATGGCTTTCTGGAGCAATTCGTTTGGCGCATCAGCATCTTTCACGTAGATGGCTGCATCCTTGTTTACCAGTGCCATGGCATTCTTGGTCTGATGGTCTTCTGCCACGTTAGGGCTTGGGACGAGGATGACTGGCTTTCCGATGAGGCAGAACTCACTGATACTGCTGGCTCCGGCACGGCTGATCACGAGGTCGGCAGCCTTGTAGGCTGCGCCCATGTCGCTGATGAAGTCGGTAACCTTGAGCATTGGCAGTTCCTTGCCCTTGAGTTGCTCCATGATGGCTGCGTTGTAGTACTTACCTGTCTGCCAGATAAACTGCACGCCGCTTTCCTTCACGAGGTCGAGGTGCTGAAGTACGCTCTCGTTGATGGTTCTTGCACCGAGGCTTCCGCCCACGAGCAGGATGGTTTTCTTGTCAGGGTCGAGACCGAACTGCTTTCGTGCCTCTTCCTTTGTGAGGGTAGTCTCCAATACGTTCTGGCGTACTGGGTTTCCCGTCATGATGATTTTGTCGGCAGGGAAGAAGCGTTCCATTCCTTCGTAAGCCACGCATATTTTTTCTGCCTTCTTTGCCAGGAGCTTGTTGGTCACACCTGCGTATGAGTTCTGTTCCTGGATGAGGCATGGAATACCTTTGCTAGCACAAACGTTGAGTGTAGGACCGCTGGCGTAACCGCCCACACCTACAGCTGCCATTGGCTTGAAATTCTTGATGATGCTCTTGGCCATGTGCTGGCTCTTCCATATCTTGAAGAGAACAGCGATGTTCTTGAGCAGATGCTTTCTGTCGAAACCGCAGATAGGCAATCCTTTGATTTCATAACCAGCTGCAGGAACACGCTGCATTTCCATTCTGCCGAGTGCTCCAACAAACAATATTTTGGCATCAGGGCGCTTTGCCTTGATGGCGTTTGCGATGGATACGGCAGGGAATATATGACCGCCTGTACCGCCTCCACTTATGATAATTCTCAGTTCATTATTCATAATCCATTCTTGTTTACGACCCGAGGGTCAACAATTTTCACGCAAAGGTAAGCAAAAAAATCCATTTAATGGCATTTTTTACCTTATTTATGATACACTTTTGTTATGCAGCAGCAAATTTGTCAAAATTTGCTTCGTTTTGAGGCAAATCTTTCTTTTTTGCGGTTCTACTGATGCTTAAGATGATGCCCAGGTAGAGACAGTTGATGATGGTTGAGGTTCCACCTCGGCTGATGAGCGGAAGTGGCTGGCCAGTAACCGGTGCCAAGCCTACAGCTACAGCCATGTTGAACAGTGCCTGGATAACCAGCATGATGGCAAGTCCCATGCACAGGAATGCTGGGAATGTGTTCTCACACCGGTTGGCGATTCGCCCGGCTCTGAAGAGCAGAATGATGTAGAGGAATGCCACAAAGAAGGCACCCCACAGTCCCATTTCCTCGATGATGATGGCGTAGATGAAGTCGGAGAATGCCTGAGAGAGGAAATCTCGTTCTACGGAGTTTCCTGGTCCCTTTCCCACGATATTCGATGAGGCGATGGCGATGTTGGCATGTGCCACCTGTGCATCCTTGTCCAGATCCACGTCTTCCGGAGCCACTGGCTTGGAATTGATAAACTTGTCGATACGTGCTTTCCAGGTGTCTGCTCGGTGGAACATCTTCGCTGCCATACCTGGTGCTTCTTCCTTCTCGTTGATGTTTTCGGTGAGTGTATTTTCCGGCTTGTTATCTCCGTTTTCCTTGTCTTCACCCACGATCATGACGCCGGCGAAGACTACGCAGATAAATATCAAGACGCTGCCCACGAGTTTTCCTATCTGACTCATAGGTACTCTTCCGATGATCATCATACATAAGATGGTGATACACAGAAGCATGGCGGTGGATAAGTTTTCCAGTCCGATGAGGATGATAAACAGGCTGCAGGCCGTCAAGACATACTTGAAGGCTCTCCGTTCAGCACCATTCGGTGTCTGCATCGCACTGAGAATCTGTGCCACCACCAAAACCACCGCTCCCTTGGCTATTTCCGAAGGCTGAAACTGGATGCCCACCAGGTTAATCCAGCGGGATGCACCATTGGTGGATTGTCCCGCTATCAAAACCCAGATGAGTAAGCCCAGAGATGGAAATATCACAAAGGGAGTGACGATCTTGAAGTACTTACACTTAACCTTGAGCATACATATCATGGTGCCTAAACCCAGCAGGAGAAGGCCGATATGGCGTATTACCGGCGCCATATAGTTACCACTCTTGTACGACAAGGAGCTAGAGGCGGAATACACCTCTATGATGCTTATCATACAGAGAAAGAAGAAGACCATCCAGATGACCTTGTCTCCCTTGAATATGTTGCCTATGGTCTTATTGTTCATTTCTTAACTGTCCTATCTCTAAAATTATTATCACTTAAGTTCTTGCCAAATGAAAAGTTATTCACCGATGGCTCTTGCCAGGGCTTTGAACTGCTCGCCGCGGTCCTCCATGTTCTTGAAGAGGTCGAAGCTGGCGCAGCATGGGCTCAGCAATACGGTGTCGCCTGGCTTTGCCAGTTCCTGGCAGGCTGCCACGCAGTCTTTCATACTGTGGGTGTCGCGAACAGGGATGCCCAGGGCGTCGAAGTTGTCGTGCAGCTTCTGGTTGTCGGCTCCGAGATATACGATACCTGCGCACTTCTCCTTTACCAGGTCCTTGATCTGGTTGTAATCGTTGCCCTTGTCCTTACCGCCGATGATGAGGATGGTAGGGGTTGTCATGCTCTCCAGAGCGTACCAGCAAGCATCCACATTGGTAGCCTTTGAGTCGTTTACATAGTAAACTCCCTGGAATTTGCCCACCTTCTCCAGTCGGTGCTCTACGCCAGGGAAGTCGCTGAGGCCCTTGTGCAGGATCTCGTGGTCGATGCCAACGATGTTGCAGGCTAAACCTGCAGCCAGGCTGTTGTAGATGTTGTGCTTGCCGCGCAGGCTCATGTCTGCCTGTGGCATCTCGAAGGCTGATGGGAAGTTGAGCTTGTACTTGCCGTCCTCGATGAAGCCCACGCATCCTTCCTCGTTGAACTCAGAGAATGGGCAGAGGTGTGACTTGAGGTCATACTTCTCCAGTTCCTTCTTCACGATAGGATCGTCGTTCCAGAAGATGAAGCTGTCTTCCTCTGTCTGGTTTTGTGTGATGCGCATCTTGGCATCGGTATAGTTCTGCATCTTGAACTCGTAGCGGTCCAGATGGTCTGGGGTGATGTTGAGCAGGATAGCCACGTTGGCACGGAACTCGTACATGTTGTCGAGCTGGAAACTGCTCAGCTCGATGACGTAGTACTTATGAGGTGTCTCTGCTACCTGCAGCGCCAGACTCTTGCCGATATTGCCAGCCAGTCCTACATCGTAGCCAGCCGACTTGATGATGTGATAGATCAGCGAAGTAGTGGTGGTCTTTCCGTTGCTACCTGTGATGCAGATCATCTTGGCATCTGTATATCTGCCGGCAAATTCTATTTCGCTGATGATAGGAGTACCCTTTGCCATCAGTTTCTGAACCATAGGGGCTTCCTTAGGAATGCCCGGGCTCTTGATGACTTCATCAGCGTCTAAGATTTTCTCTTCAGTATGATGTCCCTCTTCCCACTCAATGCCGTGGTCGTCCATCAGCTTCTTGTAGTTGTCCTTGATCTTAGACATATCAGAGACAAATACTTCGAATCCCTCTTTCTTCGCCAGCACGGCAGCACCTGCGCCACTTTCGCCAGCTCCTAAAATTACAATTTTGCTCATTGTTGTATCTTTATCTTGTCAGGCTGATAAGAGCCTTTGTTTTATCTTATCTTCAATGTGATGATGGTGAGTGCTGCCAGGATGATGGTCACGATCCAGAAACGGATGGTAATCTTCGATTCGTGGTAGCAGTTGCGAGGCTTCTTCCACAGATACTTGCAGTCTGGATCCAGCTGGCTGTCCTGTGTACGGAAGTTGTCGTGGATAGGTGTGCGCTTGAAGATGCGCTGCTTGATGCCTCTGCGCTTACCCAGCTTGTAGTAATATACCTGCATCATCACGCTGAGGCTCTCTACGAAGAAGATTCCGCAGAGGATAGGCAGCATCAGCTCCTTGTGGATGATGATGGCGCCCACGGCGATGATACCGCCGATGGTGAGCGAACCAGTATCGCCCATGAACACCTGTGCAGGGTAGGCATTGTACCAGAGGAAGCCGATGAGGGCTCCGATAAAGGCACAGAAGAATACCACCAGCTCCTCGGAGCCAGGAATATACATAATATTGAGGTAGGCGGCAAACTCGATGTGCGACGACACATACGCAAGAATGCCTAGTGCCACACCTATGATGGCGGAGTTTCCGGCACACATACCATCCATACCATCGTTGAGGTTGGCACCGTTGGATACGGCAGTTACCACAAAGATGGTCATGATTACGAAGAGAATCCAGCCTGCAGCCACCTTATGATCACCGCAGAAGCTGGTGATGCTGGAGTAGTCGAGGTTATGACCCTTGATGAAAGGTATGGTGGTTTTCAGCGACTTCCGCGCCTCGGTACGGTGCTTCACCACCGTCTCCTGTCCCTGGCGCTCGATGGCGAGGTTCTCGTTCATCTTCACGTCTGGAGAACCCCAGAGTACCAGACCCACGATGAGGCCGATACCTACCTGTCCCACGATTTTATATTTGCCCTTCAGTCCCTCCTTGTCGCGCTTGAAGATCTTGATGAAGTCATCCATTCCACCGAGAAAGCCGAGCCATATGGTGGTGATGATCATCAGAATCAGATAGATGTTGCGCAATCTGCCGAGCAGCAATACCGGTACGAGAATGGCCAGGATGATGATGACGCCACCCATGGAAGGAACGCCGATCTTCTTTACGCCGAACGGGTCGATGCTGGCATCGCGCTGGGTCTCGGTAATCTGCTTGCTCTTGAGGTACTTGATGAACTTCTCGCCAAACCATGCAGAGATGACGAGTGATAAAATCAGTGCGAGCAGGGCACGGAATGAGATGTAACCCCACATGTGGGAACCAGAGATGCCCCACTGCTCCAGAAATCTAAAAAGATAGTATAACATTTTTCTTCTTCTCTTTTTCTATTAGATGATAATACTACTTGTTGATACCGAAGATTTCGCGAAGCACTTCCTTGTCGTCGAAGTGATGCTTCACGCCCTTGATCTCCTGATAATCTTCATGTCCCTTTCCGGCAACGAGAATCACATCGCCCTTCTTCGCCAGCATGCAGGCTGTGCGGATGGCTTCCTTGCGGTCAACAATGCTGATCACCTTCTTCATCTGCTGGGCGTTGAGACCAGCCAGCATGTCGTTGATGATGTCCTGTGGCTCTTCGAAGCGAGGATTGTCGCTGGTGATGATAACCTTATCGCTCTGCTTGACAGCCTCTTGAGCCATCAATGGGCGCTTGCCCTTGTCACGGTTTCCACCGGCACCGCAGACGGTAATCACTTCTCCGCCCTTGCCGTCGAGTACTTCGTGGATGGCGTTCAATACGTTCTCCAAAGCATCTGGTGTATGAGCATAGTCAACGATGGCTGTATAGCCTTCTGGCGACTGGATTGGCTCCAATCGTCCGCTTACGCTGTGAAGGGTACTCATCACTACGAGTACATCCTCAGGCTTCTTGCCGAGCATGACAGCCGCACCATATACGGCAAGCAGATTGCTTACATTGAATTTTCCGATAAACTGTACGCCTACTTCTCTGCCATCTATCTCCAGATACATGCCGCCGAAGTGACACTCCAGGATTCTTGCCTTGAAGTCTGCCATAGAGCGGGTAGAGTAGGTCTTCACGGTAGCCTTGGTGTTCTGTACCATAATCATACCGTTCTTGTCGTCGGCATTGGTGATGGCGAAGGCTGTCTTAGGCAGACCGTCGAAGAATGCCTTCTTGGCGTTGCGGTAGTTCTCGAATGTCTTGTGATAGTCGAGATGGTCGCGGGTGAGGTTGGTGAACAGTCCGCCGGCGAACTCCAAACCGCCGATACGCTTCTGGGCGATGGCGTGGGAAGAGCACTCCATGAAGGCGTACTCGCATCCTGCCTCTACCATCTTGCCCAGCAGCATGTTCAGCTCGATAGGGTCTGGGGTAGTGTGGTCGGCAGGAATCGCCTCGCCCTCAATGTAATTGCAGACGGTAGAGAGCAGACCGCACTTATGTCCGAACTTGCGGAACATATTATATAATAAGGTGGCGATGGTGGTCTTGCCATTGGTGCCAGTCACGCCAACCAACTTCAGCTTCTTGGATGGGTCGCCATAGAAGAGTGTAGCCACTTTACCTACAGCATCTTCTGTAGATGCTACCTGAATGTAAGTTACGCCTTCGATTTTCTCCTCAGGCATATCCTCGCACAAAACCGACTTTGCACCTAGGCTCAATGCCTTTGGAATAAACTGGTGGCCGTCAACCTGAGTGCCCTTGATAGCTACGAACAAGTGACCTTCCTTAATCTTTCGGGAGTCGATGTTTACGCCCGAAACCTCTACATCAGCATCGCCGACAATCTGGATCGGCTCGATGTTTTTGAGTAATTCTTGTAACTTCATATTTAATATCTTTATGTATTTACACCTTATTATATGTATTAGTTCAATTCGATGATACAGATGGAACCCTTCTTGACTGGTGTTCCCGGCATGAGACTCTGCTTGATTACCTTACCTCTGCCATGAATCCTGGTTCTGATTCCCCTGCTCTCCATGCAGAAGATAGCGTCTCTGGCTCCCATGCCTGTAATATCCGGTACGGTGCCTTTGCCGTATTGCTTCTCCTTGATGAGCTTGATGCTTCTGCTTCCTATGCGTTCTGCCTTGCCCCAGATAGGATTGCCGTTGGCGTAGCTTCCACTCCAGTTGGTGTTGGTCTTGATGCCCAGGTGTGTGAGTACGTAGTTGGCAGCCAGCACGTTTCCGTTCTTCACGTCCGGAACGAAGATGGAGGCTGAATCCTTGGCATCCTTCACGTCGAGTTTCAGGCTCTGTGCCATGATGCCTTCGGCAATGTCGTGGAATACCTTACCGCTCATACTGCCGCCGGAAGCTGGCAAGCCTGATTTCTGAATGCAGACAATGCAGCTGTAGCGCGGATTGTCGGCAGGGAAGTAGCCGGCGAAGCTCACCAGATAGTTGGTAATGCCGCTCTTGTAACCGCCGGCGCCCTTGGAAACCTGGGCTGTACCGGTCTTTCCGGCAACCTTGAAGTTTGGCGAACCGGCTTTTTTGCCCAGTCCCACGCTAACTACCTGTTCCAGGATGGTCTGTATCTTCTTGATGGATTGCGGCTTGGCTATCTGTTCGCGCATCACCTCTGGCGGGAACTCCATGATGGTTTCTCCGTTCTTCACTACCTTGCTCACGAATCTAGGACGCATCATCTTACCGTTGTTGGCGATGGTGTTGTAGAAGGTGAGGGTAGAGATTGGTGGTATCTGCGTCTCGTATCCGATACTCATCCATGGCAAGCTGGTCTTTGCCCAGTTGTCATACTGTCCGTGGCTGTTTCTGTGCGGCATTCGGATTCGGGCAGGAGTAGCTCCCACCAGCGGAATCTTCAGGTCGTCGTGCAGACCGGTGCGATAGATGCCCTGTACGAATTTCTCCGGACAGTTGCGGTAGTGGTCGTCGATGATTCGGCTCACACCGATGTTGGAACTGTACCACAAGGTCTGTGCAAAGGTCAGCATTCCGTATCCGCCCTTTCGCCAGTTGTGGTCCTTCATGTCTCGTCCGTACATCTGCCAGACTCCACCTCCCGTTTCCACGCGATAGGTAGTATCTACTACGCCATCATCGAGCGCTACGAGCAGCGAGGCAGGCTTGAACACCGAACCCGGCTCCAGAAGGTCGCTCACGGCATGGTTGTGAATCTCTCTGTATTCGCCATCGAAGCATTTTTCCATGTTTACGATGGCCTTGATGTCGCCGGTAGGTACATCCATCACGATGGCTACACCCACGTTGGCATTGATTTCCTTCAACTCTTCGATGAGTGAGCGTTCGGCAAGATCCTGCATGCTCACATCGATAGTGGTAACGATGTCGGCACCGTCGATAGGAGGGGTGTCGGTGATGTCAAGGAACTTGTTGCGCACCTTGCGGCGATGCACGATACCGTTGGTTCCGCGCAGGATGGAGTCGTAGCTCAGCTCCAGTCCGAATCGGGCAGTATCCTTGGCACCAAACATGGCTCCGATGGTTCTTCCTGCCAGCGAACCGTAGGTACGGGTGCGGGCATTGTATTCTTCCCAGTGGAATCCGCTCTTGTAGGGAGTAAGGCGGAAAACTGGCAGCGCCTTCACTTCGGTGAAGGTATTATAGTCGATACGACTTCCATATACCGCCCAGTGGCGGCTCTTCTTGCCGCGTCCCTCTATGAGATGGCGCTTGAATTCCTCTGCTGTCTTCTCCGGGAATATCTTGTGGAGTCCCTGGCAGATGGAATCCTGCTTGGCATCCCAAAGCGAGTCGTTGCCGGCTGCGGTCAGCGCCTTGAAGTCCATGAAAACCTTGAACTCAGGCAGCGAACTCGCCATCAGCTGTCCTGCGCAGCTCAGGATGTTGCCTCGGTTAGGCTTCACGGTCACGGAGTCTCTCTTCTGTCGCTCGGCAACCTGCATCCAGTAGTCGTGCTTAGCCGTCATGATGTAGAGTGCTTTTCCTACGATGGCGGTGGCAATCAGGGTCATGATGATGGCGATGGCACTATAGCGCGGCATTACTTTCTTATGCTCAAACTTGCTCATTCTTCTGGTACGTTTATGATGTAAGGAGGTTGTGTGGCGATGTGCAGGGTGCTGTCCTTGCTGTGTTTCAGCATATCGAGCACATTACTCTCACGACTCTTCTCAGTTATCTGACTGCTGGTTGACAGTGCTTTGTATTTCGTGTCTTGCAGCTCTTTTTGCAGTTGATCCAATTCGATGAGATCCTTCTGGATGCTGTATCGGTTGGATATGTAGATAATGATGAAAACCACGATGAGCATGAACAGCCATATCTGCTTTCTGATGATTTGTGCGGTGAGGATGTCACCACCCAGAATTTTGCGCAGTGTGAAGCTGGCAGAGCCCGACACTTCCTCCTCTATGGCCTGCTGGGCAATCACTTCCTTGAGCGAAGCCTGCGGAGCCGGTTTGGGAGTTTCCGGCTGCGCCTTCTGCTCTTCAGCCGGGCTGCTTGTTTCTGGTTTTTCTTTATCTTGTTTCATTTTCTATTGCATTACATTACATGATTGCAGTTACATGAGAATCTCATTTAATCTATTTCTTTTCTGCGATTCTCAACTTGGCGCTGCGGCTTCTCGGGTTCCTTTCCTGCTCATCGGCGTCAGGGATGATCACCTTGTTGTTGACGAGCTTGAAAGGTGTCTCGATTCTTCCGAAGAAGTCCTGTTCTACCTTGCCCTCTGGATTGCCCGCCTTCATCATGTTTTTCACGATGCGGTCTTCCAGCGAGTGATAGGTAATCACCGAGAGTCTTCCTCCCGGCTTGAGCAGTTCGGTGGCAGAGCGGAGCATTTCTTTCAGGGCATCCATCTCGTGATTCACCTCTATGCGCAGTGCCTGGAAGAGCTTGGCCATCTCCTTCTTCTCCCGCTCTCGCTTGAAGAGGGGTTCCACGGCAGCCATGAAGTCCTTGGTGGTCTTGATAGGGCTTGCGGCTCTTGCCTGGACCAGGGCTGAAGCGATACGGCGGGAATTCTTCAGTTCGCCGTAGAGATAGAAGATGTCGGCAAGTGCCTCTTCCTCGTATTCGTTCACGATGTCGGCAGCAGTCTTTCCGGCTCTCTTGTTCATGCGCATGTCGAGAGGCGAATCAAAGCGGAAGGAGAATCCGCGGGTCTCGTCGTCGAAATGATGGCTCGATACGCCGAGGTCGGCGAGTAGTCCGTCCAGTCCCTCCACGCCATAGTATCTCATCCAGTTCTTCAGGTATCTGAAGTTGGAGCATACGAAGGTGAAGTTGGGATTTGCCACCACGTTGCGCTCGGCATCGGCGTCCTGGTCGAAGCTGTAGAGATGTGCTCCCTCGCTCAGGCGGGAGATGATCTCTCTGGAATGTCCTCCACCGCCGAAGGTAACATCTACATAGATGCCGCCTGGCTGGATGTTGAGTCCGTCAACGCTCTCTTTGAGGAGCACGGGTACGTGATATGTTTCTGCTGTCTTGATCATTCTTCTTGATTCTTTTTCTTTTGTAAGTTACTTATTCTTAACTTGTTTCTTTTACGTGCATGTACTTATATACAGCGCGTATGTACCTATTTAATAGGAATTCGGCTCCAAAGGTACATAAAAATCCTCACATAGCTCCATGTTTCCCCACAAATTTTATGAAACGGGCGCAAAAAAATGATTTTTTTCATTTTTACGCTCTTTATTCGCTGGTATCTAGTAATTCGCGAAAAACGATGTTTTTTTGTCTTGATTTCTCTCGAAAAGGTGGAAAAATGCACAATTTTTTGCCTTTATTGATAATTTTTCGGGAAAAATGACTCTTATTTAAAAAAGAAAAACTAACTTTGCACGTACTTATTAGGTTTACTGAAAATGAGTGGTTCAATAGAGAAAACGATAGACATAGAAAAGATACTGAAGAACAAGATGGGGAGCAAAGCTAAATTTGTTCCTGGATTCCTCGTGTCTTGGCTGAAAAAAATCATACACGAAGACGAGGTGAACAAGTTCTTGTGGGAAAGCCGAAACCTCTCCGGTACGGAGTGGCTTACAGAATGCGTGCGCTATCTGAAGATGGATGTAGAAATCGTAGGCTTGGAGAATTTGCCGGATAAGAATGACGGCAAGCTCTATACTTTCGTGTCTAATCATCCGCTGGGCGGACAGGACGGCGTGTGCCTCGGCTCCATCATCGGAACGCATTATGATGGTAAGTTCCGCTATCTGGTCAATGATCTGCTGCTCAATCTCCCGGGCTTGAAGCCGGTGAGCATCGGTATCAACAAGACCGGCAGACAGAGCCGTGACTTCCCTCGCATGGTAGAGGCTGGATTCCAGAGCGACAACCACATGCTGATGTTCCCTGCTGGATTGAACAGCCGCAAGCAGCCTGATGGCAGCATCCGCGATCTGCCTTGGAAGAAGACTTTCATCTCCAAAAGTGTGGAATATCAGCGTGATGTGGTGCCTATCCATTTCGGTGGTCAGAACTCCGAGCGATTCTATCGCATCGCCAGGTTCAGCGACAAGCATCTGCCTT
Organism: uncultured Prevotella sp.; assembly: GCA_900544825.1. Taxonomy (GTDB): domain Bacteria; phylum Bacteroidota; class Bacteroidia; order Bacteroidales; family Bacteroidaceae; genus Prevotella. Next base: position 4,504 of record UQWP01000028.1, on the reverse strand, counting down.
TCAACCTTGCCATGATGTTCCTCGTGGATGAGATGTACAAGAATGTGGGCAAGCATTTCCGCATTGCCATCGGCAAGCCGATTCCCTGGCAGACTTTCGATCACAGCAAGTCGGCTACAGAGTGGGCACAGTATGTGAAGGACAGGGTTTACGAACTCTAGTGAGAACCCTTTTACAGTGAGCAATCATAGAAAAAGTAAGAGAAATAGAACAAGATAATTATCGATATTATATAGAGAATTATGGAAGAAGAAATCATCCAACCGATTGACCGCGAACTGCTGAAGAGCGAGTTGACTCCCGAGAAGCAGCTTCGTATGACCAACAAGAGTCATAACGAAATCTATATCGTTACGGCTAATGATTCGCCAAATGTATTGAAGGAAATTGGTCGCCTTCGTGAAATCGCTTTCCGCGAAGCAGGTGGTGGAACGGGTAAATCGATGGACCTTGACGAATTCGACTTCGGTGACAACTGCTACAAGCAGCTTATTGTCTGGAATCCAGATGCTAACGAGATTATCGGTGGCTACCGTTATCTCTTGGGCAAGGATTGGGAACTTGATGAAAAGGGGCAGCCTAAGCTTGCAACCAGTCACATGTTCCACTTCTCTGACAAGTTCCTGAAGGAATACATGCCATATACCGTGGAGCTAGGCCGTTCGTTCGTCTCTCTCGAGTATCAGAATGTGCGCAAGAATACCAAGAGTATCTTTGCTCTCGATAATCTCTGGGATGGATTGGGCGCCCTCACCGTGCTCTATCCGGATGTAAAGTATTTCTTCGGCAAGATGACGATGTATCCTTCTTACATCCGTCGTGGCCGCGATATGATTCTCTACTTCCTCAAGAAGCATTTTGATGACAAGGAGAACCTGGTGATCCCGATGAAGCCATTGGAGTTGGAGACTCCAGAGAGCGAGATGGCAGCCATCTTCACAGAAGATGATTTCCGTGCCGACTATCGCATTCTGAATCATGAGATTCGCCAGCTCGGTTTCAATATTCCTCCTCTGGTGAATGCCTACATGAACCTCAGTCCTACCATGAAGCTCTTTGGTACTGCCATCAATTATGGCTTCGGCGATGTAGAGGAAACGGGCATTCTCATTGCCGTGGATGAGATCCTGGAGGAGAAGCGTATCCGCCACATTAACAGCTTTATTGAGGAGCATCCTGAGGCGCTGAAGATTACAAGCGGTGCCAACAAGATTTTCTACAAGGAAAAAGAATAGTATTTTCTAATTTACCCTTCACCCTTCACCGGAAGGGTTAAAGTTTCTGTAGATTAGATGGTTAGACGGGTGAAGGGTTGAACTAACCCTTCACCACCCTTCACCCTCTTTATTTTTGGGTGAACACCTTTTGTAGGCAATGGATTGGTCTTCATTGATGGCTAGCTTTGGTCTTCATTGAAGACCAGCTTCAGGCTTCATTGATGGCCGGGCTTCGTGATGAGTTTCGTGAAAAGGTGAAGGCTGGTGAAGGGTGGGTGAAGGGTCTGCTTAACCCTTCACCCCTCGAAACCCCTGTGTTTATAGGGGTTTCAGACGATTTGGTGAAGGGTGAAGGGTAAAAACGAGAGTAGTCTTTTTACAGATAGTTCAGCTGGATTTTATCTCCCGACGTATCGTTTTGTGCCTGACAATGGCACAAAGTTGCCCTGGCAAAGGGCAATATCTTGCCATAACCAGGCAGTAAATGGAATAAGGTAAAGAATGCCAATATTCCATTATACTTTCTTAGGCAAGTAAGAGATTGCTGGGTTAAATTGTCTTAATGAATCCGGAAAAAGGCAGCGAATTTTTGGTTTTATGTGTCTAAAAGTGTATCTTTGCGCAGGATTTATGTGTCAGAAAGTGTAATGATAGTATGGTTTCATGTGTCTAAAAGTGTATCGTTCTGGCATTTCCATGTGTATAAAAGTGTAAAGATATGAAGAGAAAGGTATATGAACAGCTTCTGGAATGGAAGAGTCAGGAGCACCACAAGCCATTGATTCTTAATGGTGTACGACAATGTGGAAAGACTTATCTCCTTAAGGAATTCGGTAGGCAGGAATTTGATAGTCTGGCTTACGTAAGTTGCGATAGGAATGTAAACCTGCAAGCCATCTATTCAGGTGATTTTGACGTTGCCAGAATCATTCAGGGCTTAAGTGCTTTGACTGGGGTAGATATTATCCCAGGTAAAACTCTTATTTTTCTGGATGAAGTGCAGGCATTTCCGCAGGCTTTAGAGGCTTTGAAATATTTCTGTGAAGATGCTCCGCAATATCATATTGCAGTGGCCGGTTCTCTGCTGGGAGTTGCTTTGCATGCAGGAGTCTCGTTTCCTGTAGGCAAGGTGCAGACCTTGCGTCTCTTTCCGATGGATTTCGAGGAGTTTCTCATGGCAATGGGCGAGGAGCAGTTGCTGAAGTTGATGCACAGCCATGATTATGAACTGATGAATGCTTTTCATGAAAAACTGAAGGACTTGCTGCGACAATATTATTATGTAGGTGGTATGCCCGAAGTGGTAAAGGCTTTTGTTGAAAACAAGCTGCTCAATCAGGTGCGCAGTCTGCAGAACGAGATTCTTTCCAACTATGCCAGTGATTTCTCCAAGCATGCTCCGTCACAGGAAGTACCCCGAATTGATATGGTTTGGCAATCCATTCTGGGGCAGTTGTCGAAGGAGAACAAAAAGTTTGTCTATGGCGTATTGAAGAAGGGCGGCAGGGCCAAGGAATTTGAGCTTGCCATCCAGTGGCTGGTGGATGCTGGATTGGTGTATAAGATAACAAAGGTGTCAAAGCCGGAGTTACCTCTGAAGTTTTATGAAGATTTATCGGCTTTTAAGCTCTATTTATGTGATTGCGGGTTGATGGGGGCCATGGCTGATACGCCTGCCAAGGAGGTTCTTTTGGGTGATACGATATTTACGGAATATAAAGGTGCTTTCACGGAACAGTATGTGTTGCAGCAGTTGCTTGCATCCGGGTTAAAGCATATCTATTATTACAGTTCTGATACATCTCGTATGGAAATGGATTTCCTGATTCAGCGTGATGGTGCCTTATTACCTATTGAGGTAAAAGGAGGTACAAGCGTCAAGGCTACCTCGCTTCATCATTATCTGATGGATCATCCTGATATTTCAGCTATCCGTTATTCCATGTTGCCTTATCGCCAGCAGGCTAATATCACCAACATGCCATTATATGGGGTGTTTTTAAAATGAATTGCAATATGGACAGAAAATTATCAATCAGATTTTATAAAGACCGGGAGGTAAGAGCGGTTTGGGACGGGGAACACAACAAGTGGTGGTTCTCCGTGCTGGATATTATCGGCGTTTTGAACGAGCAGGATGATTATAGCAAGAACCGTAATTACTGGAAGTATCTGAAGACTAAGCTGAAGAAGGAAGATAATGAGTTGGTTAGTGCTACTAACCAACTGAAAATGCAGGCAAAGGATGGAAAAATGTATAAGACCGATGTCCTCGACAACGAAGGTATTATGCTGCTAGCCAGAAACTTTCCTAATAATAAGGCTGCTGACTTTCTGGATTGGTTTACCTATAGCGATAATACCATTGATGGGCAGAGTCGCAAGAAAGCATACACTCTTTTTGAGAGTGAACTGATAAATTCCATTACAGAAGGCTCTGTTAAAGGTTTGCAGCAGATTCATGCTTTCCTCTTTGGTGGTCTATACGATTTTGCAGGACAGATCCGAACTGTGAATATTGCAAAGGGCGGTTTCCAGTTTGCTATGGCGCAATATCTCCCACAAACACTTGCAGGAATCGAACAGATGCCGGAAAGTACGCTGGATGAAATCATCGACAAATACGTAGAAATGAACATCGCTCATCCTTTCCGTGAGGGAAATGGTAGAGCTACGCGCATTTGGCTTGATTTGATATTGAAGCGCAGGCTGAAAAAATGTGTGGATTGGAGCCTTATTGACAAGAATGATTATTTGGCTGCAATGACACAGAGTGTTGTTGATAGCAGTCGTATCAAACAGCTTATTTCCAATGCTTTAACTGATAAGATTGAAGACCGTGAGGTCTTTATGAAGGGCATAGACTATTCTTATTATTATGAGCAGGTGGATGAATAAGTAAGACGAACAAAATAACACGGACAAATTGAATTTGTCCGGCTCTTTTGTCTGTGTGCTTGTAAATGACTGAATATTAGTGAATTATAAGCTTTTGGACAATTTGTCCGTGTTTTTTTTAGTTTAAAATCAGCCTGTTTTCGCTGTGTTTTGGTGATAAGAGCGGTGATTTTGAGAAGAAGTCTCTCTTTTTTGTTTAAGGAAACCGTGAGTTTTGAGGCAACAAACGGTGAGATAGCGACCATAAAACTATGAGTTAGATTCGTTAATATAAAGCTCTAAAGCAGCCAAAGGAGAATAAGAGAGGTTGGAACGTAAACAGTTGGGAATGAGCAGATTTGCACAAAGTTGCCAAATCGGCATAAAGCAAGCGAGTGAGGAATATTGAA
>UQWP01000027.1 GCA_900544825.1 uncultured Prevotella sp. | reverse complement strand
AGGGCTCGTTAGGGACTTGCACCCATTAGACAACACACATGCTAGTCAAACAAAATGGACATACCAAGAGCTGCGACAGCTCTTAATACGCCCACTAATTCAATCTCTTTTCCAATCTTTATTCTGCATCCTCAGCCTTCTTGCGGCGAGAAACGCGCTTGCGCTTTGGCTTCTCATCTGTATTCGGAGTCTCGATCTTCACACCTGCCAACTCTGGATCGATGAGGATACGGCCGCAGTACTCACAAGGGATGATCTTCTTGTGCATCTTGATATCCAACTGGCGCTGAGGTGGAATCTTGTTGAAGCAACCACCACATGCATCACGCTGCACGTAAACGATACCCAGACCATTGCGGGCACCCTTGCGGATACGCTTGAAGCTGGCGAGCAGACGTGGCTCAATCTTCTTCTCAAGCTCGAGAGCCTTCTCTTTCAGGCGCTCCTCCTCCTCGTGAGTCTCCTCCAGGATGTCTTCCAGCTCAGCACGCTTCTCTACCAGTCCATGCTCCAGGTCAGCCTTCTTCTCCTCAGCCTTGTGGAGGTCGAACTCACGCTCGCGCATCTTAGCCATGCCCTCGCGGATCTTCTTGTTGCAAAGCTCGATTTCCAACTCCTGGAACTCGATCTCCTTGCTCAAGGTATCATACTCGCGGTTGTTGCTCACGGTATCGAGCTGTGCGTGATAGCGCTCCAGGCTAGCCTGTGCATCAGCAATCTCGTTCTGCTTCTGGTAAACAGCATGATCGAACTGCTCGATTTCGCGCTGGATGTTCTCGATACGAGTGGTGAGACCGGCGATATCATCTTCCAAGTCCTGAACTTCGAGAGGAAGCTCACCACGCAACTCACGGTTCTCGTCGATGCCCGACAAGGTTACCTGAAGCTGGTAAAGAGCCTTCAACTTCTCTTCAACTGTCAAATCTGTAGGATCTTTCTTTGCCATAATTTCTTTATTTAATCTTTAAACCTTTATTTTTTATTTTACAAATAGATGATAGGATTGGTATTGATCTCCGAGATGCAGCATTTGGCATCAGGGAAATGAGAGAGGATGATGCTGCGGAAGATTTCGCTGGTAAACTGCTCACTCTGATAGTGGCCGATGACGCAGATCTGAATCTCCTGCTCATGACCGAAATACTCGTGATAGCTCATCTCGCCCGTGATGAAGGCATCGGCTCCCGCCGCAATGGCATCGCCCAGCAGGAACGAACCAGAACCGCCGCAGAGCGCCACCTTGCGGATAGGGCGACGCAAGAGCTGGTTGCACTGCACGCACTCCACTCCAAAACGATCCCTGAGCAGCAATACCAGGTCATCGGCTGCGATTCCCTCGGCGAAATGCTCCTTCACCTCATCCGAAAGCTTGCCAGCCTGGGCAGCCTTCAGGATATCCTCGTCAGAGATCTCTCCTATTACGCCGCTGCCGCCTTTCACGCCATCCACTTCCTTCTCGCCACCGAAAAACTGCACGTTCTTCAAGCCCAGCTTCTCGGCAATCTTGAAGTTCACTCCGCCTGCCGCTGCATCCATGTTGGTATGCATGGAGACGATGGTAACATCATTCTTGATCGCCTTGCGAACGGTGCGCTGCACATAGTTCTCATCCGATATCCTGGAAAGCTTTCTGAAGATGAGCGGATGATGGCTTACGATGAGGTTGCAGCCCTTCCGGACCGCCTCATCTACCACCGCCTCAGTGACGTCAAGACACAACAATGCCCCTGACATTTCTACCGCCTCTGTCAATCCAACTTGCAGGCCGGCATTATCATATCCTTCCTGCAAGGGCAGAGGCGCGTAATGTTCAAGGGCATCAACTACTTCTCTTATTTTCACGCTCCTAATATGTCTTATTTTATAATTTAGGCTGCAAAGTTACGCATTTCTCACGAAATTAGCAAGCGTTTCACTAAAAATTTTCAAAAAATTTATGTAAGTTGCCGATTTTTTAGTATATTTGCACGCATAAAACATTAAAAATACAAAAGCTTATGCATCAATCAATATTACCTTGCGATTTCGCACTTCCCGCAGAATGGGAACCACAGAGCGCCATCATGCTCACGTGGCCTCACGGCGGAACGGACTGGAAGCCGTATCTGAGACAGATAACCAACACGTATCTGCAGCTCGCAGACATCATCACCCGCTATGAAGACCTGCTGGTGGTGACACCTATCCTGGAAAGCACCCAGAGAATGCTCGCCGAAAAGCTGTCGGAGGGACAGATGGACCGCGTTCACCTCTACGAGATGGATACCAACGATACCTGGGCGCGCGACCACGGACCTATCAGCATGGTTTCGCGCGGCAGACACAATTCGCACGTCATCCCTATCCATCTGCTCGACTTCAAGTTCAACGGATGGGGCGAGAAATTCGCATGGAAAAAGGACAACGCCATCAATCTGCAACTCTACTATCAGGGAGCCTTCAATGCGGCGCTGGAGAACCACCAGGGCTTCGTGCTCGAGGGCGGAAGCATAGAGAGCGACGGAAGGGGTACGCTCTTCACCACATCGCAGTGCCTGCTGGCGCCTCACCGCAACCAGCCTTTCACCCGCGAGAACATCGACAGCCAGCTCAGGAATTTCTTCCATGTAAGAAACGTGGTATGGCTCGACCACGGTAATCTGGTGGGTGATGATACCGACGGACATATCGACACCATCGTGAGAGTGGCTCCGCACGACACCTTATTATATGTAGGGTGTGATGATGCGGAGGATGAGCAGTATGAGGATTTCCAGGCGCTGGAGAAGCAGCTGCAGAAGCTCTTCACCTACGAGGGATACCCTTACCGACTGCTGAAGCTTCCGATGCCGGATGCCATCTATGACGAGGGCGACAGACTGACTACAGACAGGAACAGCAAGGGCGACAGACTGCCTGCCACCTACGCCAACTTCCTGATTCTGAACGGCGCCGTGATTTATCCTACGTACAACCAGCCTGAGAAGGACGAGGAGGCGAAGCGACAGATTCAGCTTGCCTTCCCGGACAGAGACGTGATAGGAGTAGATTCGCTCACCATCATCCGCCAGCACGGAAGCATCCACTGCCTCACCATGCAGCTGCCGGAGGGGGCTATCAAATAAAGCATTAGAAAAAACACAGACATAAATGAAATTAGGATTATTACAACTTCACATTACGGCGGACATCGCCGATAACAAGACCCGACTCGCTGAGGGCATCATCGACCTGGCGAAGCGTGGCGCAGAACTCATTGTATTGCAGGAACTTCACAACACGCTCTACTTCTGTCAGGTAGAAGATGTAGAGAATTTCGACCTTGCCGAACCGATACCCGGTCCATCTACCGAATTCTACGGCAAGCTGGCAAAGGATCTGGGCGTGGTAATCGTTACATCGCTCTTTGAGCGCCGTGCTCCGGGGCTGTACCACAATACGGCTGTGGTGATAGAGAAGGACGGAAGCATAGCCGGAAAGTATCGCAAGATGCACATTCCGGATGACCCTGCCTACTACGAGAAGTTCTACTTCACCCCTGGCGACCTCGGATTCAAGCCGATACAGACTTCTGTGGGCAAGCTCGGCGTATTGGTGTGCTGGGACCAGTGGTATCCGGAAGCAGCCCGCCTGATGGCGCTGCAGGGGGCAGACATTCTAATCTACCCTACTGCCATCGGCTATGCCACCTACGATACAGAGGAGGAGCAGCAGCGCCAGCGTGAGGCGTGGACCACCGTGATGAGAGGTCATGCCGTGGCAAACGGTTTGCCGGTAGTGGCTGTAAACCGAGTGGGATTCGAAGCAGACCCAAGCGGTCAGACCGATGGAATCCAGTTCTGGGGCAGCAGTTTCGTGGCAGGTCCTCAGGGCGAGCTTCACTATCGTGCGAGCGATGATGAGGAAGAGAGTCTGGTGGTGGATATCGACCTGAAGCACAGCGAGGATGTACGCCGCTGGTGGCCATTCCTGCGCGACCGCCGCATCGAGAACTACGGCGATATCACAAGAAGATTCATAGATTAAGGTAAAGGTAAAAGAGATTAGATTTTCGGGATAATGGAGAATTTGGAAGTGATGGTGGTTCTATTCATCATCGTGATTTTAGGTTACGTCGCCTGCAAGCTTGGCTATATGGGCGACAAGTTTGACAAGAAGCTGTCCAGCATCGTGGTAGATATCACCTGCCCGCTGCTGGTACTCTCGTCTGTGATGGGAGATGAACTGCCCGACCGCACGCTCATTCTCCCGCTTCTGGGTGTAGGTTTCCTTACGTACATCCTGCTGCTGGTGTTCGGATTCGGGGTGCCCCGGCTCATCAGCAAGAACCGTGACGACCAGGGAATGATCGGCTTCGCCCTGATGTTTGCCAACGTGGGGTTCATCGGATATCCTATCGTTTCGAGCATCTTCGGACCCAAGGCTATCTTCTACGCCGCCCTGCTCAACATGCCGAACACGTTTTTCATCTTCACGGCTGGCGTGATGCTCATCAAGGGCGAATACAGCGTGAAGCAGTTTAACCCGAAGGTATTGCTGAGCCCGGCTCTGATTGCGGCTGCCGTAGCAGCCCTGCTGGTAGCACTGGGGGTACATACGCCTGATGTCATCGCCCGTCCGGTAACGATGGTGGGCAACGTGACGGTTCCTGCTGCCCTGATGATTATCGGAAGCAGCATGGCTAAGCTGCCCCTCAAGGAGATTATCGGCAGCCTGAAGGTTTACGTGGCTTCGGTGCTCCGCCTGGTAGTGGTTCCGCTGAGCCTCTACTTCTTCTTCAAGGTATGTGGCGTGAGCGACGTGGTGAATAATATCAACACCGTGGTGATTGCGATGCCTGTAGCTAGCTTCGGCACTATGTTCTGCCTGAAATACGGCAGGAACCCGGCGCTCATCACAGAGCTGACATTCATCACTACGCTGGGCAGCATCATTACCATCCCGCTTATCACCCTGCTTTTCGGGTAGGGACAGGAAAAGGGGGACAGGCGATGGAATCGCCTGGAACAGGGGACCAACGGGGGACTGGGCTCTGAAGGAACGGAGGGAGACTGGGCTCTAGAAAGAAAGACCTAAATGCTATAGCTTAACATTAAAAGAAAGTATGAGAAAAAATAAAATGATAAAAAACACCCACCTCCTGCTGCTCGCCATGGCGCTCGGAGGCTTTACTAATCCTACACTGGCGGCACCGATAGAACACATCGGCGACCGCTACATCATGCACGTATCTGAAATGGAACTCACGGGCGAGGAATCGCTCCTCGATGTGCTGATGATGTGCCCCGAAGTCCTTACGATGGACGGCAACAACATCATCGGCGGTGATCCTTTCGCCAATCTCTACGGCCAGTTCGTCATCCGCATCGACAACCAGGAATACGGTCTCGACTACGCTACCCTGCTCCATCATTTCAAGGCGAGGGAGATAGAGAGCATCAAGGTTTGCCAGAACTCTGAGGTGATGAAGGGATGCAGCAGCCTGAAAAAGGTGATTGACATCACCCTGCGCAAGGGGGAAAACGGAGTGAGCGGAAGAGTAGGTCTCTTCGGCGATACCTATGGCGGAGGAAAGGGCATCGTGAGCGTATTGAGCCAGCAGGACAAGCTGCGCATCCTGAGCCACGTAGAGGGCAACATGCAGCGCACTTCCAACAACGACCTGGGTTCCTATGCCGGTGATGGTTCAAGCCTCATCAACCACTATTCGCACGAGGGAGCCAAGATGAACATCCTCTGGACTCCTACCGAGAAGGACATGCTAGAAGTGGATGTGACGCAGACCTACACCCGAAACCATTTCACCGGTACGCCAGCCGACTATGTGCGCGCCTACCATCTCCAGGCAGACTATACCCGCCTGCTGGGCGATAAGGGAGCGAGCATCCTCTTTACACTGGGTGCCGAGAATATCAGCGATAACGGCGGAAATGCGGCAGATGCCAGTGCGGCACCTTATCGCAACCACGCCACCTATCCGTTTATGGTGGTGGAATATGCCACTCCGGTCATCTCTGAGAATCTCTGGCTTACAGCTGGTTTCGAGGGCGGACTGTCTATCGAGAAAAACTGTGTGGCCGATTACATCAACCACTCCAACTATCAGGATCTATATGCGCAGCTGGATTATACCATCGGCAAATGGGGCTTCATGGTGGGCGACCGATTCCGCACCATCAATTTCCGTCCGAAGCAGATTGCTACAGAAAAGAACTGGAAGCACAGTACCCACAACCATAGCTACACGGTGAGCGTATATCACAACTTTGCACCGGGCCACACCCTTCAGGGCACATTCTGCCGAAGAATCTTCAACGCCGATTTTGGCGATTTCGTTACAGCAGGCGATATGGAGGGAGCTTGGCGTCCATACTACACCAAGGACATCAGCGAGCGCCTCGCCTATGTGGCTGAGCTGAAGCATACCTACAGCAAGCCGAATCTCGTGGTTAGCAGTTCTATCAAGAATATCCATCAGGATCTTCCGGGTGTAGATCGCGACAATACACTGGGCTTCGGAACTACTGCCTTCTGGCATAAGGGAATGCTGAGGGTTACCGCCGGAGTGAATTACTTCTGGGAAAAGGCTGAGATTTTCGGAGGTGAAGAAGGAATGAATGGAGTGACAGGAATGAATGCTGTAGAGGCAGGATTGTCAAGAGATGCAGGAGATGCAGCAGAAGCAAGAGATGCTTCGCTGAACAAAAACAGCAAATACAGCAATTTTGCGATATTCAAGCTTGCTCCACAGCTTTCGTTGCCTGCTGACTGGCGCCTGACATCCAATATGATCTGGTGCACTCGCCGCCATACGCTTACGCCAGCCTATACGCCAGCCAATCTCTATGCCGAGGTGGGCGTATATAAGAACATAGGCAAGCATCTTACCCTGGAAGGCAGATTCCACGATATCGCCGGTCAGCATTTCGGCAACCGTGCTGCCACCATGGGGTTCACCTATTACTTCTAGTTTTTCAGGAAACAGTTCGGAAAAAACAATCATAATAATGATGATCCCGACTCTCCAAGAAGAAGGAGGGTCGGGATTCTCATTTATATAATATCTATGAACTTATAATCGTATGTTGATTCCTGAATACATTTTATGTTGACAATCTCTCTTTACTATATCTTATGTTGATAATCTCTCTCAACTATATCTTATGCTGATAACTCTCTTATAGAGAATCTCTCTGATATCTATTAAAATATATGTTGATATGACCAGGCTTACAACTAACAATCTGTTCTTATCTTTAGATGAGCGGCATTCCTGCCTTCTCACATTCTGTTCTCATATCTTCCGGCCAGATACTAGCCTGAATCTCGCCGATGTGCGCCTTGTGGAGCAGCACCATACAGAGACGGCTCTGACCGATACCACCACCGATACTCAATGGCAACTTGTCGTTCAGGAGCTGCTGGTGGAAATAGAGCTTCTCTCTATCTTCCTTGCCTTCCAGCTTCAACTGGCGAAGCAGGCTCTCCTTATCAACACGGATACCCATAGAGCTCAGCTCGAAGCTTCTGCTCAACACCGGATACCAGATCAGGATATCACCATTCAATCCTTCCTTGCCATTCTCGGCTACGGTGCTCCAGTCGTCATAGTCAGGAGCACGTCCATCGTGTTTCTTTCCATCGCTCAATTTTCCGCCGATACCCTCTACAAATACGGCGCCATATTTCTTGCAGATAGCATCCTCGCGCTCCTTAGGAGTCTTGTCAGGATACATATCGAGCAAATCCTGCGCATGGATAAAATGAATCTCCTTTGGCAGGAAAGGCTTCAGCTGTGGATAGTGCTCGCAAGCCAGGAACTCAGTGCGGAGGATGGCTGCATAGATGCGGCGAACCACATCTTCAAGGAATGCGATGGTGCGATCACCCTTCGTAATCACAGCCTCCCAGTCCCACTGGTCCACATAGAGCGAATGAAGATTATCAAGCTCCTCATCGGCACGGATGGCATTCATATCAGTATAGACACCATAGTCTGGCTCTATCTCATATTCTGCCAAGGTCAAGCGCTTCCATTTAGCCAGAGAGTGAACCACCTCAGCCTTTGCATCCCCCAAATCCTTGATAGGGAAGGTTACAGGGCGCTCCACTCCATTCAGGTCGTCATTGATACCCAAACCCTTCAATACGAAGAGAGGGGCGGTGACACGGCGCAAGCGCAACTCTGTAGATAGGTTCTGCTGGAAGAACTCTTTTATCATTTTGATACCCATTTCGGTCTGGCGCATATCCAGCAGCGCCTTATACCCTTCGGGTTTTATCAGATTACTCATTTTTATCTATTATATATCGTTTATAGTTTCTTATTTTACTGTTTATCTTACTTTCACGCTGCAAAGATACAAATTTATTATTAAACTGCAAGCGTTTTTCGAAAATATTTCGCAAAATGATAGCATTTTTTAGATTTTAAATATCATTTTGTAGAGGAATTCACCGCTTTTTCGCCCTATACATTATATATATAGAAAAAAAACGGGCCAAATATTTGGTTATTCAAAATAAAAGATGTACTTTTGCAGTCAATTAATCTTTGGGGTAGGCGGCGGTTGCCGATAAACCACCAATTCTGGTCTCGTAGCTTAGTTGAATAGAGCGTCAGATTCCGGTTCTGAAGGTCGTGGGTTTGAGTCCCACCGAGATCACTACTACATTAAAATTTAATTTAAGAACATGGATTTAGTAGAACGTTTCATTAACTATACAAAATTCGACACACAGTCGAGTGAAGACACTGAAAGTGTGCCAAGCACGGCAAAACAGTTGGAATTTGCCAAGTACCTGAAGCACGAACTGGAAGAAGAAGGTCTGAGCGACGTAGAGATGGACGATATGGGCTACATCTACGCCACCCTGAAGGGCAATACCAAGAAAAAGACTCCTACCATCGGCTTCATCTCTCATATGGACACCAGTCCTGATGCCAGCGGAAAAGACATCAAGGCCCGCGTCATCAAGAACTACGACGGCGAGGATATCGAGCTCAGTCCGGGCATCATCTCCAGCGTAGAAAAATTCCCAGAACTCAAGGCGCACAAGGGCGAGGACATCATCGTAACAGATGGAACTACCCTGCTCGGTGCAGACGATAAGGCGGGCATCGCTGAAATCGTACAGGCAATGTGCTACCTCCGCGACCATAAGGAAATCAAGCACGGAGACATCCGCGTGGGCTTCAACCCAGACGAGGAAATCGGAATGGGCGCCCATCACTTCGACGTAGAGAAGTTCGGCTGCGACTGGGCATACACCATCGACGGCGGCGACCTGGGCGACCTGGAATACGAGAACTTCAATGCTGCTGCTGCCAAGATTCACATCAAGGGCGTGAGCGTGCATACAGGCTATGCCAAGGGCAAGATGATCAACGCAAGCCGACTGGCTGTGGAGTTCCAGAACATGATTCCTGAGGCAGAAACACCTGAACAGACCGACGGATACCAGGGCTTCTACCACCTGCTCGGCATCGAAAGCCGCTGCGAGGAGGCTAAGCTCAGCTACATCATCCGCGACCACGACCGCCAGAAGTTTGAGGCTCGCAAGGATTTCATCGAAGACTGCGTCAAGAAGATGAACGAGAAGTACGGCGAGGGAACTGTTACGGCAGAAATCTACGACCAGTACTACAACATGAAGGAGAAGATAGATCCAAACATGCATGTCATCGACATCGTGCTCCGTGCCATGCAGGAGAGTGGCGTTCCACCTCGCGTAGAGCCAATCCGTGGCGGTACCGATGGTGCGCAGCTCAGCTTCAAGGGTCTTCCTTGTCCAAACATCTTTGCCGGTGGCGTCAACTTCCACGGTCCTCACGAGTTCGTGAGCGTACAGGTGATGCAGAAGGTAGTGGATACCATCGTGAAGATTGCGGAAATCACAGAAGAGTATAACGACTAATATATATGGGGAATTTAGGAGAAATCTAAATTCCCCATTTTCATAAACTGACTATTTTTTAGAGAGATTATCATTTTCATAAACAGAAAAATATGGCAGAAATTCCCTATTTAGTAAAAGACCTCGCCCTCATCCTGATGGTGGCTGGCGTTGTTACCCTCATCTTCAAGCGGCTCAAGCAGCCCCTGGTGCTGGGTTACATCGTGGCGGGCTTCCTCGTGTCGCCCCACATGCCCTACACCATGTCGGTGATGGACGAGACGGATATCCAGACCTGGGCAGACATCGGTGTCATCTTCACCCTCTTCTCGCTCGGTCTCGATTTCTCCTTCAAGAAAATCGTGAAGATGGGAGCCTCGCCCATCATCGCCTGCATCGTCATCGTTTTTTCCATGATGATGCTGGGCATCAGCGTGGGTCACAGCTTCGATTGGGGCAGGATGGACTGCATCTTCCTGGGTGGTATGCTCGCCATGAGTTCCACCACCATTATATATAAGGCTTTCGACGATATGGGACTGCGGCAACAGAAGTTTGCCTCCATGGTGATGAGCGTGCTCATCCTGGAAGACATCCTCGCCATCGTGATGATGGTGATGCTTTCCGCCATCGCCGGAGGCAACAATCCGGATGGCGAACAGATGTTTGCATCGGTACTGAGGATTGGCTTCTTCCTGGTATTATGGTTTATCGTGGGCATCTTTGCCATCCCGCTCTTCCTGCGCTCGGTCAGGAAATTCATCAATGGCGAAACCCTGCTCATCGTTTCCCTGGGTCTGTGCTGCGGCATGGCGGTATTATCTACCAAGGTAGGCTTTTCGAGCGCTTTCGGAGCCTTCGTCATGGGTAGCATCCTGGCAGAAACCATTGAGGCAGAGAAGATTATCAAGCTGGTAGAACCGGTGAAGAATCTCTTCGGAGCCATCTTCTTCGTATCGGTAGGTATGCTGGTAGATCCCAACATCCTGGTAGAATACGCCGTTCCTATCCTCGCTCTCGTGGCAGCCATCCTGATAGGACAGGCTACATTGGGAACCTTCGGATTCATGCTGGGCGGCGAATCATTGAAGTCGGCAATGCGCTGCGGATTCTCGATGGCGCAGATTGGCGAGTTCTCCTTCATCATCGCCTCGCTGGGATTGTCGCTGGGAGTTATCAGCAACTTCCTCTATCCGGTAGTGGTGGCAGTTTCAGTCATCACCACCTTCCTCACCCCTTATATGATTCGTCTGGCGCAGCCTTCCTATCAGCTGATGGAGAAGCATCTGCCTAGCAAATTCATCAACATCCTGAACCATTTTGCGATGAGCCGCCCCTCTACCCAACAGCAGAGTAAGTGGAAATCGCTGATCCGGCAGATGGCCATCAATACCGTGGCATACTCCATCCTTTCGGCTGCGGCGATAGCGATGATGTTCACCTTCGTTTTGCCTCTGATGCGCAACATGCTGCCAGGCTGGAATCTCCACTGGTATGCCAACGCCATCACGGGTCTGCTCA
Source organism: uncultured Prevotella sp. (assembly GCA_900544825.1). Classification (GTDB taxonomy): domain Bacteria; phylum Bacteroidota; class Bacteroidia; order Bacteroidales; family Bacteroidaceae; genus Prevotella. The sequence continues at coordinate 30,158 of UQWP01000027.1, read as the reverse complement.
CCATCGTGCTCATCTCGCCTTTCCTGCGAGCCATCGTGATGAAGAAGAATCACAGCCCGGAATGGAAGCGACTGTGGGTGGAGAGCAGCATCAACCGCATCCCGCTGCTCTTCACGATATTCGTGAGATACGTCATCGCCCTGGGCTTCATCTTCTACATCATCAACTATCTGTCTCGCTTCACCAATGCGCTGATGGTGTGCATCGGAGCCGTAATCGTACTGCTGATGTTGGGTTCGCGCCGCATCAAGAAACGAAGCATCGTGATGGAGCGACTCTTCCTGCGCAACCTGCGTTCGCGCGATATTGCCGCACAGGTAAACGGCGAAAAGCGCCCGCTCTACGAGGGTCATCTGCTGGACAGAGATATCCATATCAGTGAAATCGAGGTACCGGAAGACAGCATCTGGTGTGGCAAATCACTGAAGGAGCTGCACCTCCGCCAGCGTTTCGGCATCGACATGAGCAGCATCCGAAGGGGTTCGCAGCGCCTGAACATCCCGAATGGTGACACCGTGATATTCCCTGGCGACAAGCTTCAGATCATCGGTAACGATGACCAGGTGCATAAGTTTGCCCAGGCGCTCACCACCGAGCTAGCCCCGGAAGACCTGGAGATAGAGAAGCGGGAGATGAAGCTCCGCCAGCTCATCATCAGCGGCGGCAGCGAATTTCTGGGCAAGACGCTGGAAGAGAGCGGCATCCGCAACAAGTACAACTGTATGGTTGTTGGATTGGAAGAGGGTCAGGAGAACCTCACCCACATTCTCCCTTCCCGAGTTTTTGAAAAGGGCGATATCATCTGGCTGGTAGGCGAAGAAGCCGACCTGCAGAAGATTCAGGAAAAGAGTTAAATAAAAGAACGAAAAAAGCTAGCAGAAAAAAAACTGCTAGCTTTTTTGTTTTTTGCCATAAAAGATTGATCTTACGGTGATAACCTTATCTTACGGTGATATGGAAGCAACCCTGTTTTACCTCATATTTGATATAACAGCGGTTCTTCTCTCGGAAATCTCTCAACACCTCGCTGAAAACCCACTTCAGGGTATCATTCTGCACCTGGCGGCGAGGCTGCTTCTCCGTCTGAATCTGCTTGTATCTGTTGTAGCAGACATCGAAAGTAGTACCATAGAGATGACACGAATTCTCGGTAGCATTGCCATTTCGGGTTCTCAGTTTCGACACATCATCCTTGGTACGCAAGATGCTGGTAACGATGATCTTATGCAAAGGAATGCCCTTGATCTGCAGCGAATCAAAATACGCCCTACCGATATCCTGCAACAATACCGAAGCCCTAGGCACCAGATAAGGAATACTGTTGTTCAGCTTATCAACATAAAAGAACGGATTGCTGCCCACATACACCAGCTTGCCCTTGCTATGCTCAGCCTCCTCACGGTTCTGAACCGGAGCCACGCCATGCTTGCTGGCAGCTACAATCTGTACATCCTGCTGATCAGGGAAGGTATTTCCGAAGTGAGGCACCGAGAAAATGCGATGCTTCACCTCCTTGCCGTTCTTGTCGAAAAATATCGAAAATCTGCCATCAGAGGCTGTATCAGGAGTTACCGACAGTTCATCTTTCTTCAAATCCGCAGCTTCAGAAGAAGAAGCATCACCGGAAACGGCATCCTGAGCACCAGCCGAAGCCATTGGGCTAGAAGCATCAGAATCTCCTCTTAATGAATCGATTGCCGTACTGTCTTTTCCATCAGAATGAGCCGTCAACCTTGGCTCAGCCACACTCGGAAAAATAACACGGACCAGTGCCAGCAACAGCACGACTACCAAAAAACCTTGCAAATATCTATTCTTACTAATCTTCATAACTAAAAATTTCCTGCAAAGGTAACAAAAAGTATTGAAATATTTGCTCAATTCACAGAAAAGTAGTAATTTTGCAGCGTTATATAACATTATTTAGAACATTAAGGTTGCAAACCAATAAGAAATATAAATATTTTGATAGAGAAACATATTATACTCGAAGATATAGATCCAGTGATGTTCTATGGCGTAGGAAATGGTAACCTACAGATGATCAAGTCACTGTATCCTAAGTTGCGTATCGTTGCACGCGACAACGTGATTCGTGTGCTCGGCGACGAAGAGGAAATGGCGAAAGCTAAAGAAGATATTGAGCTGATGCGCAAGCACTTAGCTAAATACAACATGCTCAATGAAGAGGATATCCTTGATATTGTGAAAGGCAAACAGACCAAAGCTGATTCCGTGAAAGGCGTACTGGTATATAGCATCAGCGGCCGACCTATCAAGAGCCGCAGCGAGAACCAGCAGCAGCTCATCGAGGCTTACGAGAAGAACGACATGATATTTGCAGTGGGTCCTGCCGGAACCGGTAAGACCTACCTCAGCATCGCCCTTGCCGTGAAAGCCCTCAAGGAGAAAGCTATCAAGAAGATCATCCTCTCAAGACCTGCCGTAGAAGCAGGCGAAAAGCTCGGATTCCTGCCGGGCGACATGAAAGATAAGATAGACCCTTACCTGCAACCGCTCTACGATGCGTTGGAAGATATGATTCCTGCCGTCAAGTTGCAAGACATGATGGAAAAGCACATTATCCAGATTGCGCCACTCGCCTTCATGCGTGGACGCACCCTCAGCGACGCCGTCGTCATCCTCGACGAGGCGCAGAATACAACCTCACAGCAGATCAGAATGTTCCTCACCCGTATGGGTATGAACACCAAGATGATCATCACCGGCGACCTGACACAAATAGACCTGCCTCGCGAGCAGCGAAGCGGACTGAAGGAAGCCCTCAAGATCCTGGAAGGAGTAGAAGGCATCGGGGTCGTGAAACTGGGACAGAAGGATATCGTGCGCCACAAGCTCGTAACCCGCATCGTCAACGCATACGACAAGTATGACAAGGAGAGAGCGGAAGCACGGGAAGCTCTGAAAGCAGAAAAAGATAATTCAAAATAATCAGAATTAAGAATGAATAGAATGATTGTCCAAGGCATATCATCAAGTTCAAAGTTCAAAATTCAAAGTTCAAAGTAAAATGAAAGCATTAACAAAAACAGATTTCCATTTCGATGGACAGAAGAGTGTTTACCACGGTAAAGTACGTGATGTGTATGACATTAACGATGACATCCTCGTGATGGTTGCTACCGACAGAATCTCAGCATTCGATGTTGTTCTGCCAAAGGGTATTCCATTCAAGGGTCAGGTGCTCAATCAGATTGCAGCTAAGTTCCTGGACACAACTACAGATATCTGTCCAAACTGGAAGTTGGCTACTCCAGACCCAATGGTTACAGTAGGTTTGAAGTGCGAAGGTTTCCGCGTGGAGATGATCATCCGTTCTATCCTCACCGGTAGTGCATGGCGTGACTATCAGAAGGGATGCCGCGAGATCTGCGGTGTGAAGTTGCCTGACGGAATGCGCGAGAACGAGCGTTTCCCAGAGCCTATCATCACCCCTACTACAAAGGCTGACGAGGGTCACGATATGAATATCTCTAAGGAAGAGATCATCGCCCAGGGTATTGTTAGTGCAGAGGATTACGCTGTAATGGAGGACTATACACGCCGCATCTTCGCCCGTGGTCAGGAAATCGCTGCCAAGCAGGGATTGATTCTCGTAGATACCAAGTACGAGTTCGGTAAGCGCGACGGTAAGGTTTACCTCATCGACGAGATCCACACTCCAGACTCTAGCCGCTACTTCTACGCTGACGGCTACGAGGAGAAGTTTGAGAAGGGTGAGCCACAGCGCCAGCTTTCTAAGGAGTTCGTTCGCCAGTGGCTCATCGAGCACAACTTCATGAACGAGCCTGGTCAGACTATGCCAGAGATTACCGACGAGTATGCAGAGAGCGTATCCGACCGCTACATCGAGCTGTACGAGCACATCACAGGCGAGAAGTTCGACAAGGCTGCAGAGGAAGGCGACATCGCTGCCCGCATCGAGAAGAACGTAAGCGAGTGGCTTGCTGCACACAAGTAATATATAATAAGGTGTATATTGCTCGATAAAAGTAAGTAATATATAAATAATGTATAAACAAGAACAGATTAAGCCCTACGAGGGCACAGGAGAAAAGGGAAAATTGGTAGAGGAGATGTTTGACAACATCGCCCCTACCTACGATACCTTGAACCATCGACTCTCGTGGGATATCGATAAGGGATGGCGCAAGAAGGCAATCAAGCGGCTTGCGCCCTTCTCTCCAAAGAAAATGCTCGACATCGCCACTGGCACCGGCGACTTCGCCATCCTTGCCGCACAGATGCTGCATCCCGACAAACTCGTGGGAGCAGATATCTCGCAGGGTATGATGGAGATAGGAAGACAGAAGGTGAAACGACTGGGACTCGACCAGGTGATCCGCTTCGACAAGGAAGACTGCCTCCACCTTTCGTACGAAGACAACACCTTTGATGCGGTAACAGCCGCCTTCGGCATCCGCAACTTCCAGAACCTGGACCAGGGACTGCGCGAAATGTGCCGAGTACTGAAGAAGGGAGGACATCTCTGCATCGTGGAACTCACCACTCCGGTCAGCTTCCCGATGAAGCAGCTGTTCCACATCTATTCGCATACCGTATTGCCTATCTACGGCAAGCTGATATCGAAAGACCAGAGTGCCTACAGCTATCTCACCAAGACCATCGAGGCCTTCCCACAGGGAGAAACGATGATGGAGGTATTCAAGAAGGCAGGATTCGAAAAGGCTGAGTTCAAGAGACTCACCTTCGGCATCTGCACCCTTTATTTCGCAACAAAATAAAACAAAGATATTATGGACAAGTATGGACTCATAGGTTATCCCCTAGGACATTCGTTCTCAAAAGGCTACTTCAACGAGAAGTTTGAGAACGAGGGCATCGACGCCCAATATATCAACTTCGAGATTCCATCCATCGAAGATCTCACCGAGATTCTCGACTCTAATCCGGAGTTAAAAGGCCTCAATGTAACCATCCCTTACAAGGAGAAGGTAATCAGTTATCTTGATCAGGTTAGCCCCGAAGCAAATGCTATCGGAGCTGTCAACGTGGTGAAAGTGGAGCATAAAGGCGACGAGACTATCCTCAAGGGATACAACAGTGATGTCATCGGTTTCACCCAGAGCATCGAACCATTCATCGAGTCTTTCCACAAGAAGGCATTGATTCTCGGTACTGGCGGTGCGTCTAAAGCCATCAACTACGGCTTGAAATCGCTCGGACTGGAGACTGTCTTCGTGAGTCGATACGAACGTCCAGGTACTATCCAGTACGATAAAATCACCCCTGAGGTCATCAAGGAATACAATGTCATCGTGAATTGTACTCCTGTAGGTATGTATCCTCATGTAGATGAGTGCCCTCCACTGCCTTACGAGGCGATGGATACCCACACTCTGCTCTACGACCTCATCTACAATCCCGATGAAACCCTCTTCATGAAGAAGGGAAAAGAGCACGGAGCCACTGTAAAGAATGGCTTGGAAATGCTCTTGCTGCAAGCCTTTGCATCATGGGATTTCTGGCACGAAGAAAAATAAGCATATCATAAAGTTCAAAGATCAAAGTTCAAAGTAAGAATATGAGTAACAATAGATACATGATGCGCGGTGTAAGCGCTGCTAAAGAAGACGTTCACAACGCCATCAAAAACATCGACAAGGGTATCTTCCCACAGGCTTTCTGTAAGATTATCCCTGATATCTTGGGCGGTGACCCAGAGTATTGTAACATCATGCATGCCGACGGTGCAGGTACCAAGTCAAGCTTGGCTTACATGTACTGGAAGGAGACGGGCGACCTCTCTGTATGGAAGGGTATCGCTCAGGATGCTATCGTGATGAATACCGACGACCTGCTCTGCGTGGGCGCAGTAGATAACATCCTCGTTAGCTCTACCATCGGCCGCAACAAGATGCTCATCCCTGGCGAGGTGATCTCGGCTATCATCAATGGTACCGACGACCTGCTCCACGAGATGCGCGAGATGGGTATCGGCATCTATCCTACCGGAGGTGAGACTGCCGATGTAGGCGACCTGGTACGCACCATCATCGTTGACTCTACCGTTACCTGCCGCATGAAGCGCAGCGACGTAATCGACAATGCCAACATCCGTCCAGGTGATGTTATCGTAGGTCTTTCTTCTACAGGTCAGGCTACTTACGAGAAAAAGTACAACGGCGGTATGGGTAGCAACGGTTTGACTTCTGCCCGCCACGATGTATTCGCCAAGTATCTCGCAGAGAACTATCCTGAGAGCTACGACCACGCAGTACCAGACGAGTTGGTTTACAGCGGTAAGTATAAGTTGACCGATGAGGTTGAGGGTTCTCCTATCAACGCCGGTGAACTGGTACTCTCTCCTACCCGTACCTATGCTCCTGTCATCAAGAAGATTCTGGATGAGCTTCGCCCAGAGGTTCACGGTATGGTTCACTGTACAGGTGGTGCCCAGACCAAGGTTCTGCACTTCGTAGGCGAGAACTGCAAGGTAGTGAAGGACAACATGTTCCCAGTACCTCCACTCTTCAAGGCAATCCACGACTGCTCAGAGACCGACTGGAAGGAGATGTATCAGGTATTCAACATGGGTCACCGCATGGAGATTTACGTTCGCCCAGAGATTGCCGAGAAGGTCATCGCCATCAGCAAGAGCTTCAACATCGATGCCCAGATTGTGGGTCACATCGAGGAAGGCAAGCGCAGCCTGACCATCAAGAGCGAATTCGGAACATTCGAATACTAAAAATAGAATTAAAATTAATGGATAATAACAACATATTACAGAAGCTAGAAGGCTTAGAGAGCCGATACGAGGAAGTAAGCACCCTCATTACCGACCCTGATGTCATCGCCGACCAGCCACGCTACGTGAAGCTCACCAAGGAGTGGAAAGACCTTGGCGACATCATGGACGCACGCAAGCGATACATCAACTGTCTGAACAGCATCAAGGAAGCAAAGGATATCCTCGCCAACGAAAGCGACCCTGAAATGAAGGAGATGGCACGCGAGGAACTCAACGAGAACGAGGCATTGCAGCCTAAGCTCGAAGAAGAAATCAAGATTGCTCTGGTTCCTAAGGATCCAGAGGATGCAAAGAATGTACAGATGGAAATCCGTGGCGGTGCAGGTGGCGACGAGGCTGCCCTCTTCGCCGGTGACCTCTTCTCTATGTATAAGAAATATTGTGAGTCTAAGGGATGGACTGTCAGCGTGACATCTGTCTCTGAGGGCGCCGTAGGTGGATACAAGGAAATCGACTTCGCCGTAAGCGGTACAGACGTTTATGGAACCTTGAAGTACGAGTCTGGTGTTCACCGTGTTCAGCGTGTGCCTGCTACAGAGACTCAGGGCCGTATGCACACCTCTGCTGCTACCGTGGCAGTATTGCCAGAGGCAGATAAGTTTGAGGTGAACATCAACGAGGGCGATATCAAGTGGGATACCTTCCGAAGCTCAGGCGCCGGTGGTCAGAACGTGAACAAGGTGGAGTCTGGAGTTCGCCTCCGCTATCCTTGGAAGAACCCTAACACGGGCGAGGTAGAGGAAATCCTCATCGAGTGTACCGAAACCCGTGACCAGCCAAAGAACAAGGAGCGTGCCTTGAGCCGTCTCTACACCTTCATCCACGACCGTGAGCATCAGAAGTATGTAGACGATATCGCCAGCCGCCGCAAGAGCCTCGTCTCTACTGGTGACCGCAGTGCGAAGATTCGTACCTACAACTTCCCACAGGGCCGCGTAACCGACCACCGTATCGGTTACACCACCCACGACCTCAATGGTTTTCTGGCTGGTAACATCCAGGATATGATCGATGCCCTGACCGTGGCAGAGAATGCTGAGAAGCTGAAAGAAACAGAATTGTAAAACCCTTATTCATCGTTCCGAGAACCGGAGCGATGAATCATCATAAATACCATATTATGAACAGAAAAGAACTTGTAGAGCAGATTTTCGCCAAGAAGAGCTTCTTGTGCGTAGGTCTTGATACAGATATCAATAAGTTGCCTAAGTGCATCACAGAGAGTGAGGAAATCCAGGGCGCAGAAGCTGAGATGATGTTTAAGTTCAACCAGGCTATCATCGACGCTACCGCTCCTTACTGTGTGGCTTACAAGCCAAACCTGGCATTCTACGAGAGCCGTGGTATCGACGGTATGATTGCCTTCGAGAACACCATCAAGTATCTCAAGAGCCACTATCCAAACCACTTCATCATCGCTGATGCCAAGCGTGGTGATATCGGCAATACATCCAAGATGTATGCCCAGACTTTCTTCGAGGAGTACAACCTCGATTCAGTAACCGTAGCTCCTTACATGGGCGAGGATTCTGTTAAGCCATTCCTCGAGTATGAAGGCAAGTGGGTTATCCTCCTGGCTTTGACCAGCAACAAGGGTAGCCACGACTTCCAGCTCACCGAGGATAAGGAAGGCGAGCGCCTCTTCGAGAAAGTTCTGAAGAAGAGCCAGGAATGGAGCAACAATGAGAACATGATGTACGTAGTTGGCGCTACTCAGGGTCAGATGTTCGAGGACATCCGCAAGGTGGCTCCTAACCACTTCCTCCTCGTACCAGGTGTTGGTGCCCAGGGCGGCAGCCTCCAGGAGGTTTGCAAGTACGGCATCATCAAGGATTGCGGTCTGCTCGTCAATTCATCTCGCGGTATCATCTACGCCAGCAACGGTGAGGACTTCGCAGAGGTTGCAGGTCAGAAGGCAAAGGAACTCCAGGAGGAAATGGCAGCAGAGCTTGCTAAGCTAGGCTAAGCCCTCGCTAGGCGTCCCGGCGGATTTGAAATCCGCCGTAAAAAAGGTTCGACCTCTTAAACCGGGGGATTTGCAATCCCCCACAAAAATAAGATTTCAGGCGCAAAGTATCTTGAAAAAGAGGCTTTGCGCCTAAAAAATACCCATTTGTTGGCGAAAAAAGCAAAATATTACAAAAGAATGACGAGAATCTAAATTTATTTTGTTATTTTTGCAAACAGAATGTGTTTCCTAAAAGAGAATCTTGCAAGGAGACCCCAAGTAATACAAACTAGAAGATTGATAAATATGGAATTTACCGCAGCGCAAATAGCCCAGTTCGTTCAGGGCCGTGTGGAAGGTGATGAGAACGCAACAGTCAACACCTTCGCTAAAATCGAAGAAGGCAAGGAAGGCGCTATCTCGTTCCTTTCAAACCCTAAATATACTCACTTCGTTTATGACACAAAGTCGAGCATCGTACTCATCGACGAAACCGTGGAATTGGATCATCCTGTTTCTACCACCCTCATTCGTGTGAAGAATGCATACGAGTGCGTGGCTAAGTTGCTCCAGATGTATGAATCAATGAAGCCTAAGAAGACGGGCATCGACCCATTGGCTTTTGTTTCTCCAAAGGCTAAGGTGGCTGAGAACGTATATATTGGTGCTTTCGCTTATATCAGCGATGGTGCAGAGGTGGGCGAAGGTAGCCAGATTTATCCTCACGCTTACATTGGCGAGGGAGTGAAGATCGGCAAGAATGCCCTCATCTACCCTAACGTAACCATTTATCACGGCTGCAAGCTCGGCGGTAACGTTACTCTTCATGCAGGTTGTGTCATCGGTGCTGATGGTTTCGGCTTCGCTCCAGGTCCTGATGGATACGACAAGATTCCTCAGATTGGTATCGTAACCATCGAGGATGATGTGGAGATTGGTGCCAATACTTGTGTTGACCGCTCTACCATGGGCTCTACCTACGTTCGCAAGGGCGTGAAGCTCGACAATATGGTTCAGATTGCCCACAACACCGACATCGGTGCCAACACCGTGATGTCTGCACAGGTGGGTGTAGCCGGCAGTACCAAGGTAGGCGAATGGTGTATGTTTGGCGGACAGGTAGGTCTCGCCGGTCACATCACCATCGGCGACAAGGTGTTCCTCGGAGCACAGAGCGGTGTGCCAGGCAGCCTCAAGAGCGGCCAGCAGCTCATCGGTACTCCTCCTATGGAGCAGCGTGCTTACTTCAAGTCACAGGCCATCTTCCGTCGCCTGCCTGATATGTACAAGGAACTCAACGACCTGAAGAAGCAGATTGAAGAACTGAAGAAAAATAAATAAAACTATATATAATTATGTCAAAACAGAAGACACTGAAAGGTAGCTTCTCTCTTTGCGGCAAGGGATTACACACAGGCTTGAGCCTCACCGTGACTTTCAATCCTGCACCAGAGAACACCGGTTATAAGATACAGCGCATCGACCTCGAAGGCGAGCCTATCATCCAGGCTGTGGCTGAGAATGTCGTTGAAACCCAGCGTGGCACCGTACTCGGTAAGGGCGACGTTCGCATCTCTACCATCGAGCACGGTATGTCTGCTCTCTATGCCCTCGGCATCGACAACTGTTTCATCCAGGTAAATGGTCCTGAGTTCCCTATCCTCGACGGCTCTGCATCCATGTATGTAGAGAAGATTCAGAGCGTAGGCATCCAGGAACAGAATGCAGAGAAGGACTACTATATCATCCGTCATAAGATTGAGGTGAAGGACGACAACGGTTCTGTCATCACCATCCTTCCAGATGAGGAGTTCAGCATCACGGCGATGTGTTCTTTCGAGAGCAAGTTCATCAACAGCCAGTTTGCTACCCTCGACAAGATGGAGGCCTATGTTGACGAGATTGCTTCCGCACGTACCTTCGTATTCGTTCGCGATATCATGCCATTGCTCCAGGCAAACCTCATCAAGGGTGGTGACTTGGACAATGCCATCGTTATCTACGAGCGTCAGGTAGAGCAGGCTCAGCTCGATCAGCTCGCCGACCATCTCAAGGTGCCTCACATGGATGCCAGCAAGTTGGGTTACATCCAGCACCGTCCTTTGCAGTGGGAGAACGAGTGTACTCGCCATAAGCTGCTCGACATCATCGGAGATATGGCGCTCATCGGCAAGCCTATCAAGGGTCGCATCATCGCTACCCGTCCGGGCCATACCGTGAACAACAAGTTCGCCCGCCTCATGCGCAAGGAGATTCGCAAGCACGAAATCCAGGCTCCTATCTACGATCCAAACGAGGAGCCAATCATGGATAACATCCGCATCCGTCAGCTCCTGCCTCATCGCTACCCAATGCAGTTGGTAGATAAGGTCATCGCTATGGGTCCTACCAGCATCGTGGGCGTCAAGAACGTAACCAGTAACGAGCCATTCTTCACTGGCCACTTCCCAGAGGAACCGGTTATGCCAGGCGTTCTCCAGGTAGAGGCGATGGCACAGTGTGGCGGTCTGCTCGTATTGAACCAGCTGGAAGAGCCTGAGCGCTGGAGCACTTACTTCATGAAGCTCGACGACGTGAAGTTCCGCAAAAAGGTGGTTCCAGGCGATACCCTCCTCTTCCGTGTGGAGTTGCTCGCACCAGTGCGCCATGGCATCAGCTCTATGAAGGGCTATATGTTCGTAGGCGACCAGGTGGTGGCAGAGGCTACTTTCACTGCACAGATTGTTAAGAACAAGTAATAATAAGATAGAAATATGAATCAGATTAGTCCATTAGCGTTTGTTCATCCAGAGGCAAAACTCGGTGACAACAACATTATCGGTCCTTTCTGCTATATTGACAAGGACACCGTTTTGGGCGATAACAACGTATTGCAGAACAGCGTTACCATCCACGTGGGCGCTCGTATCGGCAACAATAATGAATTCTTCCCAGGCGCCAGCATCTCTACAAAGCCCCAGGACCTGAAGTTCAAGGGCGAGCAGACAACCTGCGAGGTGGGCGATAACAACAGCATCCGTGAGAATGTTACTATCTCTCGTGGTACAGCCTCTAAGGGCAAGACCGTGGTAGGCAGCAACAACCTCCTGATGGAGACTGTTCACGTGGCTCACGACTGTGAGCTGGGCAGCGGCCTGATTATCGGTAACTCAACCAAGTTTGCCGGCGAGGTGGTTGTAGATGACAACGCCATCGTCAGCGCCAACGTTCTCGTTCATCAGTTCTGCCACATCGCAGGCTACGTGATGATCCAGGGCGGTTGCCGTTTCTCTCAGGATATTCCTCCTTATATCATTGCCGGCAAGGAGCCAACCCGCTATTGCAGCATCAACCTCATCGGTTTGCGTCGCCGTGGTTTCAGCAACGAGACCATCCAGAACATCCACGAGGCTTATCGCCTGCTCTACAGCAAGGGTATCCTGAAGGAAGGTATCGAGGAAATCAAGAAGAATCTTGAGGTGACTAAGGAAATCCAGTACATCATCGACTTCGTAGAGAGTTCTCAGCGAGGCATCATCCGATAATGAAAACTTTAATTGTAGTGCTCGGTCCTACCGGTGTAGGTAAGACCGAGCTCTGTCTTTCTCTGGCAGAGCATCTCTCTATACCTATTATTAATGCCGACTCCCGACAGATCTTCGCAGAACTCTCTATCGGAACCGCTGCGCCTACTGCCGAACAGCAGCAACGGGTGAAGCATTATTTCGTAGGCAACCATCATATCGAAGATTATTACAGCGCAGCCCAATACGAGGCCGACGTGATGAATCTCCTGGAAGAGGATATCTTCAAGAATCACGATGTGGCGCTGCTTACAGGTGGCAGCATGATGTATATCGATGCCGTATGCAAGGGTATCGACGATATTCCTACCGTGCGTGACGACATCCGTATCTGGATGAAACAGCGCCTGGAAGACGAAGGCTTGGAGGCGTTGGTAGAAGAACTCCACAAGATGGACCCGGAGCATTGGGCGATAGTAGATAAGAAGAATCCCCGCCGCGTGGTGCATGCCCTGGAAATCTGTCACCAGACTGGCAAGACCTATACTTCTTTTCGTGTTGCCGAAAAGAAGCAGCGTCCTTTCCGCATCATCAAGATAGGCTTGAACCGCGACCGTGCCGAACTGTACGATCGCATCAACCAGCGTGTGCTGCTGATGATGGAGGATGGTTTGGAGGCAGAAGCCCGCAGCGTATATCCTCACAAGGGTCTCACCGCCTTAAGAACCGTGGGCTACAAGGAGATGTTTGCCTATTTCGATGGCGAGATAGACAAGGATGAAGCCATCCGCCAGATACAGTCACATAGCCGTGAATACATGCGCAAGCAGCTCACCTGGTTTAAGCGAGATGCCGAAATCCACTGGTATCATCCCGACCAGCAGGATGAAATCATCCGATTTATTGATGAAGAGATATAGACGTAAATCGCCCGATAGCACATTCTTTGATGCTATCGGGCGATTTTCATATCATAAAATCCTACATCTCCACCTGATTCACAATCTCACCATCAAACATATTGATGATTCTATCGGCATAATTGGCATCATGCAGCGAGTGGGTTACCATTACGATGGTGGTACCTTCCTTGTGCAACTCAGAAAGCAGCTCCATCACCTCCTTGCCATTCTTGGAATCCAGGTTTCCCGTAGGCTCATCGGCAAGAATCAGCTTAGGATGCGGCAGGATGGCACGGGCGATGGCGGTGCGCTGCTGCTGACCGCCCGAAAGCTGCGATGGGAAATGCTTGGCACGATGGGATATTGCCACTCGTTCCATCACATCCTCGGCACGCTTACGGCGCTCCTTGCCCGATACTCCCATATACAGGAGCGGCAACTCGATGTTCTCCACCACATTCAACTCATCTATCAGGTTGAAACTCTGGAACACAAAACCTATCATACCTCTTCTTATCAGGGTACGTTCGCTCTCCTTCAGCGTGCTCACATCCCTGCCGTCGAGCAGATAGCTGCCACTTGTAGGATTATTCAGCAGACCTATTATATTAAGTAATGTAGATTTGCCACATCCCGAAGGTCCCATGATGGCAACAAACTCGCCTTCCTTTACCTGCAAACTGATATTGCGCAGAGCCCAGGTCTCCACCTCTTCTGTCTGAAATACTTTCTTGATATTATCTAATTGAATCATAATCTTTATCGTTTCTTTAAATTCATATTATACTTTTATACTTTCAAATGACGCATTTTATTCCTTAGCCAGAATCTCCGAAGGATCCACCTTCATAATCTTGCGTACCTGACAGGCGATGATAGCAGCAATGAAGCCAACCACGATCACTACACTCAGGATGATAGGGAAGACTGGATTGATTTCTACAAATTCGAACATCTGGCTCAGAACGATATGGAACAGCAATATGGCTACCACCGCAAACACCATGGCGATGAGCGTAATCACCAGATAGGTTCGTCCGAAGAGTTTGGTAATATCCTTTGTCAGGGCACCGTTCACCTTGCGGATAGCCACCTCCTTCTTGCGGGTCTGCGTATCCAGCATCACCGTACTGAAGATGCTTATCAGGCAGATAGCCAGACTCACGATAGCCAGGATCCACGCAATATTTTGCAGTATTTCCAATGCAAACATTTCCCTCGCCATATAGTCACGCAGATTGGATGACATCGGTTTTACCACAGCAGGCTCCAATTTCTGTATCATTCTATCTACTGCAACCAGCATCTCCTTATATTCATCCGGCTTTGCCACAAGAATATAATGTGTGGCACCATAAGCCTCTTTAGGGTCAATGACTATGAATGAGTATATATCAGTTTTCATACTCCCCTGATAAGGAATTGACTGGAACGTTCCGGCTATCTGATAGGAATCCATCTCATCTACAGTCAATATATCATTAGGAGCAACATGATATTGGCGTATATGCTTATACAACTCCTCATTTACCAGGATACATTTCTTCCGGTTTGCCTTCGGCTTCCAATTCACCTTGATCTTGAAGAAATCGAGATAGGAGGTATCAGCTGAAGTCCGAATTTTATAATTCGTCACATTATTATAGCTAGCATAAGGATCGCCTTGCCAAGCCGCCTTGCTGAACTCCTCGTTCTCTGCTAGCTCATTAACTTGCCAAACTCCCCAGCTATAAGGAATCCATCGTTCTACCTGCGGCAAATGGATGAGCTTGTCTCTGAGGCGCTGGACATTTTCTGCCGCATTTGTCTGCAGATACAGACTCTGCTTGTATGCACGCTCGTCATCAGGAATATGGTTGAAATCTGCCATCTTGCCCACCCAGCACAGGAGGCAGAAAGTGACACCCAGGAAGAACATACTGATCATCACCTGCACACCCAGCATCGTATTGCGGAACCAATGGTTATGGCTTCTTCTCATTCCTGATTCGAGTGCTTGCGTATGCTTACAAATGCGACTCAGTACAATCCAGATGATGGCGAGACACAACATCATCACTACCAGCCCTATCACCAGACTATAGAGATACAGATGACTGATGGTTCCTAACTCGGAGGTAATTTCTGCAAACTGAGGCTTTGCCAGATAATCACAAATCCAGGCTCCCATCAATACTGCCACCAAATAAGCCACCAGCACGATCACCACCACCTCGGTAGCAAACATCGAGAAGAGTTGAAGGCGTGTGGCACCATTGGTAATTCGGAGCGAGATTTCACGTCTGCGCATCCAGAACAGCTGCGTCTGCATTCTCAGGAAACCGATGATGGCAGCCAGCAGAATCAATGAACCTATCAGATAAGTGATGGAACGGGCAATAGCAACGGTTGAATACCCTTCGTTCAAACGATCTTTCAGCTTTTCTGTTTTTACCTTCAGCCCCAATGGTTTCAATCTGCTGTTCACCTCTGCTTTCAACTGTTGTGGCGTACATCCCTCTTTCAACACCACATACAAATTCACAGCATAAAATTGCTCGGGATCCATATCTTCCAACTCCCATGGCGAGTAAAAGAGAGCAGAACTATTTTGCTCAGTCAATGATAAGTCTTGATAGACATCCACCAATCTCAACTGATAATTCCCATAACTTTTACTCAAACGAATGCTTGCACCCACGGGATTCTTGTCACCAAAGATTTGCTTTGCCTGCTTTTCGTTGATAATGGCATCATGAGGACCCAGCACCTTTATCTTTTCGCCCGTAATGGCAGAACGGATACCTACAAAGTTGGGATAATGACGGTCAAGGGGAACTGCATACAACGACATCTTTCTCCTTGTCTTGCCGTTTAGGGTAAACTCAGCCCAGCCGCCTGTAAGCATACCATTAGGAGCATAAGGTCCCTGCTCTATGCAACGAGGTCCTCCATTCGCCTTCACCGCTCTTACGATATCACCATTGATACGAATTGAATTTTCCGATTGACGTTTTTGGATGGAATCGAATCGGAGGTTATAAACCCTGTCATAATAAGGTTCATGGTTAATGGAAGCCATGCGGAAATTCTGCAGAAACGAATGCACCGTGGCAAGCGTCACCATACCGATGGCAAGCGACAGGATGCTGCCCAGAGTCTGCACCTTGTACTTGAGAATGTTGCGCAGGGCAACCTTCAGGTTGTGTAATAACATATTCATATTTACGAGTCTTTATATAATTTATTTACGTGAAAGATTGAATTTTATTATCTATGAGAGACATTGTTTTTGATGATTTCAGATAAAAGTCTATCTCAAATCTATCTCTTTTTCGCTGGCGATTTGGGCATATCCGCTTACGATAACCTTATCGCCCGGCTTCAATCCGGAAGTGATTTCGAATTGCTGAGGATTCTGTCTGCCTACATTGATATTCACCCGCTGCGCCTTCTTGCCATCTTCAGATACCCGGAATATCCAATATCCGTTGGTGGTCTGGAAGAAATCGCCATTCGGAATCACCATGGCTTGCTCCGGCTTGCCCAATTCCAACAGCACCCGATAACTCTTGCCCAATCGGATATTGGCGGGAGTCTTGCCGCTGAAAGTTAATTCGCAGACAAACTGATGGTCTTTCACCTCAGGAATCACCCGCGATACACGAAGCGGAAACTGATGACCATCGTACTCGATATGGGCAGGAAGTCCGGCGATAACACGGTCGATGTAATATTCAGCCAGCGAAACCTGCAGTTTAAACTGGCTCATCACCTTGATCTGTCCGATGCTCGCCCCGGACGAAACCTGCTGACCTTGGGTTACCCCCAAATAACTCAGTTGTCCGCTTACGGGAGCCCGAACCACCAACTGCTGGGTGCGGCCCTTCATTCTCGACAATTTCTTGTTGGCTTCCATCCTGTTGGCAGCAATCATTTCGCGCTTCAACCGGGTAGATACGGAATCATGCTTCAGGTTTTGCATCTGCAAGAGCACCTTCTGCCGCTGATATTCGTAATCTTCCTCTGCCACCTCCAGTTCCGCCTTACTCTTGATACCCATGCGATATTCCTCCCGGCTCTGCTTGAGCGATTTCTTCAAGCTCGCCATCTGATGCTGGGCATCCAAGGCTTGCTGGCGAAGGTTGATGGACTTCTGCGTCATCTCAATCTCCTGTTCCTGACAGTTGCGAAGCTTACTGCTCCATGCATCCTGCTCATCATCAATAGAATGATAGAGTTCCGGATTCTGAAGCACCAGGATGGTATCGCCCTGCTGCAGCATGGCACCTTCTTCTGCCACCACCCGCTCTACGAATCCATTCTCCATCGCATTCACCTGGATGGTCTTGAAGGGATGCACCAGTCCTTCTACATCTACATACTCCCAGAAAGGAGCCTTCTTCACTTCGGCTATCACCACACTATCCATATCCACCCTTCGGGTGCCCGAAGTAACGATCAGGAAAAAGGCATAGACCAGGATGGCGATGCCTGCTGCACCCGACAGAATAGGATATCGGTAGCGGATATACCACGGTTTCGGTTGTTTCTTTATATCCATATTGTTCTGTTGTTATTCATTTCACCTTATTTATTTTATAGGAAGATGATTCTATGGAAATTCATTCTATAGGAAGTTCTTCCTTCAATTCTTTATTGTGCTCGAAATCGAATCCCGTCATGCTTCGGAGCGTATAGTAAAGACTCCAATACGTCTGCATGGTCGAGATGTAATTACGCCGGGCAGCATCTTTCTCGCTGATGGCTGCATTCAGGTCGAGTATCGAGTTGCGCCCCATGATGTAGAGTCGGCGCGCCACCACATGTCGCTTCTCGGCACGCTGGTCGGTGAGCGATGCCACATGCACCTTTCGGGCTTGCATGTTAAACTGCAATACCAGTTTTTCTACGTTCTGGTAGAAATCCCTCATGCCTTGCTCCACCTGCGTCTGGGTAAGTGCCAGCTGTGATTTGGCTTCTCTTACCCTACCCTTTCCCCGTCCCCAATCCAATATCGGAAGGGCGATGGTAATGCTTGCCGATTGCTGACTCATCGGACTGCGATAGGCGGCACCGATGTCGGCTCCCGTCTGCGAGAGTCCAAACTGCATATAGAGATCCGCCTTCAATCCGGCGTTGGCACGAGCCTGCGCCAACCGGCTTTCGCTCTCCTTCTGGATGCGACGGTAATAATCGGGATCCGGACTGTTCAGCAAAGCCCAATCTATCGCCCGCTGCAAAGGAACCTCAAAGGCAGGCACCTCTTCCGGCATCACCAGACTGATATCCTGCGATTGTTCCAACCCCAGAAACGAGCGGATGGTCTGCATCTTCTCCCGCAAAGCCACCTGGGCATCCATCACGTTGGTCTCCTCGTTCAGACGGTTGATTTCCAGCTGCAGCATCTCGTTTTCCGAAATCGTTCCGTTCTCATATCGCCCCTTCGCCATCTGATAAAGCGTATCGGCAGAAGCAAAGTTCTGCTTTGCCATCTCCCATTCAGCCTGCGCCGAAGCCAGGGCGAAGAAATGCTCACAGGCTTTTGCTGATACGATCTCCAGCGTTTCGGCATATCGCTTCTTGGATTCCCGAAATCGGATAGGTTCTATCCGGCGATCCCATTTCAAGGAGTTGTAGCCAAAAAGACTCTGCTCGTAGCCCACGCTAAAAGGCTGACTGCTATAGGCGGTTATCTTGCTATGCAACTCATCCAGCCGGTTGAGCGAACTCTTCACAAAAAGGCTACCACCCGTCAGGGAGATATTCTGGTTGATTTTCAGAGTAAGGTCGGCACTCAACTGATCTTGTTTCAGAAAGAGAGCCGTGCCATCCGACTGGGTTATCTTGTTCACCTCCTTATTAATATAAGGTGAAGATGAAAGGGAAAGCGAAGGCAGATAGTTGGCCAGATGATACCGATAAGCCCAGTAAGCAGACAGAAAGGTATTGCGGGCACTCTGCACCGATGGCGACTGCCGCTGCGCCATCGCAATGGTAGCCGCCAAGTCGAGCTGCAAAGTGTCGGCCTGGACATTCATGGCTGCAAGCGCCCATACTATGAATATATAATTCTTGATCTTCATGATGATTACTTTTGCAAAAACTAATACAAAAGCTATGCCAAAAAGATAAAGATATGATTATCAGGAAGATAAGAAGTTTCGGATATAAAAAAAAGATGTACAAAACCGTGCGAAACCGCACGAAACGTGTGCGATTTCGCACGGTGCGCACATCCTCAATATGATAGATATCTGTCTCTATCAGGCAGGAAGCACCACGCTAAAGGTGGTTTTATCGCCTGGTTTAGAAGAAGCGGTGATGGTTCCACCGTGCAGGGTTACTATCTGCTTGCAGATACTCAGTCCGATGCCCGAACCACTCGTCTTGGTAGTAAAGAACGGCACAAAAATGCGCTCCATCACCTCCGGCAATATTCCCTTGCCATTATCGGTAATGGAAATGAAGAAATCTCGCTTGTTGCTCGAAAGATGAGTGGTAAGACGGATATAAGGAATCTCTTCATTCTCCACAGCTTCCTGCGCATTCTTCAGCAGATTAATCAGCACCTGTTCTATCTGCGAACGATCCATCAGCAACCTCTGGTCTTCGTTTTCTATCTCATAATGGAATATCGAATCCGGATAAAGATGCTGCAAATCAGCCACCAAATCACCCATCCTCACTTCCTCAAACTGAGGTTTCGATATGCGTTGCAACTTGCGATAGTTCTCCACAAACTGCAGCAAGCCATTGCTTCTCCGGTTGATAGCCTGCAATGCCATCAGCAGATCATCATGCTCCAGCGTATCCTGCTCCACTCCTTCGCAAAGCGTATCAGCCAAAGAGATGATAGGAGTCAGCGAGTTCATGATTTCGTGAGTCAATACCCTCACCAGCTGCTGCTGCGCATCCGTCTCATTCTTCTGAATCACCGGTTGCACATTCTGCAAAGTATAGAGGCGATAGGCAAAGCCCTTATTAAAGAAGTTGACCACGCTCAATACAAAGTCAGCCTTCCCCGCATTCTGATTTCCGACATCCAAAGCCTTCTTGTCAGCAGCACCCTCATGGGTCTTGGTCTCCAGTTGCACCAGTTTCTGCAATCCGGGCTTCAGCTGCTTCATCATTTCCGGCAGCGTCTCATCCAGCACCTGCAAGTCGTTCAAGTGATGAATCGAAAAACCGCAGAGTCCCTCCACGGCAGCCCGATTCATCCAATGCACCTTCCCCTGTTCATCCGCCACAATGAGAAAGGCATTGATGGTATCGAGCATCGTTCCGAAATACTGGTATTTCGCTTCCTGTCGCAAAGTGGTTTCCCGAAATTCATTCACCACTTCGTTAATCTGCTCAGCAAGATTCCGCTCTTCTCCCCTCAAATGATCCAACGAATACTGAAGCGAGAAGTCACGGGTGCGGATAGCCTCAATCAGTTGGCGCATCCGCTCATTGCTCTTATGATTGAATAAGTTATTGACGATTGACATTGTTTCAAAAAATTCCGAAGTTTTTTAAATTCCGAATTTATCAATTTTCCTGTAAAGAGCGAAACGGGTGATACCCAGCAACTCAGCGGCCTGGGTAAGATTTCCATTACTCAAGGAAATAGCGCGCTTGATGGCTTCACGCTCCAGAGTCTGAAGATTGAGCGAATCAACCTTGATGGAACCCGATGCTGAACTTGACGCAGAATCTGATGCAGAAGAATCTGATACCACCACCGAATCCTCCAATCTGATATCCTCGGCAGCCAGTTCCGTCTTATCCCCCAAAACAATCGCCCTCTCGATGCAATGCTGCAACTCTCTCACATTTCCCGGCCAGTTATGTTTCAGAAGTTTCTGCTTGGCAGATGCCCCCAGCCTCACATCGCCCACGCTATATTTCCCCGAATAAATCTTCAGGAAATATTCTGCCAGCAAAACGATATCCTCTCCACGCTCACGCAGCGGCGGAAGATGCAGTTCTATGGTATTCAGTCGATAGAAGAGGTCCTGTCGGAAAGTTCCCTCACCCACTTTCTCACGCAGATTGGCATTCGTAGCCGCCAGGATTCTCACATCCACATGGCTCACCTTATTGGAACCAATGCGCTGGGTCTCCCGCTTCTCAATCACCGTCAGGAGTTTCTGCTGCATCGGCAGGTTCAGATTTCCAATCTCATCCAGAAAGAGAGTTCCGCCATCCGCCGTCTCAATTCGTCCTTCTTTCGCATTCCTGGCATCCGTAAACGCCCCCTTCTCGTATCCGAAAAGTTCGCTCTCGAAAAGATTCTCCGGGATACAACCCAGGTCGATATTCACAAACGGCTTCCTTGCCCTATCCGAAAGCTGATGCAAGGCATGCGCCACCACATCCTTTCCCGTACCATTCTCTCCAGTAATCAATACGTTGGCATCCGTAGCCGCCACACGCATCATCTGCGCTTTCAGTTCCTGCATGGCAGGGCATTCGCCAATCAAATCCGAAGAATCCAGGTTCCTTTCCCTGCTCAAATCCACGGCACTCTTCACCGTATCGAGCAGTTTATTCCTATCCCATGGTTTCGGAATAAAGTCGATGGCTCCCGCCTTGATGGCCCTCACCGCCTTCTCCGTATCCACGTAAGCCGTGATAAACAGCACCACGCTCTTGGGGTTATGCGCCAGAATCTTCTCCAGCCATTCATATCCCTCTTCGCCACTGATGGCATCCCGATGGAAGTTCATATCGAGCATGATGACATCAGGCATGAACGAATCCATCATTCCGATGATTCGCTCAGGCGTATTGATAACTCTGATACCCTCCACGTATGGTTTCAAAAGCATATTGAGCGACAAGAGAACATCCTCATTGTCGTCCACAATCAGTATCTTTCCTTTTTTCTCCATTGCCATCATTATTGATTTTTAATTATTTTCGCCCACAAAGTTACTGCAAAAAAACGAGATAACTTCGAAAATCCCATCATTTCTTCCAAAATTCTAAACAAAAGCGGTCTCCCAACCGCATTATTCCGATATTTCAAAGAAAAAACGATGATTTTTCCGAAAATATTTGGTGATTTCAAAATTTCGCTTTATCTTTGCACCCTAGTTATCAAGAAATCTCGGGGTTGACTGGATTTGACGGCGAGATGAAATGGTACGTAAGCATGCGGAGGCTCGTTGGCTACCTCCTAAATCCTAGTGAACAAAAAATTAATTGGCGAAAATAACTACGCTCTCGCTGCCTAGTCGAAGTACAGTAAACTAGCATTATTCCGGCACAAGGTGCTGGAACGAGACATCGCTCAACGGATGTAGTTCCGAATCTTGTTGATCAAGCGGTGCAGGCAAATCGGAAATAGTTCATGTACGCCTCGTTGCATGGATGAAATTTTAGAGGATAAGGGTATGATTGGTGGTCCAGGTCTTGTCATACCTCGAAAATTGAAGGCTGGAATAAGCATGTAGAAAGCGTATGGTTTCCTTGTGCGGACGAGGGTTCGATTCCCTCCAGCTCCACCCTACACAAAATAAGCAGCTGATTTTTCAGCTGCTTATTTTGTTTTTATAATATTCTGCAAACTTTATTTCTGCTTTCATACATTCTCAAACATTCTGATTATCAGCAAGTTTAGTGTGAAGGCATTTTTAGGAGAAAAGTATGATAGTATAAACTTCAGAAGCAGATACTTCAAATAGCAGAAACTGATAGCTCCAAGAAGAGATGCTGATACCTCCAGAAAGAGAAGCTGATAGTTCCAATAAGGAGAGATTATAGTTCCAACAGGGGAAGCTAATACTATCTATGAGAGCAATTGATACTACCAGTCATCGGCTGACCCGGGTCATCCATATAGATGACCCGAGTCAGCTATATGGATGACTCTAGTCAGCTATAAGAACTACTCAAACCAATCGATAAAAGATAGCATCTTTCCGCCTATCAGCATCTATCGCCTCCCCTCACTACTCATAACCGTTATTCCCTCTTCACGCATCACCCACATTCTCCCTTCATAAATCTCCTTTCACACTCAACTAACTATGATACTGATAGTTAACATGAAGTGTGAAAGCATTTTTTATGAAAGTCTCTTTAACAAAAAGGGTATTTCTGTCAATACTTATAACCAAATTTTGCATACTGGGAAACTTGGAATCTAGCAACAAAAATAGGGTATTCTGAGCATATCGAATACCCTATTTTCTGCTTCTAATTAAGCGAATACCCTATAGTTGTACGACTATAAAGTTGTAGTCGTACGACTATATAGGCTATGGTCGTACAACTGTAGAGTTATAGTTGTACAACTATAGGGGTTATAGTCGTACAACTATAGAATTTCTATTTTAACGCTATTAACTAACAAAACCATAATCACCTGATTATTAACACATTACCTATTTCTTCCATCTTTTCAATATTCACAAAGAAATAAGAATCGTTTGAAAATACGAGAATCTCAGAAAGGGAAATGTATAAAAATAAAACGACCCGCACATTTGAGCATCGTTGAGAGGCTTGGCGGGTACTAGTGCTGCAAAAGTACGAAGATTTTTCGAAACCAGCAAATTTTTGGGGATAAATTTTAATATATTTCTTAACTTTATCCGATTTTCCACAATTCCTCGTTCTCCCACCCCTCTGGAAATCCCATTGGTGCAGGATCGACAAGAGGGAAAGCTGCCAACAAATTGCGTAACTTCTGCCCCATATCATTATTGGGCGAAATTGTATCCAAGAAATACTTTATGATGCAAAGATTATAATAAACTCGCAAAGGATTGGAAGGTAATGTTATCCAAGCATGGGTGGTTCGACGTGGAACCATAGGCAACATCGTATTCTGCTTATTCCACACTCTTGCATGATGACAGCAAGAATTTCTTGTTAAAGTTATAATTGTCATCCACGAATTAAACACCTTCAATTGTAATCCAAAGCGTAAAGCTATCCGCTTTTTTACTTGCGCATTCTTGAGATTATTAAAGATGTTTACCATTACACCCAAAGGAATGAGTTCTGACAATATCCAAGCTGGCGGATATGGATTAGAATACGTTTGCTTAAAATGTGCAATAAATTCTTCACGAGACTTTTCTACTTCATGTTTTAGCAAAACCAAAGTCTTCTGAAACTTATTTGAATCTATAAAATAAGAAGCATTCGTCATCCAGAAACTATCTCCAAACGCTGACGTACACTCATCAACGATAGCTGTACGAACGGCTATCTCGATTTTCTCGATTTCATTAAACATAAACAGACGAAGCTTCTTGTCAAAACGATACAGCATCATGACCTGTCGGAAACTTGTATCTGTCTTGAACCGATGCTCTGACTTGGGAACTAAAAGCAATGGATACATATATGCTGAAAGGCGATAATAATTTATCGTCTTTAGGTACTGTTCTGCTTTACCTGGATTATCAATAGCAAGTCCTCTTGACAAGAGTAATTGAACAAGAGCATCTGCCTGTTGGTATTCCTTTTGAAATGGGATAAGACTATTCATAAAGGAATGAGTTTAGAAGGTTCAAAATGTATAAAAATAAAACGACCCGCACATTTGAGCATCGTTGAGAGGCTTGGCGGGTTCTGGCGGGTACAAAGGTACGAAGATTATTCGAAACCTGCAAACTTTTGGGGGGAGAAATTTTAGTTTCGCATGCTAAAAAGTATAAAGCATTTACAAATTGAGCTACTCCGCCCCCATGCGGTAATTCTTGGGCGATAATCCGGTATGCTTCTTGAAGAAGGTGCCGAAGGATGAGGCATTCGGGAAGCTGAGATCACTGGCTATCTGCTGAATCGTCTTGTCCGTATTCTTCATCAGATAGATGCTGCGGCGGATGATTGCCTTGAAAATCAACTGCTGAACCGTCTTGCCACATACCGACTTCACTATCACCGAAAGATACTTCGGAGTGAGACAAAGCTGGTCGGCATAAAACGCTACCGTACGCTCACGCATGAAGTTCTCCTCTATCAGCTTCACCAGCATCTCGAAAGTCTCTATCTTACGTCTCATCTCCTTACCCTCCTTCTGGAACGAAGCAGAGAAGATGCTGCAAAGACGATAGGTTACCGCCATCAGAAGCAACTTCTGCTCATGCAGACTGTAAGTGTCATGCTTCTCCTTCTGCTCCAAATCCAAAAGCATCCGGGCATAAGAGGTCAGCATCTCCTCATATCCCGTATGAGCCACCGTGCACGACTGGGGATAAAGCGTAGAATAAAGTCGCATGCTGACTACGGTATTCCCCAGCATGTGGCGAATCTGTTCCACACGATAAAAAAGCAACGTGTACCGGAAGTCTGCAGAGACTTCCTGCACATGAAACAGGATTCCGGGAGAGAGAAAAACGGTCTCTCCCATAGACGCAACAAAGGATGTTCCATCTACACAGAAACGGAACACCCCTTGATGACAAACTACTATTCCGACATAATCAGAATAGAAAGGCTGCATCAGAAAATGAGGGAAATCATGAGCCTCATATATGATTATATTGTCTGTTATCTCCATTCTAAAAAATTGCTTTAACTGCGAAGATAACAAAAATATCAATCTCCTCTGATGATTGCCTTGATTATTTATGATATTTTAGCAGAATTCTGCCGTTTCCGGAAGAATCTGCTTTCTTGCCTTTACCTTCTTCCCAAGTTTTTCACATTCACATTCTTCAACAGATACTCGCGGGTCAGCTCCTTGATGTTGCGCTTGCGCCAAGGTATTACGAGCATCAGTCCGGCACATACCAGACAGCCGTAGAAAGTCCAGCCTGCCATCTCCTTGATGGATACCAGCGTGGCCTGCACCTGTACCTTTCCCTTTGCACTCATGGCAGCCATATTCTGCGCCTCGGTCTCCGTCTTGCCCTGATACTGCATACCTCTTACCGTCTGGTCATAGGTCCGTGCCGTCTCCAAACTGGTGCGGTCGTAATCCTGCGCAAAGCGGGTTACGTAATACTGCTGGCGATGCTGGAGCACATTGGTGTAGAGCGCCGAACCGATGCATGGAGCGATGACCATACGGACGGTGAGCATGATGCAGACCCAGGTGGACATAAAGCGGTAAGGCATGCGCTGATTGGCGATCGTGGAGATGAGCGAATAGAGCAGCATCATTCCCGTAGAACGGATGAGGATAGGCCATTTCATGCGCTCATACATGCCGTCGTTCTGTACCTCGAAATACATAAAGAGGGCGTAGCCTCCGATAAAGAGGAAGCCCAGACAGTACATCCACTTCAGATGAACATTCTTGGTTCTGGCGATGACCGCGAAGATCAAGCCCACGGTATAGCCCACCATCACCCAGTTGCCCAGGGTAGCATTCTGCCAGTTGTCTATCTTCATACTCACATTGGTGAATACATTCACAAACATGGCGCTGGAGTTGCAGACCATCAGGAGGAAGAACAGCATGATACCGTAATTGATAACCCTGAGCTGGAACACCTCCATGATAAAATAAGGTGAACGGCGGGTCTTCTCCAGATAGATGAACAGGGCGGTGAAGATGAGACAGACCACCGTAGAGATACGGATGGTAGAATCATCAAACCAGTCAAGCGTCTTGCCGAATACCATCACATAGGCAAACGAGCAGAGCATGATGCTGAACACCGTGACATTGCCAAACTTCGACATCGTAATCGGGAACTTCGGCATCGGATACTTATGATAAGGCATGGTGAAGAACACGATGATGATGCCCGCCAGCATGAATGCCATCATGAAATGATACACATACTGCCACTCGTAAGCATAGGCAAGCCAAGCCGTGAGCCAGGTGCCCAACTGTCCGATGATCATGAAGAAAAGATAGATGACCGGCTGGGACACCATCTTCTCTGAATCCACCGCATCCCAAGCTTCCTCGGTGGTAGGCTCGCAACCCGGCGTGATATTCTTCGTTGCCTCGATGCCGAAACCATATCTAATCAATACAAAGAGATGCGCCATCAGAAGCGTCTGGCGAACAAAGCCCATCAACAGACTGCACAGTCCGAGGATGAACAGCGAATCGGTCTGGGCGCAGACGAAACTGAGCAAAAAGAGTATGGAGAATCCCACGATACACATCATCTTCTCTCTTCGGATGCACACCAGTTCGTAGAAGAACGGCGAGAAAGCCGCCATTCCTATCGACGTGCAGAAGCCCGCAAAGGCGATGTATTCCGACTGGATGCCCAGTCCACTCATCATCTCTCCGCTGTTGGCGGAATAGACACCACTCATCGTAATCATCGGCACGAAGAGGATGATCATGAAGATGATGCCCAGCGGTTTCGGCACCCAGTCATAGAACGGATAATTCTTATATTCTTCTTCCATATATTACTTCATTTCCTTCTAGCTACTTCTTATTTCTCTCAGCCTTCACGATCACCATCATACCTGCTGCCAGACGGGCATTGTCTTCCTTGCTGAGGTTGGTGAAGTCGATTCTTACAGGCACACGCTGCTGAATCTTCACGAAGTTGCCTGCCGAATTATCGGTAGGAACGAGAGAATACTTGGAACCGGTAGCACCGGAGATAGCGGTAATGGTGCCCTCAAACTCCCTGTTGCTGATGGCATCCACCGTCATGCGAACCTTCTGACCCACATAGAGATTCTCTACCTGAGTCTCCTTGTAGTTGGCGATGACCCATTTCTGGGCATTAGGAAGGATATAGGTGATGGTGGTTCCGGCGCTTACCATCTGTCCCTCTTCCAAGGTGCGGCGACCCAACTTACCATCGCATGGAGCCACTACCACACAATAAGAGAGGTTCAGCTTCGCCATCTCCACCGCAGCCTCAGCCCGTTGGATGGCAGCAGCCACATTCTGCTTGCGGGTAACCACCTCGTTCACGCCCTTATAGGCAGCAGCCTGCTGTCGCTTTACCGACTCCAGTTTCTTCTTGGTAGCCGCATATTCCACTTCGAGCTGCTCCAGCTGGATAGGTGTAGCCGCCTTTTTCTCTACCAGGTTGCGATAGCGCTCGCAGTCCTTGGCGAGTTTGGCAAGGCGCACCTCTATCTCATCGATGGATGCCGAATAGACGGTAGCCGATGTCTGGGTAGTCTGCTGGGTAGCATCGATGACGTTGGCTCCAGCCTTGGCATCCTTCAGTGCCGCCTCAGCCTCCATCAGTCGGATGCGATACTCTCGGTCGTCGAGAACCAGGAGCGTATCACCCTTGTGTACCTCGTCGTGTTCCTTGAAGCAAACCTTGGCTACATAACCCGATGCACGCAGGTTAACAGGAGAGATATACTGCTCTATCTGCGCATCATTGCTGGTTTCATGGGCATTATAATCCAGGAAGAGGCAGACGATCTTCCAGAGTCCGAAGGCAAGGATGGCGATGCCGATGAGACTGGCGATGATCTGGCGGATGCGCTGCTTCTTCAGTTTCTTCTGCATTTCCTCGTGAGAAGTCTGAGTTGCTGCATTTTCCTCACGAGCGGTTTCTATCTTGTTGTTTTCGTTCTGTTCCATTGTTATATTCTGATTGATTATTACTTGATGATTACTTTGTTATTTTACCTGATCCAACTGTCCGGTGAGTTTCAGAAGCGAGAGATTCGCCACCTTATATTTATAATAGGCGGTGAGATAATTGTTCATAGCTTCGCTCATGCGCATCTCATCCTGGAGTACGGCGGTCATTGTTCCTACACCTTCTTTATACTGGTCGGCAGTTACGCTATATACATCCTGCGCCAGGGTGTAGTTGTCAAACTGCTTCTTGTAATTGCGCTGACTGTTGTTCACCTCGCTCACGGCGTTCATATAGTTTGCCTGCATACCCTTCAGCGCATCTTCGTATCCGATGCGGGCATTCTCCTCCTCCACCTTGGCACGTCTGATCTTGGAACGCTTCTCAAAGCCATCAAAGACTGGCACTCTCAGCTGGATGCCGATGCCGTTGGAACCATACCAGTGGTTGGATTCGCCCGAATGAATCCAATGTTCTATCTTATCGGTAAAGGCAGAATACATCAGGCTTCCGGTAAGGCTCACCGATGGCAGATAACCGTCCTTGGCAAGTTGGATCTGCTTCTGGGCAAGTTCCTTTCTCTTCTCCAGAAGCTGGAGTTCGTAGAGTCCCGTATTCAGTCCGTTGGCTTTCACCGTCTCTATCTCTCCCGGATTCACCTCCGTCACCTTGATTTGCTTATCCGCAGGATAATCTATCACATACTTGAGCATGGTATATTGCTGGTCGAGCATGGCGATGGCGTTATCGCGCTGCACGGTGAGATTCTCGATGTTGAGTTTCACTCGCTTCACATCTACCTCCAGGGTCATCTGATTATCGTAGAAAGCCTGAGTGATGCCATAGAGTTCTTCCAGGCGCTTGATGTTGTCGTTCACCAGTCGAATCTGCTCGGCAGTATTCTGCGCCATGTAATACATCTTGGCAGTCTGTACGATGAGGTCTTCGCGCGCCTTCTCGTAAGAGAGCTGGTTGAGATGGTCTGCAATCTTGGCAATGTCGATGGCAGTATTCACCATCTGGTTGTAGAGCGGCATCTGGAGCTGCAAGCCTGCTGAAGCATTATACTGCAGGGTTTTGGTTACATTATAAGGTTTGCCGAAGGCAGAACCATCCGTCACGGAAACAGGAGGGGTGAAGTTGTCGTTCAACTGTGCCACGGCGTTGATCTGCGGCAGCAGCTTCGCCTGGTTCTCGCTGATGGAATACTTTCCCTTTGCAATCTCGTTCCTGCTTTTCTGCAGCGACAGGTTATTCTCCACCGCCATCTGCAGGCACTGGCTCAGCGACAGAGTTTCCTGCGCCATCATGGCAGAAAAAGCCCCGAGAGCCAGACAAAAACATAATATCTTTTTCTTGTTCATTTTTAATATGTTTCTTATGATATACAATATGATTGTTTTCTGGTGCAAAGGTACTGATTTTCTGCAAATAATCACTATTCACAAAATATCACAAAATGTTCAAAATTGCCGTTTCTTTTCAGATTCAGGATCCAGAAAACAATCGAGTAGGAGGTAAACACTAATCATAGGTGTTTATCTCCTATTTTCA